>CAJMAW010000121.1 GCA_905211485.1 uncultured Lentisphaeria bacterium | reverse complement strand
TTCCGGATCACTCCAGAGAGGACCGTCAAAGAAATTTCCCGGGCAAACGGAATTGACCTTGATGTGATCCGCAACCAGCTCCAGCGCAAAACTCTGTGTAAGGCCTATCGTTCCGAACTTGCTTCCGGCATAAGCGCCGTTTGCGCGGGATCCGGCCAGTCCGCTTTTGGAATTCACCTGAACAATATCCGACCAGAGTCCGGAAACGGCGTTCTGACGCGCCATCAGACGCGAACAGTGCTTCACGCAGAGAAAATATCCGTTGTAATTGACATCCGTCACCAGTTTCCAGTCCTTGAGCTCGAAATTTTTCACGGATCCTGCCTTCAGCACTCCCGCGTTCGCCACGAAGAGATCCACTCCTCCATAGACGGAGACCAGTTCTTCAAACAGAGTCTTCACCGATTCTTCATCTGCAATGTTCACGGAAAAGCCTCTGCATCCTCCTCCTCCGAGCTTCCGCGCAGCTTCCAGTGCCCCGGACACATTCAGATCCGCAATCGCCACATCCGCGCCTTCCGCTGCCAGATACCGGGCGATCCCGAAGCCGAACCCCTGTGCCCCGCCCGTCACCACGGCCACAAGACCGCTCATCGGACGGGAACTCTTCTTCCCGCTCCTGCTTCCAGCCGCAACACTTGCCCGGTAGGATTCCACTTCCCAGTTTTCGATGAATTCCCTTTGGGAATCAGTCAGATAATGAACTCCTCCGAACGCGGGTGCAAGCTGTTCGATCAGAGCTCCGTTTTCCGCGAGGTCCCGAACGGTCAATGCCGCGGTAAGCGTTTCGCCAGCGCAGAAGACCGCCTTTCCGGGGATTTCCAGCATCCGGGGCAGATACTTGTGTTCCTCCCGGAAACGGAGAATCTCCTCCCCGTCCGGATGATCCGAAACGAGGCCGAAGGCTTTGGCATACACCAGATGATCCGGAGTCAGAGGACCGCGCGGAATCGGAAACGCCCCCGTCGCAGACACGACAGGCGCACGGGTCCCGGAGGACGGAAGAAGCCATCCGCGGAGAAGCGGAGCCAGTTCCAGAACCGTCTCTCTGTCAGCTTCTTCCGCCTTGGAAAGAGGAAGGGAGAAACCGCGTTCCAGGCAGTAATGACGCAATTTATCCATCATTTCCGCATAAATTCCGTCAATTCCTTCCACCTCCTCCGCACCGACGAAAACGCCATGGTTCTGCAGAAAAATCACTGCGGGATCCATTCCCCCGTGCTCAGTCCGGTACAGCTCCATTTCCTTCCGCACTCTGCATGCGAGAGTCAAGCCCGGATCGCAGTAATCAACCCACAGCGCATCCGGGAAGAGATCCGAGGCGATCCGTTTTCCTTCCCGTCCGCAGGTCATGGCGTTGACCAGTGCCGGATGCAGATGCACCACGTAACGGAACGGCATGATTTCATGAAGCGGCGCTTCCACGGAAGGACGGCGCCCCTCCTCCCCGGAAGAAAGAACCGCATAGGCCATGAGTTTTTTGACCCGCTCCTCCCGTTCCCGCACAGAAGAAAAGGAAACGGAATCATCGCCGAGAGCAAAACACTCCCGGAGAATGTTCCGGTCCATTTTTACGAAATCCTCCTCATGGATTTCCGCGAGAGCCACTCCGCTGGGTTTCACATGGAGGAAGCGCCCGCCATCTTCTTTCCAGGAGGTGTTTCCCCCTCCCGCCAGAGTGAAGGCGGGATCCGCTCCGTAACGGCGGGAAAGTTCTGTCAGAATCCGCAAAGACATTCAGATCACCTTTTTTGTCAGTCTCTCACATCTCATTCATTCTGCATGTCCAGATGTTCTTCTCACGGGAACACGCCGAAATGGGAGAGCAGGATTTTTTCCGCCTCCGCATTCCAGAGATTCCGGTGTTTCGCAACGGATTCCGCCAGTCTGGCGAAAAGCGGATCGCTCTTGCCCTTTTCCGCAAAATCGGCAATGGCGCAGAGTCCCATCTGAATTCCGGTGTAAATGAGTTTCTTCCCTCCCGGAATGCGCGGAAGGTTCAGTGTGGCGCCGATGACGGCATCCAGACCGCCGATATGCGTAATCATCGCGGCGGGGTTGATCCGGCCTTCTTCCATCAGCTTCAGGGATTCGATCATATCGTCCGTGTTTCCCCCGGAAGTGCCGACGATATGAGTGGAAGCGTAATGGACATTGTAAAAATTGAATTCGGCACGGAAAGCAGGATCCATGGGGCCGGCGAAGAAATTCAGACATCCGTCTCTGGCAAGGATCCGGTCGCCGGTCTCAACGACGGCGCGGACCGGGGCAAAGCACATGACGTCGTCATATCCGCTTCCTCCGGAAACTTCCATCAGTTTCTGAACCGCATCCCCTTCCCTGGTGTTCAGGTAGACGAGGCGGATTCCGTCCTTTGCAGCGGATTCCGGAGGATAAAGCTCCTCTGCGCGGGCGAGACGGGCGTCATCAATATCCGTAACGACCAGCAGTCCGGGGCGTCTGGGACCGTGCAGAGCATAGTCGATTGCGCCGAGCCCCATCGGTCCGACGCCCGCCAGAAGCGCCATTCTTCCCCCTTCCACTATCCCCATCCGGTGCACATAACTTCCGTTCGTGGTGTGGTAATTTGCATGGAACGCCCCGACGATGCAGCTCATCGGTTCCGCCAGGGATCCGTAGAAGAATGCCTCTCCCGCATACGGGAGCAGACAGCCCAGTTCCATCACCTCGTTCGGGATGATGATATAAGTAGCGTCTCCGCCGATATAGGGATAGGAATATCCGGGGGAGTTGAGCGTCCCTTTGTAGTTCAGCGCAGGCTGAATCGAAAAATGGTCTCCCTTTTTGAAACGGGAGGCCCATTTGGGCCCGACCTCCACTATCTCGCCGCAGAACTCATGCCCGATGATGACCGGATTCTCCGCAACGTTGTCCGGAACGCGTTTGTGTTTCGCCCCCTGCTCCGAGGCTTTGAAACTGGACATGCACAGACTGTCTGAAACAATCCTGGCCAGAATTTCATCCTCCTTCATCGGAGGCAGTTCAAAGCTCTCCAGACGGAGGTCTTCCTTTCCGTAAAGTCTTACTGCCGTTGTTTTCATTTGATGTCAGATCCCCAGTTTTTCACGGCGGATTTTCTCCACCCGCGTGAAGTTCATTCCCGGCACATATCCCGGCAGCGGGAGAATTCCCTCATGCACGGCATCGAGAATCCACGACGCCTGCGGATAATAGAATTTTTCCAGTTCCGGACACGGCGAAATGGTGTTGGGCGCACTCACAATCATCGGAGGCGCATCAAGATGGTCAAAGCAAAGACGCGTCAGATTCGAGGCAAAGTCGTTCAGATGGGATCCGCGTTCGCAGGCATCGGAAATCAGAACGATGCGTCCGGTCTTCTTCACAGATTCGATCACAGGTTCGTAATTGAAGGGCACCAGGCTGCGGGCGTCGATCACTTCCGTCTCCAGTCCGAATTCCGCGCTCAGACGATCCGCGGCGGCCATTGCAGGGTACAATGCCGCGCCCACGCTCAGAATTGTGAGGTCGCTGCCGCGCCGTTTGATATCCGGCTCTCCGATCGGAATTTCGTAATATTCTTCCGGCACGCCGCCTTCATGGAACATTTCTCCGATGTCGTAGAGTTTCTGGCTTTCAAAAAAGACTACGGGGTCGCTTCCGGAGAGGGCGGCGTTCATGAGGCCCTTGGCATCATAGGGAGTCGCGGGGAAGCAGACCTTGAGCCCGGGAATGTGGGAAACGAGACTTGTCCAGTCCTGCGCATGCTGCGCTCCGTACTTGGCTCCCACCGACACGCGGAGCACCACGGGCATCTGGAGTATTCCGGCAGACATGCTCTGCCATTTGGACATCTGATTGAACACTTCATCCCCCGCGCATCCGAGGAAGTCGCAGTACATCAGTTCAGGAATGGCGCGTCCTCCGCACATCGCATAGCCGACCGCCACCGCGACAATCGCGCTTTCCGAAATCGGCGCATTGAAGAAACGGTGATAGGGAATGGAGTCGGTGAGTCCGCCGTAAACGCCGAAAGCGCCGCCCCAGTCGCGGTTGTCCTCGCCGAAGGCGATGAGGGTCGGGTCGGTGTAGAATTTGTGGATGATGGCTTCAAAAAGAGCGTCGCGGAGAGAGAAAACCTTCAGTTTGGAGACCTCTTTCCCGTTCGCGTCGCGGCCGAAGCGGACTTTGTCCTTCAGTTTCAGAATGCGCGGATTTTCCTCCAGAGGCATGGAAACATCCGGCTTCCGGCTGTCATATTTCTCCACATGCTTGTTGGAGAACATGTATTTCCGGATGGCATCAGGTTCGGAGGCGGGATTGATCCGCGGCGAGACGGAATCGTCGATGGCCAGTTTCATCAGGCGTGTGATGCGCTTTTTGATGGATTCGTTGATTTCATCAAAGTCCGAGCCGGAGGCGACTTTGCCCTTTTCCAGCTTTTCACGGTAAACGGCAATGGCGTCGACTTTCTGCCAGGCTTCGATTTCTTCCTTGGTCCGGTAGGTGGAGCTGTCCGTGGCGGAATGACCGACGAAACGGTAGGTGACGGTGTCGAGGAAAACCGGACCGCGTTTTTCCTCAAGAATTTTGCGTTTGCGCCGGAAAGCATCGATGACCGCAAGCGGATTGTATCCGTCCACCCGTTCCGAGTGCATCATATCCGCATTCACGCCTGCTCCGATTCTGGCGGCGATGCCGTAGGCCATGGTTTCCCCGGCCGTCTGGCCGCCCATTCCGTAACTGTTATTGAAGCAGTTGAAAATCAACGGAAGTCCGCCGCGGTAGGCGCCTTCCCAGAGCTGGTAGAACTGATCCATGGAGGAGAAGTTCAGCGCTTCCCAGACCGGACCGCGTGCCAGAGACCCGTCTCCGATGTTGCACACCACGATTCCCGGCTTTCCGTTGACCTTCTTGTACAGAGCTGCGCCCACTGTGATTCCGCCCGAGCCCCCGACAATCGCATTGTTCGGATAAATCCCGAAGGGCGTGAAAAACACATGCATGGAATTGCCCAGGCCGCGCGTGAAACCGTTTTCGCGTCCGAAAAGTTCCGCCATGAAACCGTAGAGGAGGAAATCGGTGGCGAGATCGCGGATATCGCCGCTCTTGTTTTCCTTTTCGATGACCTTCAGAAGCGCACCGTCATGAAATTCCTTCATGATGGATTCCAGTTCCTTTTCCGGAAGATTCTTCACGGCGTTGAATCCCTTGGCGAGTACTTCGCCGTGACTGCGGTGAGATCCGAAAATCTGATCGTCATGCGTCAGGCTGTACGCCATCCCGACGGCCGCGGATTCCTGCCCGATGTAAAGATGCGCCGGGCCCGTGTAAAGATAATCAACTCCGTTGTAATGCTTTGTGGTGCGGACCTGGAAAAGCATGGTCTCGAATTCGCGGATATACTGCATATCCTTGTAAATCCCGACAAGATCCGCATCACTGTAGATTTCCCGTTCCTCTTTCAGCGTCTTGTTGTACGCATTCAACGGGATGGTTCCGAATTCCAGGACTCCGGTTTTCCGGACTTCGGCCGGATCAACAAACTGACTCTTCGGCATGTTTTTTCCTTCTCTTTCTGAAAACGGTGAAAAATAGTATGAAAAAATTTATTTTTTTCTTTCAAATCAAACAAAAAACGGTTCTCCACAATTGGATCCGGGCTCAGACACGGGAAAGAACGGCTTCCCGGAAAATTTCACTGACCGTCGGATGCGGGAAAACGACTTTGGCCAAATCCCGGCAGGAGAGTCTTCTTGTCACGGCCATGGCGAGTCCGAAAATCATTTCCGAACCGGGATTGCCGATCATTCCTCCTCCGATCAGGATGCCGTCCGAATTCAGCAGGAGTTTGACGAATCCGTTCCCGCCCTCGTTCTCCGCCAGATAGCGGCCGCTGAACTGAAGGGGAAGTTTGACCACGCTGAATTTCAGGCCCTTTGCGGACGCAGTCTCTTCCGTTTCCCCGACGGACGCCACTTCCGGATTCGTGTAAATCACGGAGGGAATCGCAGCGTAGCTCATGGAGTCGCGTTCTCCGGCAATGACATTGACCGCAACTTCCGCTTCGCGGTAGGCGGTGTGTGCAAGCATGGACTTCCCGTTGACGTCTCCCACAGCGTAAACGCGGGGGATATTGGTCTTCATCGTCTCATCCGTGACGATGGCTCCGCGTTCGGTATACACTCCGATGGATTCCAGTCCCAGCCCCGCTGTCGCGGCGCGGCGGCCGACGGATACCAGAATTTTGTCCGCGGAAATCACGGATTTTTTTCCGTCTGTCGCTTCCACAGTCAACTCTCCTCCGTTTACGGCAACGGCCTTTGTGGAAAGCAGGAACTTCACTCCCCGTTTCGCATATATCTCCTGCAGCGCCCTGGACATTTCCCCGTCCACAGGCCCTCCGATTTTATTCAGCATTTCCACCACCGTCACTTCCGATCCGGCGGACTGGAAGTAGGACGCCATTTCAAGTCCGATCACCCCTCCCCCGAGCACGATCAGTTTTCCCGGAAGCTCTTTCAGCGCAAGAATTTCCCGGTTGGTCACTGCAATTCCCTTTTCCAGAGACTCCTTCAGTCCCGGAATCGGCGGCACTGCCGCGGATGAGCCCGAAGCAAGAATCAGATTTCTCCCCTCATAGTTTTCCCCGTTCGAGGCCGTCACCAGAAAGCCGGAGGCGCTCTTCCCCGAGATTTTCGCGGATGCGTTCACCACTTTGACTTTCGCCGCCTTCATCTGAGCCGCCACTCCGGAGGTCAAAGTCTTGACAATCCGGTCCTTGCGCGCAATCACGGCCGCATGGTCCAGTTCCGCGGAGGAGCGGATTCCGTATTTGGCGGCGCCGCCCTTTGCGTAGTCGTAGAGTTTTGCGGAATAAAGAAGTGTTTTCGTGGGCATGCAGCCCTCGTTCAGACAGGTGCCGCCCAGCGCGCGCTTTTCGATCAGTGCCGTCCGCAGCCCCGCCTTTCCCGCGCGTTCCGCGCAGAGATAGCCGCCCGGCCCGCCGCCGATCACGATCAGATCAAATTCCTGCATTTTAAATTCCTCCTGCTGTATTTTTCCTTAGTTTAGCATACCCGGCAGCAGATTGGAAATGCTTATTTGTGATGTATATATTCCGATTATGTTGCTTTGCGTTGTTTTTATTGTAAAATCGGGTATGTCACGCCGCACACGGTGATGGAGGCCAGTTCGTCCAGATCGATCAGCTGGGAGAACAGCCAGGTCTTCTTTGTGCGGTCCTCTTCCGGCATTCCGGTGCCGGAGGAACTCATGGAACCGTAGGTTCCATAGTCGCTGTACGAGTAGCCGTTTTCCTTGCTGGCAAGTTCGAAGCTTGTTCCGTCCTTCAGTGTAATGGAAACGGCACTATTTGTTTCCGGAACGCTCCAGTTGCGTCCGTAGCGGCCTTCAAGCCGGAAGGAGATCGGCGTGATCGTTGCCGTCTGCCAGCAGTCATACTGATCCTCGTATTCCGATTCGTCCAGCTTGATCACCAGCTCCTGTACCAGCTGATCCGGCACCGCAAGTTCAAACAGATCAACGGTCTTGTCCTGATACCACGCCTGAAACAGCAGCCGGTCGCCCGGTTCAATTTCACCGCCGTTGTTCGTCAGAACCATATATGCCGTGCGTCCTTCCACCTGAATGATGTGCATCCCCATACCGCCAAGCTTCCATTCCAGACTATGATCTCCGCGGAAGTCAATGTTGTTGCGCACGTGCACCTGCAGCATCCGAGCCATCTCCTTCTCGTTGTCACTGGCCTCCGGCAGCGCGGCAAGCGTCGCCGCGGCCTTGTCCGTCCGCGCGTCGACGCGCATGACCGCAAGCACAGAATCCTTCGAGACGAGCATGGATTGGAGCGTAAACACGAAATTCTCCGTCGTGGCCGATACGCCCGTATCCGCCAAATCGGCAGTGTCGGGCACCTGCATCGTGCCCTCGGCGATCATGGCCTGTTCTTCCTCGGTGTACGCCGGCTGTGTGAGATCTGTAGACGTTTTTTCGTCATAGCTCGTGACATGGTCCTTGACCAGCGCGGCTTTTTCGCCGAACAGCCGGTCGAACCAGCCGAAAGAGTGCGCCGCGAACGCACTGCCGCACAACAGCGCTGCGATTGCCGCCGCGATCAGCACCGTCCGGACAGGCCGTGCGGGCTTCCGCTTCGTTTCTTTGATTTTTCCCATCGTCTTGCTCAAAATCCGCGCACCCTCGCCGTCCTGCATCGGGGGCAGCGGAATCTCCTGCTCCGGCGCATAGCGCATGAGCTCATCCCACGTCGTCTTCACAAAACAGACCTCCTTTTTCCAAAGCCTCGCGCAGTGTCCGCCGTCCGCGCATCAGGCGCGAACGCACGGTCGACGCGTTCAAATGTAAGTCCTCTGCGATCTGCGCGGCTGTCTGCGACAGATCGTAAAACCGGTAAAATATTTCCCGGTCCTCGTCCGGCAGGGTACGCATGGCCTGCGCAATGGCTGCGCAGCGCTCCTTTTCCATCATCTGCTCCCAGAGCCGGTCGAGCGTGATGAGCGTATCGTCCTCCAGCGGAAGATAGACGTTCTGCTTCCGCATGGCCTCC
>CAJMAW010000120.1 GCA_905211485.1 uncultured Lentisphaeria bacterium | reverse complement strand
TATTTTTATTTTTTTCTGAAAAGCATGAGGGCTCCTCGCCCTCATACTCCCCGGCTGACAGATCACTTTTCCCCCATGATCTGTTTTTCCAGATAGTCCGCACGCAAAGAGGCAATGTGAAACCCAAGCTCATTCCAGAAAGGAACCGCTTCCCGATAAAGTTTTTCCACATTTCCCGGAGAAATATCCGGCGTGACCAGTTTGCCTGCCTCCTTCAGTTTGGCAAGCTCCGGCTCCAGAACACTCTTGTAAAAGACAGGATCTCCTTTGACCTCATCACTCCAGAAAATCTCCGGCGCCGAAGAATCCGCCTTGAATTTTGCCCATGCGGAAAAGACAATCTGCTTTTTGATTTCAGGAAGGATACGCTCCAGATTGCGGAAACGGAGACGGCCGAAACGATGCAGTTCATGAACCTGCCCGCTTCCCCAGGTGAACCCGCCCGATTTCAACCACGGGACTATGCCGAACGCCCATTCGGAATCCTTGGCAGGCAGCTTGTTCCAGAGAGCATTCCAGGAAAGGAACTGATAAAGCCCAAACCCCCCGCCGCCCGGAAGAGGAGAAAACTCACAGCGGAAATAATTGTCCAGTCTTCGATAGTCCGGACTGCGGGAGTTCCATGCGATGAAATCGGCTCTGGTGTTTGCCCCGGGATACACCATCCACTGATAGTAGCATTCCCCGAATCCGGGCAGGAGATACATTTCCAGCATACCGGTATTCTCAAGTCCGGAAAGCACCTGCTCCGGATCGGCATCGGGAATTTCCGCATAGACATGAATGCCGAATTTATCCGCGGAAACAAAAAAGCTCAGTGGACAGCGTTTTTCCTCTGTCTTCAGCGTGGCGGCAGTGTCTCTCACCGTGTTCACATCATTGATCAGCAGAGCCGCAGCCTTCTTGTTGTAGGGTTCAAAACGCTGTTCCCGCTTCCCGGGATCCTTCACAATGGAAGAATTCCTCCAGGCATGGACACCCACAGGCGATTCCTCCACCAGGTCCACCGTGTAGAAAGGCACTTCTCGTTCCCGGACCGAGCCCAGAAAACGCGCAGTGTCGTAAACACGAGCTTCCATGAAAACTTTCGCCGCCTCAAAATGAGCGGTGGCACTCTGTTCGGGGGAGAGTTTCTCCTTCGCTTCAGGAAGACGGATCCGAGCCGCATCCCCCTGCGCCTCCGCAGCCGCGGAGACAAGAATCAGCGCATGGATCTTTTCCGGATTTAAAGTCCCCCTTTTCTTCCCTTCAAGCTTTTTGGCGTTTCCCTTCAGAATTTCATCGCAGAGAGCAGAAATCTCGGGGCTTTTCGCTCCCTGCCGGATCTGAAAGGCCAGAGCCGAACGGATCAGTTTCCAGTTCGTTTCAAAATTGAAATTCGGAAGGGAGATTTTTTCCCGGAGTTCCGAAAGGGGAGTGCTTGCGCTTTTCCCTTCCGCAGAAGCGTTTGCACCACCGCCCGGCGCGGCGGAAAAAAGAGGCGCGGAATACAGAAACGCACAGCAGGAAAGAAGCGCAGAGAACGATATGGTAAAAAACGGGGTGTGACATTTCTTCATGATATGGATTCCCTTTCTCATCATTTGTTCATCATGTCGCGCAGCTTGAGGATGTGGCGGATGATTTCCAGCCGGATGGCCTGGAGATCGCATTCCCCGTAATCCACCTCGGCAAGAAAGAGGAGCGCGGATTTCGCTGCATAGGCAAGATCGACGTTCCCGGAAGAAGCGGATTTCTCCAGAGCTTCGGTGGCGGTCTGTTTGAGCAGCGTGGCGTAGCGGACGTCGTCGACGGCTTCCCGGAAACCTTCATACTGGATGGTTTCCACGAATCCGTCCGCGGAGGGATAGACCCAGTTGAAGGATCTGAAGTTGTAGTCGGCGCCGAGGAAATCGTTCCAGGAACTCCCGTTGAGCATGTAGTTGAAGGTGCCGTCCTGATCCTCGAAATACATCAGGAAGCCGTGGGTCCGGCGGACGAAATCCGGATTTTCCGGCCCCGTATGCGGATTGGCATAGGCGGAGATTCTTGCCCCTATTTCATGCCATTTGCGCGCCTCTTCGCGGTTGGTGCTGCCGCCGTAATTGACAAAATCCTCGTTGTAACCCGCATGCAGGCGGTGGGCTTTGTGCGCGGTGCTGAAGGTCTTCACTTTCTGCTGATGAAGACTCTTCCAGGGCAGACGTTCGGCACGGAGCAGAGACATGCCCGGTTCATCCCAGCCGATCCCGTAAAGTTCGACATCGGGACCGAAAATTTCCCGGGCGATTTTCGCCGCCGTCCCGGTTTCCTTTTCCCAGTAGGAGGGCAGGGTTTGTTCGGCAAGAGGTTTTTTCCGGTCTTTATGACTCAGATAGCCGTAGTCGGGAATGCCGCGGACGGCATCGAAAAGCGCATCGCTCCCGAGTCCGGCCTGACGGTAGATTTCCAGCTGGGAGCGGTAGATCGCAAGATCCAGATCGCTTCTCCATGCGGGAAGAAGCGGATAGAGAAGATTGTGGCGGCGCATGGAATCGTATTCCTTGCGCAGGCGCTTCTCCGCCGCCTTCAGATCGCCCCCGTGCTGTTTGAGCATGTTGAAAAGATTCGAGGCGTTGTAGGAACTGGTGTAGAAGATGCGCTCCGGATCGTAATTCGTCCTGGGCTGGGGCAGTTCAAAGGGAAGGACGCGGACATGAAGCGGAATGGTGGTTTTCTTCCCGTCCGCCACGACGTCGATTCCCCCTTTGTAGAGCCCCGGAACAGCGTCCCCCGGCGCTTCGACAGTGACCCAGAACTGTTTACAGCGGTTCTGCTCGAAACGGACGCTCTGGAGAGTGTCCGCATCGCGGACGCCTTCCTTCACCGGGTCGAAGGGCACGTCGATGTTCCTGGGATTGCTGATCCAGACATACGGATCCTGTTTCCCGTCTTTGGCGGAAGCATCCGTCCGCAGATAATTCTCCAGATTCTTTTCATCGACCTTGACCAGCGTTTCGTCATTGAGAAGCAGTTCGGGGACGAGTTCGCGGCCGGAACTGTCCGCAAAGTAGCTGTACCACGCGCAGCCGGTCTGCACCCAGACCTTCACCACTTTCACATCCACGGCCGAAGCCGGAATCGTATGCCCTGAAGCGTCTTTCAGATCGGTCGGAGCGATCCGCACTCCGTTCACATTACGCAGCGGCTGCACAACAAAAGATGCGGGCTCGTATTCCCCTTTCGCCAGAATCACATTCAAAGGACCGTTTTTCACTCCATCCTCCGGCACCTTGTCCGGAAGTCGTTTCACCGGGCTCAAGGCCGGAACGGCGTACCAGTCGAACAGCGCCGGAGAGGCGGCGCTCAGGGCGATCCCGCCTGAAAACAGCAGGACGGACAGCATGGAAGAGAAGGCTCTTTTCATGATTTTGTCATCTCCACAGGGTTTGACGGATCAGGGGACTCTTTTATGCTCTTTTCCTACGCTATAACGGAAAAAAGTTTTTACAAGCCTTCCGCTTTCTTCCGGGTAAGTTTTTTCATTGGGAACAGAACAATATGGGCAGAAAAATTCTTCCTCAATGCTCGAATCATGCTTTTCCTTTTTCCTCCCTCTTACTTTTCCCGGTGGAGAAAAAAAATTGCATTTCCTTTCCGGAAGCTGTACTGTAGCTCTGCTGTTTGAAATGTTGAGATGTAAGAAACTCTCATCCGGGAAAGAAAAACTCCAGGAAAAAGCTCCGGCAGAAATGCGGAGAGGAGAAAAAACGCGGACAGCAACGTCATGAAAAGGAAGGAAAAAATGAAAACACTGCAGGGGAAAACGGCCATCGTGACCGGCGGAGCAAAAGGAATCGGAGAGGCTGTCGCCCGGAGACTGGCGGCGGACGGCGCGTTTGTCATCATCGCGGACCGGGATGCCGATGCAGGGAAAAAACTTGCCCGCGAACTGACAGAAAAACAGGCTCTGTTTGCAGAATGCGACGTCCGAAGGGAAGAGGACATTCTCCGCGTCATCGAAACCGCGGAACAGATTGCCGGACAGATCGACATCATTGTGAATGACGCCGCCCTTCAGCTGAATAAACCCCTTCTGGAAACCTCCGCCGAGGAATTCGACAATGTCATGAACACGAATGTCCGCAGCGCTTTCCTCTTCCTCCGGGAAGGCGCAAAACACATGATCGCACATGACGTACGGGGTGTCTTCGTGAATTTCTCCTCCACCTTTGCCGTGGTGGGATCTCCGGGATATCTGGCTTATCATGCCAGCAAGGGCGCAGTGGATTCCATGACCCGTGCCGCAGCCATTGCTCTGCTGCCGTACGGAATCCGGGTGAACGCCGTCGCGCCGGGAACAACAGACACTCCGGGGCTTCACGACGGAGCCCGCGATACCGGCGACGAAAAACGTGCCATGCAGTCCTTCCTCGAACTCCAGCCGATGAAGCGTTTCGGGCGTCCGGAAGAAATCGCAGGCGTCGTCCGTTTCCTCGTGGACGATGACGACTCCGCCTATCTCTGCGGCGCCACGATCCTGGCGGACGGCGGCTACACGATTGTCTGAAAAAAGAGAATCTTCTCCCTCCCTTCCGCCGCGTGAGCGCTCTTTACTTACTTTCTTTCTTCCTTCCTTCTTATCCTCGTCTCCGGGGAGGGGGAGATCACTTCTCCCTCTTCCTTTTTTCTCCCCCTTTTTCCCCTTTCCCCTTTTTCCTCTTTCCTCCCTTCGCCCTCACCCTCCGTCTTTCCCTCTTTTTCTCTCCTTCCTTCTCCCCTTCTCCAGGCTTCGTTCCGGCCCCGTTTCCGGAGGAGAAGACGGAAAGACTGCGGGAAAAGAATTTGTAAAGCGAAAGAAAAGAGGATATAGTAACTTTTCCTTTTTTTGCTTTCTGGCCTTTCCTCTCTTTCGGCTCTTTCGGGATTCTTCCTTCCGGCGGAAAACAGAGCAGAGGATGAATCCCTCGTTTTCCCCCTCCGGCGGCGGAAGAAAGAACAGGGGAAAAATCCAAAAGTGGGAAAATCTGAAAGGGCGGGGAAGAAGCCGTCAAGCGGGAGAGAAAAGAACGGGAAAAGAACGGGAGCGAACGGGAAAAGAAAGAGAAACTGAAGCAACATGTATATCCTTGAAGTTCTATTGATTTCACTAAGCGTCTCCATTGACGCGTTTGCGGTTTCCGTCGGGGGGTCTCTCTGCGGTCGAAGCGCGCATCGGTTCCGCGATGCGGCGAGGGCGGCGCTTTTCTTCGGAGGCTTCCAGTTCCTCATGCCTGTGCTGGGATATCTTGCGGCGGCGCTTCTGGCCGGAGCGGTGAAGAGTCTGGATCACTGGATTGCGTTTCTTCTTCTTTCGTTTGTCGGTGGAAACATGATCCGGGGGGCGTATGAAAAGGAGGAAAGAACTCCGGATCTTCCAGTCGGCATTTCCGGGACTGCGGAGTCCGGAAATGCGCAAGACTCTTCTGGCGGAGAAAAGGGCTGCATCCCCTGTTCATCATCATCATCATCATCCGCCGGGAGCGATTTCTTTTCTCCGCGGAAACTTTTTCTCCCCGCGGTGGCGACCAGCATTGACGCCCTGGCGGTCGGAGCCGGACTGAAATTTGCCGGAAGCGGAATTCTTTTTCCGGCACTGTCAATGGGCATTGCGACAGCGCTGATCAGCGCTCTCGGAGTTCTGATCGGGGGCCGCCTGGCCTCCCTCGCCGGAGAACGCATCATGACCGTGGCCGGCGGAAGCGCCATCATTCTGATCGGGTTCAAAATTCTTCTGGAACATTTGGGCGTGCTGGACTTCTGAGAGAGGGAGAGAAGGGGAGGGGTTTCCGTTCCCGGCAGTTTTGTTCCCGGCAGTTTTTTTCTTTTTCCGGCGAGGCGCCGTGTGAAAAGAATCCGTCAAGGAAACCTTCACATCAGGTTCAGGGCATCGACGTCGGCATAGAAATCGACCTGTTTATTTTTTCTTCTCCACGCCATGATTTCGGAGCGGAGCATTTTTCGGAATGCGCCGAGCTTTTCGCCCCTGACGATCATCATGAAGCGGTATTTCCCGCGGATGCGTTCAAGCGGAGCAGGAGCGGGATCGCTGATGAGGAGAGAGGGTTCGTTTTCAAAGGGTCTGGCCCGTTCCCGGAATTCGATGGCGGCCCGGAGGACGGTTTCGGGGTCGGTTCCATCGAAATGGAGTGCGATCAGGTGTCCGCAGGGGGGGTAGTTCAGTTCCATCCGGACGGGCATTTCCTCCTGATAAAAGGCTGCATAGTCGTGTTCGGCGGCGCATTGGATGGCGGGATTGAAGGGGTTGCTGGTCTGGACCAGGACTTCGCCCCTGACAAATCCCCTGCCGGCTCTTCCGGCCACCTGGGCGATGAGCTGGAAACTGCGTTCCTGCGCACGGAAATCCGGGATGTACAGTCCCATGTCCGCATTGACAATGCCTACAAGGGTGACATTGGGAAAATCCAGGCCCTTGGCAATCATCTGGGTCCCGATGAGGATGTCGGTTTCGCCCCTCCGGAAGGAGGAGAGCACTTTTTCATAGAGACTGGGACGCGTCATCGTGTCGGAATCCATCCGTGCGATGCGCGCGCCCTTGAAGACTTCCCCCGCAATGATTTCGATTCTTTCCGTTCCCGCCCCCTGGTAGCGGATACGCTCCGAGGCGCATCCGGGACAGACCCGGGGAGCCGGCAGGGACGCCGCGCAGAGATGACAGGTCAGAAGCTGCGACTTCTTGTGATACGTGTACGGCACCGAACATTCCGGGCAGACCGCCACATAGCCGCAGAGTTCACAGATCATCTGCCGGGCATAGCCGCGCTTGTTCAGAAAAAGAATGCTCTGCTCTCCCTTGCGGATGCGGTCGCGGACAGCTTCGACAAGCATCCGGGAAAGGAAGGGGATTTTTTCCCCGTCCGCGGCCTCCATGCGCATATCGATGATCTTGACTTCCGGCATGACGATCTCCGGCTCGCTGCGCTTCAACATTTTGGCAAGCGCATAACGCCCGGTTTCCGCATTCCGGTAGGATTCGAGCGAGGGCGTGGCGGAACCGAGAATGACAAGAGCCCCTTCGATTTTCCCGCGCATGACGGCCACGTCCCGGGCATTGTAGCGGGGTGCCTCGGACTGCTTGTAGGAATTTTCATGTTCTTCGTCCACAACGATGAGCTTCAGATTACGGAACGGGGCGAAGAGCGCGGAACGCGCCCCGACGGCAATCCGGACACGTCCGCTGTGGACCTTCATCCATTCATCATGCCGTTCTCCGTCGGAAAGGCCGCTGTGGAGCACACTGACCCGGTCGCCGAAGCGGGCCTTGAAACGGGTCACGGTCTGCGGAGTGAGAGAAATTTCCGGAACGAGCACGATGGCGTCCCCTCCGGATTCCAGAACATGCCCGATGGCCTGAAGATACACTTCCGTCTTCCCGCTGCAGGTGACTCCGTGCAGCAGCAGCACGCGCTGTTCCGAGGGATGATCGAGCATCCGGAAAATCTGATCCAGAGCCAGGGCCTGATCCGGTGTGGGGGGAAGCGGACTTGTCGGCTGGATGTCCGCACCCTGGAAGGGATCGCGTTCCCGGACGGTTTCTTCCCGGATGAGGAGTCCCTCCTTCCGCAGTGCGCGGATCACGCCCTGACCCGCGCCGGACTCCGCCGACAGACGCTCCGCCTCCAGTCCCGGTTTCCGCAGCAGAAGCTTCAGCACTTCCGCCCGCTTCTTCCGCTGTCCGGAGGCGGACGCAATGTATTCCGAAGCTTTCGCCGCATCGGATATAAAATAGCACGAACGCGTCTTCGGCCGGATTTTCCCGCTCCGGACCGCACCCGGAAGCAGATTCCTCACCGCCTGTTCCCGTGTGCAGCAGTAGTATTCGCTCATCCATTCCGCAAGACGGATCAGGGCCCCCGGTATATGCGGATGCTCCCCGCAGATGCCCAGAAGCGGCTTCAGGGAGGAATATTCCGAATGACGGAGCACGGAGACCACATAGGCGCTTCTTTCCCCGTCGCCTTTCCCGAAAGGCACGCGGACACGCATGCCGGTCTGAATTTTCCCGCGCAGAAATTCCGGAATCAGATAATCAAACGGGCGGTCCAGAGAAAGATCCATGAGCACCCTTGCCACGGAAGGATGGTCAGCACGCAGCGCCGGAGAAGACGGCACTGCGGAAGATGAGGGGGGCAAGGAAGAAGAACGGAAAGAAAAGGAGGATTCCGGATGAGCCGTAGTCATAAGAGCAGCAGATCTCCTTTCTCCCTTTTTTGCGGAGCGGAAATGCATTTACTCCTTCTTCCGTTTTCCGACAAAAGCACGCATTTTCCTCCGCGGGTGCTGTTAAAAACATTTTCCCAGTGTATAATACCACAGCGCTGTTCCCTGCGATTGCGATCCGCCAGGAGAGGACGACGTGCGAGAGACACACAAAAAACACCCTCTCCCGGACAAAATCCTCCCGCCGGGATGGCGTACTTAATATATCCCTGATTGGATGCGATTCCCATAAGATCGGAGAAATTTGATGGATTATCATTGCGAAATTCTTTTCAACGGGGTTCTCCAGGGCCCCTACCGACGGATTGTCTTCCGTGCGCCGGAACTGGCCGCGGCGGCCGCGCCGGGACAGTTTGTACATGTCCGCATTCCGGCGTGCCGGGACCGGATTCTCCGCCGGCCCTTCAGCATCTGTTCCGCGGACCCGGAGGCCGGGTCTCTG
>CAJMAW010000119.1 GCA_905211485.1 uncultured Lentisphaeria bacterium | reverse complement strand
TGGCCGCCCCGTCTATAAGCTTTGCTGGCATATGCGTATTTCTCCTTCTCTTCCACTCTTCCGGACAGGAATGCGGAACTTCATTCAGACTTCACAGCATCCGTTTTCCCGGCGGAATCCGCAGCATCGGCGGACGGGGAATTCGAGTTCCCGGCATCCTTTTTCCGGGAAAGTTCCGAAAGCGCCGCATCTATTTCCCTGAGTTCAGCATTCAGAGCCTTCATCGCGGGTTTGGAATCCACCAGAATGGCCAGGCGTTTGTGCAGTTTCATCAGCTCTTCACGCAGTTCCCGCGCCTCCTTGTCTTCCCGGATAATCAGAATGCGTTCCGCACGCATTTTTTCCAGAAGCCGACTGCGGGCGCCGAGGAGTTTCTCCGCCTCTTCCCTGTCCGGGAAATCTCCCGCCTTCAGATCGGTCCGGATTGTTTCCGGCGACGGCGGCAGTTCTGTTTTCGTCTTCTCTTCCGCAGCGGGGCAGAGAAAATTCACGGCTGACAGCAGGCAGGCGGCCCACAGAATCTTTTGCATTTTCACTCACTACCTCAGGCAAATTGCGTTTTCATCCTCTCGCTCTCCCGCACCGAAGCGGGATTTCGCGGAAATATAACTGAACTCGCCCTCATTTGCAAGACGCGCCCGGAAAACCCGCGGGGAAAATCCTTCTTTCTTTTTCATTCCCCGCCGGGGACCCCCCCGCCCCTCCAGCATCATCCTCCAGCATCATCCTCCAGCGTCTTCTTCCAGCGTCCTTTTCCAGCTTCTTCCTCATATCTCCTTTTCATGTTTCCTCACGCTGTCTTCGCACAAGGTTGGCTTGCCCGGCTTTTTCTGTCATCTTTTCCCTTGTTTTATTCTAAATTCTCTGCGGTATGACAGGTGCTTAGAAATCATGATTCCGCCGATTCCTGCTTTTCCCGTTGTTTTGCCGCTTCCAAAAAAAATTCCCCTCGGAGAAAAAAGCTCTCCGAAGGGGAAATCATGAGGAGCAGAAATGTCCTTCATGTCTTCTCTCTCAGCGTCCGGGAACCCCATTCCGACTGAGATCATACAACGCTGCGTTCATCGCCTGTTTCATCAGGACGGGATAACGGCTGACATCCTTCCCGTTCCGGGCATAAATCCAGTGTGTCACCGAATCTGTCTCGGCAAAGGAATAAGTCCAGATTTTCCGACCCGTCGCGCGGTCCCGCAGAGAAAACTCCATCTCCAGCTCGTTGCAGGAAACGCCGTTGGGCGCACCGACAATCCAGAGGACCGGGGCAAAGAAGTAAGTGATCCCGTATGTCAGATAATACCCCCTGTAGGAAGTGTTTTTGAACGTTCCTTCCCAGACCAGGTCCGTATCCGCCTTCTCAAAGGAGGGCGCCCTTTTCACCCGGGAAAAACATCCGGACGCCACCAGACTCTTCTGCGCCGCCTCCGCCAGATGATTTGCAGGATCAAAATGATACCTCCCCAGCGACACGAAATCCTTGCTGTTCTCCGGTTCCTGCTTCTCCACAAATCCAAACGGCATCAGGGGAATCAGACCCAGATAAAATGATCCGCTGTCTCCGACGGCGGATCCGGGTATTCCGCGCATGTCCGTGAAGGGAAGAACGGATACGCTCCGGAGCTGGTCCGGACTGCCCTTCCCGGGGAAAGTCAGCAGCGTTCCCGGTGCTCCGTCGTAGTCAAATACGGCAATGTTCGTGCATGCCGCGGCAAAGAGCAGCAGTGCTGCCCCGGCAGCCGCGGCGGAAAGAAATTTTGATGTTACACGCATGGGAATCGGCCTCCTGAAAAATATCCCGCATTTCTGAGAAAACTCAGAAACCCAACGCGGCCTTTGTATCCTGGCGTTTGATTTCTTTCGTGTAGATCCAGACACCCTCGCCCGTGTTGTTGTCCGTGAGAGTCAGACTGAAGGTATAGGAAATTTCGCGGTCCCGGCCGGAAGTTGCCTTCTGCTTGATGATCACTCCCGCAAGGGAAAGGTCATAAGCGTTGACCGTGCCTTTTTTCATGGCCGTGCTTTTTTTGATGTTCGGGTCTTTGGCAAGCTGTCTGGCATCGGCGGTGGCGCTGTCAATGACCTGTCCGTCTCCGGCGGCATAGGTGGTGAAACGCACTTTATTGCTGTTGAAAAGGGTTTCGCGGATGCGTTCGGTCAGAAGCTTGGTGTCGATATGTTCTCCCGTGTTGTTCTGAATGGTGGAAAGCATGAGCAGGGGTTTGAGCTCATTGCGGCGGGCGTCGGGATTGCTCTTGCGGACGGAGTCGGCATAATCGGCAAGGAAATCGTCAAACTGCGGGCTGGCAAGAAGTGCACGGGCGGAATCCTGGGAGATCTTGACCCAGTCGGCGGAACTCATGCGGTCGGCATTCAGCACGGCCTGAGTCGTGTCCGTGGCGTCCACGTAATGGGAGGTTGTCCCGCAGCCGACGGCTCCAAAAGCAAGGACGGCGGCTCCGAAAAGAACAGGAATGATCTTTTTCATAGGCTTTTTTCTCCTTTTCTTTACTTTCATTCTGTTTCGTTATATCATAAGATAATTCATTTTTCCGGAAAATAAAATGGTTTTCCCTCCGCCGTCATGCCCGAATGCACGGGAGGGGAAGGGAAACACTCCTCCTTATTCCGATTCCCGGAGATTCAGGACGAAATCCCTGCAGGACTTGTTCGGAGCCACGGAACGGAAATACACCGTCTCGCCGGGCGTGATCGTGACTGTCTCCCAGATGGAAAGGGCGCTTTCGACAGCCATCCCGTTCGCATCCAGCCAGGTGAATTTATAATCGACCCGGTACGGATTATCCCCGGTCATTCCGCTCCACAATTCCGAAAAGAAGCCGGTCCGTGCGTTGATGGCGGTCACCTGCACCTGAAGAAGACCGCCGGCGGTTTCGGAAACGTTCACGCCTTTGAGAAGGAGACGGTCCCGGAGATAACCATCCGTAACATAACGTTTGTCGGCAATCGAAGTCGGAGTCATGTTCTTTTCCGCGTTTTCCACGGTGTTGACCGAGTCCTGGCAGGCGCTTGCGCAGAAAAGCACAATTCCCGCCGCCGCCGCTGTGATCCATCCTCTCATTTCCATCAGTTTTCATTCTCCTTTTTTTCATGTTCTCATTTTGTTTTCAATTCCAGAACCTTGCAATTCCACACACCGGGTCCGGGCGCATCCACGTACAAAATTGCGGAACGACAGGTGTCCGGCAGCTGGAGTGTCGTTTCCAGAGGCAGAGCCCCCCCGTTCGGAGAGAGCGTCAGCTTCAGCTCCCTGTTTTCCGGCATCGGGAGCTGGGCAATCTGGAACTCCTTGGGGAGAATTTCCCAGCTTCTCGTATCCGCCGTGTTGAACGTGGCCCGGTAGACCACCGAGCTCAGAAACACCGCCACGCCCACAATCGGATTCGCACGCCACGCGGCATAGGCGGCTCCGTAACTGGCGGCTTCCTTCAGAGTCGTACTGATCGTGATGCGGATGATCATGGCGGTCAGACGTTCCTTGTATTCCTGGGACAGAATTCCGTCCATGTCCGCCAGAGGGACGGTTTCATTTTTCTCCCCGTCCGTCTCCACGCCCAGGGTCCGGTAGGGTGCGTCGTAATATTCGCAGATCGGCCACGCCGTCATCACGGGGAAATACACGGCAATCTGTTTGAACGCCGCGCTCCTGCCGTTCGCAAAAATCACCAGCAGGCTGTCCCGGTCCAGAGGGTGTTCCAACGCCTTCACGGACTTGAGTTCCTCCGGGATTTCCCGCCCCGTCCGCTGAAGTACGGCCGCGTAACTGCTCCGGATCAGAGGATGCTTCGGAAGCGCTTTGTACAGACGCTCGAAGTCGACAATCGCATTCTCATAATTGTTGTCCCTGGCAAAACCGATTCCGGAAAGATAGATCGCCAGCGGATTCAGGAAATTCCCGTATCCGCGGTTTGCCACTTCCGTCACCTGTGCGAGCTCGGTGTTGAATTCCTCGTTCTGAGTCGGAGCATCCTTCGACTCGGAAACCTTCGCGGCGACATCCGCATTCTGATTGCCGGCCTCGGCGGCTGCGGCCTCCTCCGCTTCAAAGAATTTCCTGTAATCGTCCATGACTTTCTGCTGTGCGTCGCGCAGACGGAAGATTTCCACACGGAATCCCTCCTCGTCCCCGCGCCCCAGGTACGCCAGGGCTTTGAAGACGGGAATCAGAATGCGGTCCCGGCAGAAACCGCGGTAGGGAAGCGCATTGAGATTGGTCACGGCCATCGCGCCTTCCGAACTCACATCGCGCAGACTCACAAGCGCACGTTCGTCATACTCGGACACCAGATTCTCCGCTCGCTCAAGCGAACGGATGCTTTCATCGTAATTGCCCATGGTGAAGTTCATGCTGCCCGATTCGAGATGCCACATCAGTTCGTCGCCCGTTCCCTCGGCAGACTTCAGCTTCCTGTTGATGACGGAAAGGGTCTCGTCATATTTCCCCGCAGTGTATGCTTCCATCATGGAGGCTTTCTGACGGTGGGAGTTCACCACCGTCGAACATCCGCAGAGAAAACACATCAGCAGCACGGGCAGAAGAAGGACCGTTTTCCAGATCAATTTCTGTTTCATAGTTTTTCAGAATTCCTTTGCAGCGCAGGTGCGCGGAGCGGGTTATTTCAGCTTAGGGGAGACTTTCTTCGCGATAAGCGGAAGAAGTTTGTCCAGAGCGTAATTGGCATAATCCTCGGGAGCCCAGTCTTCGGTATCCTCCTCGGTGTCGACATCGTCGAAATTGATCTTCTCGCGGAAGGGAACGCTGGCAACGACTTCTCCGGTTTGAGCGGAAATCACACGGATGTTGCCTTCAATATTGCCGATGCAGCGGAGCACTTCGCTGCGCGTGACGCGGATGTATTCCTTTTTCACCGTCGTGCTGAACCTGGTAATGGTCGGCTGAAGCAGAAAGTCGACCCGCAGAAGCTCTCCGACCCGCACATACAGCGCGGGTTCCGCCTCCTCCAGACTCCCGATCTTGTTCTTCTTCAGAATGCCGCTGATCCTCTGAAGATTCTGCAGGCGGATTCCGTTTTCCAGAAGCGCACTTTCCAGTCCGGCATTGAAGTTGTCCGCAAACGCCGCCGTGACACCCGGCACCTTCACAAACGGAGTCAGCAGAGCGGAAATTCCGCGCTTTCGGGCTTCCCGCCCCAGACCGATTTCCAGAAGAGTGTCCTTCAGACGGTCCGCAAGACCGTCAAGACTGTCCGCCGTGACGGAACCGCGTTTTTCCGGATCGATTTCGCCCGTCGTGGCATTCAGAAGCATCAGACTCATGTTGATGCGGCTCCCCAGCTTTCCCACGGTCGTTACAAGAATGTATTTGACTCCTTCGATTTCGCCGAGTCTCGCCTTCTGGCTGCTGTTCATATTGACCAGATCCGAACTCGTCGTAAAACCGATTTCCGTCATCATTTCCTTGACGGCGCTGCGGGAGATGACTTCGTATCCTCCGTCCACATTCGCTTCAAGAATTCCCCAGATCGCTTCTATGTCCGAAGCGGGCATCCCTCCTTTCGCCACGGGCTCCACCACGGCAATCTTTTCCGCCGCTTCCGATGAAAAAATCCCGAACGTAAGAAAAACGCAGAAAAAAAACAGCTGCTTTTTCATATGCTTCCACATGAGATCAATTCCTCCTCTTCCATTTCGTTCCTTATCATGATGATTCCTCTTCCGGTGATTCCGCCTTCTTCTTTTTTTTCTTTCTTCTTTCCCCCCTTCTTCTCCGCCTCCGCCTTCACTTCAGGCGTTCTCCGCCTCGGAGCCTTCCTTCTTTCCGGCGGAATCCTGATCCGGACTCATTCCCTTCCCGGGATTGAAAGGATTACTTCTTTTCCAGCGTAACGTTCAGAGTCCTGTCCCCTGAAAGATCCACTTTGAAAGACTTTGCCTGATATCCCGCGGCTTTCACTTCAATGCTGTGTTCGCCGGAGGAAACCTCAAAGGTCGCATTCCCGTTTCCGAGGAGGACTCCGTCCAGAAAGACTTCCGCCTTTTCACCCTTGAAAAGCATGCCGCCGGACACATTCACAGTCAGACGCACGAGCGGTGCCGCCGCCGGAGGAATCTTGTTCTTGCGCCCGGGTTTCGCCGCATCGTAAAGATCATCCGCCGCCTGTTCAAGGGCGGAGGTCATGAGATTCTGGAAGATGTTGTTGTCAAACATGCTCCCGCTGATCGGACGCTGTTCGCGGTAGTTCCCGGTATATACATTGCTGTAGACCGTCCCCTGACGGGTGAGATCCACCACTTTCACAATGACGTCAAGCTGATAGTTCAGCGTCTTCGTTTCAATTCCGTAGCCCTTGAAGGAACGTTCCTGGGAACGGAGATCCGAGACCGTCCCGTAAATCAGATGTGTGGCTCCGGTTTCCTTCGCAAGTTTCTGCATGAAGTCCTTCGGAAAATCCTCTTCCCGGCTGAGCCGTTCCATCGCGCTGTAAATCCGGTCCGGCTCGACTGTGAAAAACACGTCGTTATGTCTGCCGAGGTAGGCGGAAAGGTATTCCGCTCCAATCACGGCTGGACGGCTCTCCCCATGCACAACCGTCTCAAAGAGACGCCGGGCATCCGCATAGGCCCTGTCATTGTTCTGTATTTGCGCCTCGCGGTTGGCGCTCCCGGTCCGGGTGTTGTCCCAGGCATCGATCATCCGGACAAATCCCTGCATCACGCTGTTGATGGATTTCCGGTCCGCATCATTCAGAGTGGACTGCGGGGGAATCTTGATTTCACGGTTGGCGTGATCCAGAAACTTCTTCTGCCCCTTGATGTCGATGGTGGAAAAGTCCAGGACGCCGATCCGGAGGGGGGCCCATTTCTGTTTCTCCACCTGTTCGGTACGTTTGGTGACGACTGTGGTGGTAGTGGTTGTCGTCTCCGTCGTATTCGTTGTGGTTTCCACAGCGGACTGCGCCGTCACGGACTCCGGAAGCAGCAGCGCCGCGCATAATGCGGCAAACACGGAAAACTGATTGAATCTCATACTGTTTTGTCCTTTCCTTGTTTTGCATTGAAGTGAAGGCTCAATGGCGGAAAAGCAAGTTTTTTTCCCCCCTGCGAGTCTGTTTCCCGGAGGAAGGGGAAAAAAAATTCCCCTC
Source organism: uncultured Lentisphaeria bacterium (assembly GCA_905211485.1). GTDB lineage: Bacteria > Verrucomicrobiota > Lentisphaeria > Victivallales > UBA1829 > CAJMAW01. The sequence continues at coordinate 1,746 of CAJMAW010000119.1, read as the reverse complement.
CGGACACACTGCACAAAGGGGAACAAGTTTCCTCCCCCTTCCAGTCTTTCAAACCGTCTTTTTAAACATGGCTGAAAATAATTCTCTTTCAAAATATTGTCAAGTGTTTTCCAAAAGGAAATGCAGGAAAAAAATTCCTCTGATTTCCGACAGGAGGATGGATCAGAAAGCAATGCAGGAGGAGAATTCTCCCGGGGAAGCCGTCTGCGCTGCTCTCCACATACGCGCAGACGGAAAAAACTAGTTCAGGCAGGCAAAGATCAACAGGGGACACCGCCGGGAGGAGGGAAAAACTCCTTTCCTCTTTCATTCACATTCCGGAGATGCTTCAATGGTTAATTAAGGAGAAAAGAAGGAAAAACAAGGTGGGAAATGAAGAAACGAAGATCCTGCTCAAGTTCCATCACAAGTCCATATGTACAGGGCATCAGGCGGGAAATCAGGCACAAAAGCCCGGGAAGTGGACAGGGGGGGGAAGGAAAAAGCCTGCGGCAGCCTTCATTCTTTCCCCTGTCCGTTTTCAGGAATCCATTCTGTTTTCAGAAATCTATTCCGTCTTCCGTGAGAAGCTTCTGCACTTTTTTCACATCCACATTGCGGGGGAGGACATGATCCTTCACGGCCACGGCCGCGGCGACGCCGCATCCCTGCCCGATGCCTGCACAGATCGGCATGGCCCTGTAATTGGAATGGGCTTTGTGAGATCCGGAAATGCAGCGTCCCGCCAGCAGGAGGCCGTCTATTTTTTCGGGGATGCAGCAGCGGTAGGGGATCGTGTAAGTTCCTTTGGAATGGAAATGCTTCTGGGCACCGTTGCGGTCGAGTCCGGAGCCTTCTACGTTGTGGATGTCGAAATTGAATGCGGATTTTGTCGCGATCCAGTCGTCGAACTGGCGGGCTTCCACAATATCTTCCGCGCTGAGGGTGTAAAGGCCCTTGAAATGACGAGTTTCCCGTATCCCGACATTTGCGGCGGAACTCACGGCAAAACATTTCTCATATCCCGGCACATATTCGCGGAGGAAGGCGACAATCGCAGGGATCTGGCGGGCGCAGGTGATCTCCGCGCGGGTGATGTCGCGGACATCCGTCCCGTCGATATCCGTGACGTTGGTCATGTTCACGACCACAAACCCGGGAATGGTGCACGGATACAGCAGCACATGCCCCGCCGGTTTCGGCAGGAGTTTCCGCGCCAGGGCCTGCAGCTCGCCCTTCGGAGTCTCGACAAGCGTTTCAAAGGAACCGGGGAAAACGGCACGGTCAAAATCGACTCCAGCGATTTTAAACATCAGAGTCACCGGCTGCATGCGGCCGTCTTCTTCTCTTCCGAGATGATATTCGGCTCCCGCGAGGGCGGCGACGTCCCCGTCTCCTGTACAGTCGATCACGACTTCCGCCTCGACCGCTTCCCGTCCCGACTTGCTCTGCGTGATGACCCCCTTCACACGATTCCCTTCCATGATGACATCCACCACATCCGTGCAGAGCTGAATCGACGCTCCGGATTCCTCCAGAAGATCCAGAATCACCAGCTTCTCCTTCTCATGATTGATGACATGCCTGTTCCAGTCCCCGACCTTTTCCACATCCCAGGCCTGCTCGAGACAGCGGGAGCGGATCTCACGGCAGACGGATGATCCCGTCATTCCCACCCAGTGCGACATCATGCCGGGGACGGCCATCCCACCGGGACAATTCTGATGCTCGAATACCATCACCGACGCCCCGTGACTGGCTGCCGCA
>CAJMAW010000118.1 GCA_905211485.1 uncultured Lentisphaeria bacterium | reverse complement strand
GCGAAAAAAATAAAATAAAATAAATAAAAAAAACATGAGGGCTCCTCGCCCTCATACTCCTCGGCAGGGCTGCATTCCCTGCACCCGGCAGGCATCGAGCCTGCCGTATTTTTATATTCTGTTTCGTGATTCAGAAGAGTTCGGGCAGATACTCGCGTACCAGATTGAGCATTTCCGCTTCACTGATGGAAGTGGTTCTGCCATTTTTGTATTCACGGTCGATCCAGGCCTTGATTTCCATAATGCCGGGGTTGTCTTTGCGGATATCGATTCCGCCGGGGAGATTTGCATGAATCCAGTAGGCGATTCCGGCGAGTCCGGAGGTGTTGGAAATGGCGACCTTGCAGGGACGTTTCAGGAACTTTTCCGTATCGAAGATGTTATAGATTTCTTCATTTTTTGTGAGTCCGTCCGCATGGACACCTGCCCGAGTGGTGTTGAAATCGGCGCCGACGAAAGGATAGTTGTGTGGAATGTTGTAACGGATCTTATCACGGAAGAATTCCGCCATGTCAGTAATGACAGTGGTGTCGATGCCGTCATGAATTCCAGTGAGGCCCATCCATTCGAAAACAAGGCCTTCGACTGGGGGATTTCCGGTCCGTTCCCCGAATCCGAGGAAAGTTCCGTTTGCTGCGGAACATCCATAGATCCATGCGGCGACGGCATTTGCCAGGACTTTATGGAAATCGTTGTGACCATGCCATTCGAGCATGTCGGAGGTTGTATCCGTGTTGTCGAGGATTGCCTTGAGCATGGCGGGGATGCCGCGGGGGAGTTCGGCTGTTGCATAGGGCAGCCCGTATCCCATGGTGTCGCAGAGACGGATTTTGACTTTTTTACCGGTACCTCTGCAGAGTTCGTTCAGCTCATTAATCATGGGGATAACGAAACCGTAGATATCGGCGCGCGTCACGTCTTCAAGATGACAGCGCGGAGCAATGCCGTTTTCCAGGGCGGCGGAAACGATGTCCTTGTAGGAATCGAGCGCCTGACGTCTGTTCTTCTTCAGTTTCAGGAAAATATGATAATCCGAACACGACGTGAGGATTCCTGTTTCCGAAAGTCCGATGGCTTTGACCAGTTCGAAATCACTTTTTACCGCCCGGATCCATGCCGTGATCTGGGGAAATTCAAACCCGAGTTCCTGACAAGCCTCCACGGCGGCGCGGTCGACGGGGCTGTAGAGGAAGAATTCACTCTGACGGATCAAACCGCGTTTGCCGCCGATGCGGTGCATGAACTTGAAAATCTCAACAATGTCGGAGACTGTATAGGGAGGACGGGACTGCTGACCGTCACGGAAAGTGGTATCCGTGATCCAGATGTCCTTGGGCAGACGGGGCGCGACATTTTCTCCGCCGAGTTTGAATGCCGGGATTCTGTCATATGCAAAAGTATCCCGCATCAGATTCGGCTCATCTATGTTCTGCAATTCATATTTTTTCATGTTGTCATCCTCGTTCTAGATCAAAACTGCGAAATGTTCCGGCAAACTTTTAATATAGCAGTCTTGGGAGGAATCGTCAAGCCGTTTTTGAAAATCTGTTTCAAATTCTGCTTTTGAGTGGAGTTAGTGCAGGCGGATCTGCTTGAAGGGGGGGTGAAAGAAAGAAAAGGTGAAGAGTCGAAAATGATGCGGAAGCGGAAGAAGGATGCTGGGAAATGTCACCAGGGCATGGCTTGCATTTCCTTTACCTGCCTGCAAACAGTTCTTCTTTTGGAAGGAATATTCTGCTTCCCGAAACAACGGAACGCTCAAAATGGAAAATTGCTTTTTTGTATTGATCCGATTATATTATTTTTTGATTACTGATTGTTTTCAATGCAGAAGATGGGGAAAGAACGGGCGGGGCTTATCACTGTATTTCGTTCTACAGAACAAGAATCCGACACTTAAAAATGGACCGCCTTATCCGAATTAAAGACTATGACGACAGTATGACGCATTCCGGGGACCTTTATTGTACTTCTCAAGAGTTCAGCGTCTGCGAATGGGTCAGGGGACGGATATCCCCTTCATTACGATCATCCATCCAGCCATTCATCACTTTTCCCCGTGGGCGGTGATAAACGCGGAGAGACCTGAATGGGAAACGTCTTTCAAAAGCTAACAGAAATTTCGGGAGAGGATGCATTTGCCATTTGAGAAGAATCCACTGAAAAAAATGAGCTTTCTCGGGAAAAATATTCGATAAAACATCAGGAAGGCTGTATAGTATAACTCTCTCTTTTCAGTATGGAGGATTGAAATGACTCTTATTCTCGGAATAGAAACCAGCTGTGACGAGACCGCGGCTTCCGTGGTCAGGGACGGGCGCGAAGTTCTCTCAAACGCGGTCGCCTCCCAGATCGCGAAACATTCCCCGTACGGGGGCGTGATACCGGAACTCGCGGCGCGCGAACACCTGACCGCGATTGAGACAGTGGTCTCCGAAGCGCTTTCCCGCGCGGGAACTCCTCCTGAAACGCTTTCCGCCATTGCCGTGACCCATGCTCCGGGACTTGTGCCGGCTCTGCTTGTCGGGCTGAATTTTGCAAAAGGCTTCTCCCTTGCGCATTCCATTCCCCTGATCGGGATCAACCACTTCCTCGCCCATATTTACGGGACGTTCATTGACGATCCTGAACGCAATTTTGAAGATCCCGCTCTTTATCCCATCATGGCTCTGGTCGTTTCCGGCGGGCACAGCGCCATTGTGATTCTCGATTCCTGCGGCAAAGCCCGTCTTGCCGGGACGACGCTTGACGACGCCGCGGGAGAGGCCTTTGACAAGGCCGCGAAACTCCTTGAACTCGGCTATCCGGGCGGGCCGGTCATTGAACGTCTGGCAAAGCAGGGGGACCCGAAAAAGTATGCTTTCCCGCGTTCGCTGACGGGATCGGCGGGGAAGGCGCTCAGTCCGGAGAATCGCTTCAACTTCAGTTTCAGCGGTCTCAAGACTTCTCTTCTTTACCATATCCGGAGAATCGCCGGGGAAACGGGAACTCTTGACGGACAGGAGCTCTACGATACGCTGGCCTCATATCAGGAAGCCATTGTCGACGTCCTTTGCACAAAGGCGTATGACGCGGCACTTCATTATTCCGCTCGTTCCGCGGTCCTTTGCGGCGGAGTCGCCTGCAACGGAGCGCTCCGGGAACGTTTTGAACGGAGTGCCCCCAGCGGCATCACTCCAGTGACGGCACCGAAAAAATATTGTACGGACAATGCCGCGATGGTGGCGGGGCTTGCGTATGGATATTTCCGTTCCGGAGCATTCAGCAGCCCTGATCTGGATGCCTGCGCAAGGCTCCCGGGGGATATATCCTTCCCTTTTCTCGGATCCGGAATGAAGAGCTGAGTTTCCATCATGCACAGAAAGACGGAGAATATTCAGCGCGGAATGCTCATTCTGGATCTCGACGGCACTCTGATCGACTCCAGGGAGGACATTGCAGCGGCAGTCAATTCGATGCGTGCGTTTTTTTCTCTGCCGCCTCTTCCGCATGAAACCGTTGTCTCCTATGTCGGGGACGGGATGCTTAAACTGCTGGAGCGTTCCCTGCGCGGCACGGGGATTTCCCCGGCTTCCGGAGAGGCCCTGGAAGTAATGAGGGCCTCCTACCGGGCAAATCTGCTCGGCAGAACCGTACTCTATGACGGAGTGGCGGAGGGATTGCAGAAACTCCATGATTGTTCCTGGCAGATTGCGCTGCTCAGCAACAAGCCTGTCGAGTTCTGCCGTGTGATCCTGCACGGCCTGGGAATCGGGAAGTGTTTCCGGAACATCCTTGGCGGGGATTCCGGATTCCCGATGAAACCGGATCCTGCGGCATTGGAGTTCCTTCTGGAGACGGCTGGAGTCCGGGACAATCCCGCCTCCTCCTGGATCCTCGGGGACAATCACACCGATCTTGACGCCGGAAGACGCGCCGGGCTCAGAACCGCATTCGCCGCCTACGGATTCGGAAAACGGGCCGGACTCCCCTGTGACTTTGTCGCTCCGACTTTTTCCGCCTTCGTGGAAGAAGTCTGCCTGGAACTCTGATCTGATTTTTTCCCTCTCCGCCTCCTTGTTCTTCCCCGCCTCTCCCTTTCTTTTCACGGCTCAGGCTTTTTCCCGGCTTTTTCCTGAAAGAGCCTTTGCATCCTGCCGGAGCGGATTATATATTCCTGGTGAAAAATCCTGGTTTCAAAACAAAAAAACACAGCACGGAAACAGATCTGACCGTGCCGCCTTTCCCAAAAATGCGGATGCTGCCGCGAACCGGGAGAAGAACATGCGGGAGGTGAACTCGTTATGCTGGAGGAATGTCTGAAAAAAGTCATGGACGCCTCTCCGGAAATCCGGGCGGTTTCGGATTACATTTACCGCCATCCGGAGATTGCGCTCCAGGAATACAAGGCCGTGGAAAAACAGTGCGCGCTGCTGAAAAAGTGGGATTTTTCCATCCGCCGGAAACTCGGAGGCCTGGACACCGCTTTCTGCGCCGCCAGAACGACGGGAAAGGCCCCCGCGGACTCCGAGACGGGAAAGAAAAGACCGAAATTCTGCTTCCTTTCCGAATACGACGCTCTTCCCGGCCTGGGGCATGGCTGCGGGCATCACCTGATCTGCGCCTCGGCACTGGCTGCAGCACGTGCCGCCTCGGAACTGCTGGAGGAAAAAGGCATGGATGCGGAAGTGCTTCTGATGGGGACTCCTGCGGAGGAAGGCAAGGGAGGCAAAGTCATTCTGGTCCGGGAAGGGGCGTTCCAGGGAATTGACGCATGTCTGATCAGCCATCCTTATGATGTTTCCTCCATGGATGACGGGGCTCTTTCCGTCACCCATTGCCGGGTGATTTTTCATGGGGTCGCCTCTCACGCCGCAATGGCTCCGGAAAAAGGAATCAACGCCCTGAATGCGATGATCCAGTTCTTCAACGCTCTGGCTCTCTGGAGACAATGCCTTCCGGAAAATACCCGTGTCCACGGCATCATTACGAACGGAGGCAGCGCAGCCAATGTCATTCCCGACTGCACCGAAGCTCTGATCTACATCCGCGCTCCCGACAACGAAACTCAGGAAAAGATGGAGCGTCATTTCCGTGAAATCGCGGAAGGGGCGGCCTTCAGTACGGGCACGACCGTTGAACTCATCAATGAATCCGGCTACCGCGCCATCCGCTGGAACCGATCTTTCAATGAGGAATATGCCGCCTGCTGGAAACGCATGGGCGAAACGATCCGGTCCGCAAAGGGCTGTGAAGGACGTGCATCCACTGATTTCGGAGATGTTTCCCAAATCATGCCGGGCGCCAATCTCCATTTCGGAATCTGCGCGGAGGCGGGAGTCCCTCTGCATTGCGTCGAGTTCCGCGAAGCCGCAGGCACCGATTTCGCCTTTTCGCAGGCCATGAAGACCGGAGCCGCCATGGCGGCCATCTGCATCCGCTACTGTTCAGATCCCGGATTCCGTACTTCTGTCGACGGCGATTTCAGAAAATAAGAATAAGCTGGCGGATCTGGAGGAAGGATCAGGAGGAAAGAAAGAGCCGGAGAAAAGAACGTCTTTCCCTTTCCCTTTCCCTTTCTCTTTCCGTTCTCCGGTTTTTCCTCTTTTCTTCAGAGAGCGCGTTCTTTGTTGCAGCTCAGAAATTATTAGATTCTTTCCCTCCTCTTTCTTCTTCACATGGACGGCGGCGGCCTGCCGTTGCTGAGGAGGGCTGCAGGTGCTACTAAGGCCGCCGATGCTAAGGCTGCTGGTGCTGAAGAAGACGGCGGTCTTTCAGTGCATCCAGGCTCAGCAGCAGGTCGGCGGCACGGGAGAGCGCCGGGTCCGAGGAGGGAAGTCCCGCCGTTCCGGAAAGTTTTGCAAAATCAATTCTGGGGCGGATCGGTGCTTCGATCATGGGGGTGTGCGCATGGGGTTCAATGAGGCTCAGCGGAATGTCCGGCACCAGCCAGAAGACGCCGGATGCTTGTCCCATTTTCAGCGGTACCGGATGTCCGGCCGTCGTTTCTCCGATGGTGATGCCCTGGTGGAACTTTTCGATCAGGGAGGCGAAGATTTCCGCTCCTGCGCTTGTTTCGCCGGATATCAGGACGGCGACCGGAAGATTGAACAGAGCTCTTGATTCGGGAAAGAGGGCCGCTTCTCCGAGCTGTTCCGCCGAACAGAAGAAAGAGAGGAGTTTCAATGCCGCCTTCCCATCTCCGTCGCAGTCCCGCAAATCCACGATGATTCCCAGCGGCTGGAAAGCCAGACGGGAAACGGCGCGGAGTTCCTCTTCAAGACCATCTTTTCCTTCCTCTTCTTCTTTCCCTTCCTTTTTGCTGTCTCCTTTTCCTCCTTTGTCCCCTGCTGTTCCTGCTGCCGATTCAAGGCGATCCATGGAGATGCGTTCCAGGCGCAGATAAAGAATCCGGTTGCCGAAAATCATCCTCGGCGGGAAAATTCCCGGACTGCGCTTCCTTGTAAAGCGTTTGAATTCCGCCAGGGCGTTTTCCCCGTCCAGCGGACGGACTCCCGAACCCGATGCTTCAAAAATACGTTGCAGCAGTTCTTTCCGGTCCATTCCCTCCAGTTTTTCAAACAATGCCGGCGATTCCTTCCGCAGCATGAGAAAGGCGGATGCGACATCATCTGCAAAACTGTGGACCAGTTCTTCTGATTCTTCCTCTTTCTCTTCCGGATTTTCCTCCCCGGCTGCTGCTGCCGGCGTGCCTTTCCCCGGATCGGAAATCAGCATGAAGTCCACGATGCCGTGCGGATAGGAATAGAGATGCTCGAGCAGGAATCCCTGGATTTGTCCGTCAAAAAACGTATCCAGCTCCTCATCCGGAATGAAGAGAGTGCCTCTGGGGAAAGAGGCGGACGCGTTTTTCCCCCCCTCCTTCCCGGGAAGTGACGCCTCCCCTTTTTCCCCCTGCATTTGGAAACGGTAGAGCATTGGCGCGAGAAGTTTTGCCGACTCCTGTTTCGAGAGGGTGGCTGCCCGAGCCGTTTCCGGCTCCTCCCCGGAAGAAGCGGACACTTCCGTTATGATGATCCCGCTCCAGGACAACACGGCCAGTACCGCAAGCATTTTTTTCATGAGACGACCGCGACAGCGGAATAAGATTTCCGTCATGTGCCTGTGCCCTCCGTTCCTTCTGAAAATGTTCTGTGACTGGCGGGAGAAAACGACCGGGACCGGAAGAAGGGGGGAAATCCATCCGGCAGCTCTGCCGTCATCATATCCTGTCTGATTCACATCTTGTCTTATGAGAGCGGAAGGAATTGTTCCTGCAGCTCGTTGTCGTCCGCCAAGACCTTTGCACTCTGCCTAGCGCGGAATTCCTTGAGTTTTTCCCGGAGTCCTGCATCGGAGAGCGCAAGAATTGCGACTGCGAGGAGGGCGGCGTTCTTCGCCCCCGCCGGTCCGGCCGTCACCGTGGCGACGGGAATTCCGGGCGGCATCTGCACCATGGAAAGCAGGCTGTCCAGCCCGCCCATCATATGCAGCAGGGTCGACTTGCCGCCGCCCGACGGGCCGATGATGGCGACGACCTCGCCGGGGTTGACCGCCAGCGAGATATCGCGCAGCACCTGCACGTCGCCGAAGCTCTTTTGCGCGTGGTCGACCGCGACCACGGGGGCGTTGTTGCTTGAATCAGCCATTCAATCCTCCAAAAGCGGGTTGCCAGACGGTTCTTGTGCCCGCTAGTCGTGGTAGTAGTCGAGACGGCGCTCGATGCGCCCGGCGGCCAGGTCGATCACGAAGTTGGCAACCCAGTAGAACGCGGCGGCGATCACGAACGGCGCCATGCTCACCTGCGCGGCGACGAGCTGCTTGGCCACGGTGAACATCTCGATGACGCCGATCGAGAAGGCAAGCGATGTGTCCTTGACCAGCGTGATGACCTCGTTCGTCACAGCGGGCAGGATACGCTTGACGACCTGCGGCAACACGATGCGCACGAAGGTCTGAGCCGGGGAGTAGCCGAGGATCTCGGCGGCCTCGTACTGGCCACGCGGGACGGACTGGATGCCGGAGCGGTAGATCTCGGCGAAGTAGGCGGCGTAGTTGATGATGAAGGCAAAGATGGTCGCGTACCACTTGCTGTCCGTGGTCAGGCTGATGCCAAAGACGTAGTACGGCATGAAGTAGATCGCGAACATCTGCAGCATCAGCGGGGTGCCGCGCATGATCGAGATGTAGGCCCGGGCAAGAAGGGCGAGCGGGCGGAACTTGCTCATGCGCGCGAAGGCCACGAGCATACCGAGCGGCAGCGAGCCCACGAGGGTGAAGGCAAAAATCTGGAGGCTCACGAGGAAGCCCTGCCCCAGCATGCCTGTCATGGTCAGAAGGTCCAAAGCCCTCCCCTTTCGAATACAAACCGTAAAGGCACCGTTGCCTCGTGAGGCAGCGGTGCCGATGCGAACATGGGCGGATAGCTTAGGCCAGGCACCAGTTCTCGTACGAGATTCCCTGGTCGGCGTACTTGTCGCAAAGGTCCTTGACGAAGCCGTCGGCATCCATGGCCTTGAGGGTCTCGGTCACGGTGGCGGCGGTGGCGTCGTCGCCCTTCTTGAAGCCGACGGCGTAGTGCTCCTCCGAGAGCTTCTCGTCGAGCTGGGCGTAGGCGTCGGGCTTGGCTGCCAGCTGATAAGCGGCGATGGAGAGGTCGCATGCCACAGCGTCGACGGCGCCGGACTCGAGCTGCATGAAGGCGGTGTTGTAGTCGCCGATGGTCTCGAGGGAGGCGAAGGTCGCGGCGACGTCTGCCTTGTCGGCGTCCTCGCCGGCGAGGACCTCATAGGCGGCAGAGTCGGTCTGGGTGATGACGGCCTTGCCCGCGAGACCCGCGAAGTCAGTGATGCCGGAGTCCTTCTTTACCACGATGACCTGGGCGTTAATCATGTAGTTGCCCGAGAAGGAGTAGTCGTTCTCGCGGCCCTCGATGGTGAAGCCGTTCCAGATGCAGTTGATGGCGCCGGAATCCATGAGGGTGTCCTTTGCGTCCCAGTCGATGGGCTCGAGCTGGACCTCCCAGTCGTTACGCTTGGCGGTCTCCTGGGCGAGCTCAAGGTCGAAGCCGGTGTAGGAG
>CAJMAW010000117.1 GCA_905211485.1 uncultured Lentisphaeria bacterium | reverse complement strand
CGACGTTTTTTGTGAGAGCCGCAGGCGATTCCATGACCGGAGCGGGCATCCGGTCCGGAGATATTCTCGTGGTGGACCGCAGTCTGGAAGCGTGGAACGGAGCAATTGTGATTGCATGCGTCGACAACGAATTCACTGTCAAAACGCTCCGGTCCGACGGCCGTTCCTGGTATCTCCAGCCTGCGAACCGGAAATACAAAGCGATCACTTTCTCCGGAGAGAGGGAATTGAAAATCTTCGGAGTCGTGACCGCTGTCATTCATCAGTTCATTCATACATCCGGAAAAACAACGGCCTCAGGGCCGGGGAGCGAGTAAAAATGCGGAAGAATTTTGGAGTTCAAACCTGGCTGTATCCCATGCCGGTTCTGATCATCGGCACTTACAACGAAGACGGATCCCCCAATGCGATGAACGCCGCCTGGGGAGGCATTCACGACACGGCTCAGATTGCCGTCTGCATTGATCCCGCTCACAGGACTGCGGCGAATCTGCTTGCGAGAAAAGCCTTCACCGTCAGCATCGCTGACGTCCCGCATCTGCCCGACTGCGATTTTGTAGGCATTGTCTCCGCGAACGATGATCCCGGGAAACTCGGGAGAACCTCCTTCCACACCCGGAAGGCCGGACAGGTCGACGCCCCCGTGATCGAGGAACTGCCCATGACTCTGGAATGCCGTCTCCTGCATTATGACCCAGACACCGGATGCACGGTCGGCGAAATCCTCAATGTCAGTGCCGACGAACGGGTTCTGGACTCGGAAGGAAGAATCGATCCTCTCAAACTCCAGGCCATCACCTTTGATCCGGTTCATCATCGCTATCTTACGCTCGGAGAAGTCGCGGGGACGGCCTTCCGTGACGGCAGGAAACTCCTGCGGGACGGCGGTATCCGCAGATGATCGGACTCGTCGACGGCAATAATTTCTATGTTTCGTGCGAACGGGTTTTCGATCCTTCGCTCGAAGGAAAACCTGTCGCCGTCCTTTCCAACAACGACGGCTGTGTCATCAGCCGTTCCGCCGAATGCAAGGCGCTCGGCATCCCGATGGGAACTCCTTTCTTCCAGCTCAGAGCGCTTCTCCCCCGCCAGGAGCTGATCCTCAAATCCAGCAACTATGAACTGTATGGAGATCTTTCCCGGAGAGTAATCGCCATTCTCGGAGAATTCACTCCGGATGTGGAGCCTTATTCCATCGACGAAGCTTTCATCCATGTGAATCTTTCCCCCGTGTCTTCCCCGGTGTCTCGCGCGGTCTCCTCTTCCCCCGGTCCCGGGGCTTATTTCGATTACGGAGCCAGGCTCAGAAGGACCATTCTGCAATGGGTCGGCATTCCCTGCGGAGTGGGGTTCGCTTCCAGTAAAACGCTTGCAAAGATTGCCAATCACATCGGGAAGAAGGAACGTTCGGGAGTATTCGTCATGCCGGAAGATCCGCGCCCGATACTGGAAGCGCTTCCTGTATCGGAGGTCTGGGGCGTGGGGCGGCGTCTGGCATTGAAACTCGTCTCCGCAGGAATCCGGACCGCATGGGATCTCGCCTCCGCGGACGAGTCCTTCCTGCGCCGCAGATTCAGCATCACACTCCTGAAAACGGCGCTCGAACTCCGCGGACAGTCTGCTTTTGAGCGGGAAAATCCCGAAACTCCTTCCGGGAGCATCAGCTGTTCGCGTTCCTTCGGAAGTCCGGTGCTTGATTTTCAGTCGCTTTCCGAAGCTGTGGCGCACTATACGGCCCGCGCGGCGGAAAAACTCCGTAGAGAAAAACTCCTTGCAAAAGGAGTCAACGTCTATTTCCAGTACTATCCGGAATTCTCCTCCCTGCCCGGCGGCGCCCCTCATCTGCCGGGAGGATGCGATGCCCGTTCCATTGTCTTCGCCGATCCCCTTTCCGGAACTCCGGAAATGCTTTCCTCGATCCTTCCGGAACTTCGCGGCCTCTTCCGCCCGGGCCGGCGCTACAAAAAGGCGGGCGTGCTCTTTTTCGGATTGGAATCCGCTGCAATCAGACAGCAGGATCTCTTTTCCGATCCCGCTCTGGACAGAAAAAGGGAGCGCCTTGCGGAGACGGTCGATAAAATCAACAGAATTCACGGCCGCGGAACTCTCTTCCATCTTGCCGAAGGAATCCGGAAACCCTGGGCGATGAAGCGCGAGATGCTCTCCCCCTGCTATACGACAGACTGGAATCAGCTCCCGGAAGCCCGCTAGACAACAAACAAATCACAAACAAATCAGTCACAAATCAGTCTGTTCTCCGGATCCGGGGAAAGAAAGGAGCGATGAAGCGCAAAGAAAAATCTGAAATCCGGCGGAACACGCAATGAAATTACTTTCCGCCCCCTGTCCACAGAAGCAGCCCGAGCAAAAGCAGCACCAGTTCCGCGGCGCAGCCGAAGATCTCCACCGCCCTGGGCGTCATCCCTGAAATGGTGTCAAGGCAGAGATGCGAGCAGTACCATGCAATCAGCCAGATCATTCCCAGTGCCAGAATCACGCAGGGGATGTACCAGATGTTCCCGAGGGAGAAGATCAGCATGGCGGCAAGGGCCGTGTACCAGTGCCATCTGGCAAAGCGCTCCGGGGTTTCGAGAAGGGGTGTCTGCGTGCCCCGCCCGACAATGGAGGCAAGTTCCGCACGGACCAGATACCCCCCTGTCATTGTGATGACGATCCAGAAGGAGGCGTCAAAAGCCGCAAGTGCCGCAAACGCTCCGACACGGAGCAGATACAGGGAAAGAAAAAGAATGACTGAGGCCGGCCGGAGCATCGAAAGTTCCTCCTCTCCGTTACCGCCGCCGTTTTCCTCATCTCCGTGCAGAAGGGCTTCCTCCTGTGTGGCGCCGTTTCTGCGCATGAGAATGTAGTCCGTCAGGGCTGTCAATCCATGCCAGCCGCTCAGGTATTCGATCAGGAAGGGGCCGAGAAGCCCCGCCGCCAGCGCCGAAGGCACCGGCCCGAACAGACGGTAGAGCAGCCAGACGGGAATATAAACGGCAATGCCCAGCACCGCCCCCACCAGCGGCGTCATTGCTCTGGCCAGTTCCGGCGTCTCATCCTCGTAGGAAGGCAGTTCCTGATCGGGATCATGGATCAGTTCCGGCAGTTTCTTTTCCAGAAATATACCCCAGGTGGCAAAAAACTGATTGAGAAAATCACGGTTCATGGTTCCTGCACCTCCGTTTTCCCCGCCCTGATCTCAAGATAAACTTTCTCCATCATGCTGTGCAGATCCGATGCCAGCTGTTTCCGGTCCCGCCCCTCCGCATGAACAGAAGGAAGAATGCGGACTTCCGCTTCGATTCCGGGACATCCGAGAATACTCCATAAATGCGGAATCAGTTCCGCGTCTCCGTACCAGCAGGGAGTCGGCTCCCCCGGAGCCACGCGGTAGGAAGTCAGAATCGGCTGAATGGGAATATCCGTGCCGACAATCGGCTCAAAGGGTGCGGATTTGAAAGGTCTCAGCCCGGACTCCCCGTCGGTGCTGGTCCCTTCCGGATAGACAATCAGGGGAACATTGTTCTGCAGCGTTTCCCGGAATTCGTGAAGCATCCCGGTGGTTTTCGCCTTGGAATCCCGGTCAACCCAGATGGGAATGGTGATATCCGTGTACCAGCCGAGCAGGGGCCAGGAACGGATGTCTTTTTTCGGGGTGAAACGCAATCCGAAACAGGCGGCGTGCACGAAAATGTCCAGATAACCGAGATGGTTTGAAACCACCAGTCCCCCATGCTTCCGGTACTCCGCAAGATCTCCGTGAACGGTCAGCTTCACTCCGAAAATGCGGAGAAGTCCTTTGCCCCATACGCGTGTCTGCTCCGCCATCTCCCGGATTGCCTTCCTGCGGTCCTTCTGGCGGGAAATCGGCATGGAAATGATTCCCAGATACACGCACCAGACCACCAGGGCGGCAAACCTGTATAAACGCCTGATCAGTCTCATGACTCCGAAATCCCCGGGGGTGAGTTTTCCTGTGTATTGCGGATCAGAAATCCATCTCGCGCACATTGAAGTGTTTGGAATAGCGGTCCGGCAGTTTGGAAACATCCATCAGAATCAGGAAGTCCGAAGTCCCGAATTCATAGTCGAACGCCGGCGGCCCGCAGATTTTCGCGCCGATGCGCAGATAGCCCTTCAGCAGCGGTGGAAGCGCATGACGGAATTCCAGACGGTTGTTCCGGATCGCATCTATTTTCTCCTGTTCCGGGCGCGGAAGTTCAAACCCCTCTTTCGGCACCGCCGTCACCTCTCCGGAAAGTTTCCCGTTTTCACAGAGATAGTCATAGACGGCCCACGCCACCTCAGGACGCGTATCCTCCAGACTTACACAACCTGTCAGATAACGCATTCTTGTCCGGGCCAGCACCTCCGAAATGCCCGCCCAGAGCAGTGCCACCACCGTCCCGTTGCGGTACTCCGGAGAAACGCAGGACCTTCCCACTTCCAGCACCTGGCGCTGAATCGCATCGAATCCCGTGATCGCATATTCCCGCGACGAATAAAAACCGATATCGCAGTCCGCCATCGGCCCGATGTTGATCCGGTAGGTTCCCACCGGCATCGAATCATCTTTCTTTTCCACAATCAGATGCAGGCAGTAATCATCGAATTCATCACAGTCAATCCCGTTCCGGTTTGCCGAATCCAGGCCTTTACCCTGTTCGACATTGAACACCTTGTATCTCAAGCGCTGAGTTGCCCTGATTTCTTCCGGATCCACCGCAAACTTGATGGAATAAAGATCCTTTTCCGCAATCAGTGCGGGTGTGGTAAATCTTTTCTGCATTTCAAAACAGGTTTCAGACACGGGAAAACCTCTTTTTCCTAAATTTCATCTCTGTTCCATCCGCCCCTCTTTTCCGCCGACGGAATTTCCTTTTTCTCTCCGGGGCTGTTTCCCGGCAGAAGAGTTTCCCAGGCAGAGTTTCTTCGGATAATGTAGTGCAAATCTTGTATTTGTCAAAACTTCTTTTCCCAGAAATACCGGGAAAAACTCCTCTCAGGAACGCGAATAAGGCTCTTCTTCCTTCCTTGTCCTTTTCACGCTGAGTTTCACGGAATTGTCCCGGCAAGCAGGGAGAGCGATTCCGCCAGGCGTTCCGTCGGCAGTCCGATCACATTGTCCAGCGATCCTTCGATCCGTTCCACAAGCATTTCCCCGTGTTCCTGGACGGCATAGGCCCCCGCTTTGTCGGAAACATCGACAAGAGTCAGATAGCGGCGTACCGTTTCGTCCGGCAAGTCCCGGAAATACACGGACGTCTTCTCCACAAAGCGGATCATGACGCGGTCGCGCAGGCGCAGAAGGCAGACTCCCGTCGCCACCTGATGTTCCTTGCCGGAAAGACGTTTCAAAATCCGGAAAGCATCGTCCGGATCCCGCGGTTTCCCGATGATTTCCGAACCCAGTTCTATGACCGTGTCCGCTCCGATCACCACTGCCCCGGGGGCCTTCGATGCTATGGAGGCGGCCTTCTTCTCCGCATTCTCCAGCGCCGTGCAGGAGACGGGAAAAACTCTGCATGATTCTTCCGCTTCCGGCGATTCCACCTCGAATGCAATGCCGATCTTTTCAAGCAGTTCTCTCCTCCGCGGAGAGGTGGAGGCAAGAATGATCCTTCCCGTCCCGGGAAAAGCTTCTTTCAAGGAATCCGCTCTGCCGTTTTCCATCCTGAGGGCCTTCCCCCTTTCCAGAGATTTTTCTTTCCTGCCGGCTCCTCTTTCCGGTCCGGCCGCTCCGGTCCGCCTGCATCATGGCGCATGCTCTTTTCCCTCCTCCCCACCTTTTCTCCCGGGTTCTTCTTCCGGTTTTTTCCTCGGGGAAGGGATGGAAAAAAAGCCGTTTTTTCCCCCCTCTTCCGGCAGAGAGGCCGCGGAAACAAGCGCCGTGCGCCGGGGATGCTGCCGCATTCTCCATGCCGGGGTGAGGAAAAAAACAAAGACTTGGAATCCTGTCCGGCCGGGAAACGAGCCCGGCCGCCGGGAGAACTTTATTTGCGGATCAGGACTTCCGCGATCTGGACGGCATTGAGTGCGGCCCCCTTCAGGAGCTGATCGCCGCTGACAAAGATGTCCAGACCCTTTTTATCGTTGCGGGAAATGTCCTGGCGGATGCGTCCGACGAGCACATCGAACATGCCTGTGGCTTCGATCGGCATGGGGTAGATCTTTTCCTGGACGTTGTCCCTGAGCTGCACTCCGGGCGACTGCGACAGAATGGCTCTGGCCTCTTCCACCGAGATGTCTTCCTCGAACTCCAGATTCAGCGATTCCGAATGCGCCCTCATCACAGGCACTCTGACACAGGTGCAGGAGACCTGCAGATCCGGCAGATGCATGATCTTGCGTGTTTCATTGACCATTTTCATTTCTTCCTTGGT
Source organism: uncultured Lentisphaeria bacterium (assembly GCA_905211485.1). Lineage (GTDB taxonomy): Bacteria > Verrucomicrobiota > Lentisphaeria > Victivallales > UBA1829 > CAJMAW01. The sequence goes on along the minus strand of CAJMAW010000117.1, from coordinate 3,011 downwards.
ATATCCGTTGTCCTGGAAGACGTCGATATGCGGGAAGAGGTTGAATGCGATCTGCTGTGCCATGTATTTGACGCGGATGTTCTTTTCCCCGTCGAGCACGGCTCTGGTCTGATCGAGCAGTTCCTGCATGGCGTTGGCGCCGCCTCCGCTGGCGGCCTGATAGGTGGAGGCGATCATGCGCTTGAGTTTCTTCGCCTTGTGCAGAGGATACACGGCCACGCACATAATCGCCGTCGTGCAGTTCGGGTTCGCGATGATGCCCTGATGGCGGAAAACGTCTTCGGCATTCACTTCGGGAACGACGAGGGGGACGTTTTCATCCATGCGGAATGCGCTGGAATTGTCGATCATCACGGCGCCGGCGTGCACACAGGCATCCGCATACTCCTTGGATCTGGCCGCTCCCGCGCTGAACAGGGCGATATCCACATCCTTGAAGGAGTCCTGCGTCAATTCCTGAACGGGGATGTCCTCCCCCTTGAATTTCAGTTTCTTCCCGACGGAGCGCGCCGAAGCAAGAAGTTTGATGGATGAAACAGGGAAATTGCGCTTTTCCAATGTTTCGATCATTTCGATGCCGACCGCGCCGGTCGCACCGACCACTGCCACTCTCATAGCCTTTCCCATTTGCAATACTCCATGCATCATGTATGGTTGTCCAGAATACATCCCTGGTTTTCAGGAAACTGATACGATACAACAGAATTTTTCATTTTCAAATGGAAAAAGAACGGAAAAAGGAAACTTTCATGCCTTTGAACTGTCTAAAAAACGGATGTATAGTACCGGAATGCTCCTCCACCCGCACGTGCATGGGAAACGACAGCCCATTCAGGCGGTACACGAACAAAAGAACAGAGTCACGGGAGAATACGAAGCATGTTTTTCGACCCCATTTATTTCCTCTTCATTGCGCCGGGATTCCTGCTGGCGCTTTTCGCATCCTTTTACACCAGAAGCACCTTTGAGAAATATTCGCAGCGCAGGTCCGCTAACGGCCTGACGGGCGCGGAGGCGGCCGCCAGGCTCCTGAGCAGTTCCGGAATCCGGGATGTCAGAATCGAACAGACGCAGGGATTCCTCAGCGATCATTACGATCCGTCTTCCAAAACGCTCAGGCTTTCTCCGGAGGTGTATGGGAGTGACAGTCTTTCGGCAATCGGAGTCGCCTGTCATGAAGCGGGGCATGCCCTTCAGCATGCCTCGGTGTATCTGCCGCTGCATTTCCGGAGCATGATGGTGCCTGCTTTGAACATCTGTTCGCCGCTTTCCTACATTCTGATTTTTGCGGGTTTTTTCCTGATGTCGCAGCAGCTGGTGCTGATCGGGGCGATTCTCTTCGGGGCGATGGTGCTGTTTTCGATCATCACGCTCCCGGTGGAATGGGATGCGAGCGCAAGGGCGAAAAAGATGATGGTGTCCTGCGGGATTGTTTCTCCGCAGGAGAGCGCGGGTGCGGGGCAGGTGCTGAATGCGGCGTTCCTGACCTACGTCGCTTCTGCGGTTACGTCGCTTCTGACCCTTCTGTACTATCTTTACCGGGCTGGACTGCTCGGCGGACGCAGGGACTGAGCCGCGGGAAACGCCGGACAGATTGGCATGATGAACTGTATTTCCTTCCGATGCAGTGAGATCTGAAAAAAAGTGGCGTTCCGGAGTCTTTCTTTTTCCCGGAGGGGGAAAAGGGCGGGGAAAAATAGATGCGCCGCCGCCTCCTCCGAGGACGGGGAAAAAGAAAGAAGAACTTTCAGACGTTCTTACTGCCGCTCCTGCCTGCCTTTTTCAGTTTTTCAGAGATTCCGTCTGCAAGGGTTTCGGCTTTTTCCGGCGTTTCAGCTTCCGCCAGGATCCGGAGAAGGGGTTCTGTGTTGGAGGAGCGCGCAAGAACCCAGGAGGAGGCGTCAAAATCAATTCTGACTCCGTCAGTGAAATCGGGATGTTTCGCTGCGTATTCCGCGGCCAGACTTCTCAAGCGGTCCACGGCCGTCTGTGCGGAGGGGCATTCCACTTTTCTTTCGGCGGAGAAGAGACGCGGGAGGGAGTCGAAGATCTGTTCCGGGGAAAGGTGTCTGAACGCCATCATTTCCAGCATCAGGGCCATGGCGCTGAAACTGTCGCGGCAGGGGAGGATGGAAGGGACAATCAGGCCGCCGCTGCTGCCTTCGATTCCCAGGACGGCGTCATGCGCACGCAGAGCGGCTGTGACATTCACTTCTCCGACGGGGGTCCGGACCACGCGGCATCCATGCTTTTCCGCGATCAGGTCGAATGCCCTGGTCGTCTGCACGTTGGCGACGGCAACAGCGTGTTTCCCCCGCGCCTGACGCGAAAGCAGATGTTCCACCATCGGCAGAAGGGAATACTGCACTCCCGCCGGCCGTCCGGTTTCGGTGATGACGGCAATCCGGTCGCCGTCGGGATCCTGAGCGAATCCGACATCGCAGTGCTCCCGGCGCACGGTTTCCGAAAGTGCTCCGAGATTCCGTGCCAGAGGCTCGGGAGGCCGTCCGAAGGCTTCGTCCGGGGAATCGAAGAGCGGAATCACCTCCACTCCCATTGCCTCCAGGAACGGGCGTGAATACAGTGCGCCCACCCCGTTGCAGCAGTCGACCGCCACTTTGAAATGCGCGGCCCGGACCGCTTCCACGTCAATGGCTGCGAAGATGCGTTCCTGATGGCGCCGGAACACATGCTCCGCCCGGCGGACCGGACGGAAATCCTGTTCCGTGACGTAATTCAGATCCGGCTGATTGTAAATATCCAGCAGGGCCTCCAGATCGCGTTCATCCAGGAAGAATCCGTCCGGACCGATGAACTTGAGCGCGTTCCATTCGACGGGGTTGTGACTGGCCGTGATCATGATTCCGCCCGCCGCCCCGGAGTCGTGGACCGCCATCTGCAGCGAAGGGGTCGGGACAATCCCCGCCCGGAGCACCTGGACTCCCACCGAGGTCAGTCCTGCAATGACGGCATGTTCAAACAGGGATCCTGAACGGCGGGGGTCTCTTCCC
>CAJMAW010000116.1 GCA_905211485.1 uncultured Lentisphaeria bacterium | reverse complement strand
TGCATGGATCTGCCCTGTTTTCGCGCGGGGAAACGCAGGCTCTCGTCATCACCACCCTTGGCGGGCCCCAGGATATGCAGGAAAGCGACAACATCACGGGTATTCCCACGAAAAAGAAGTTTTATCTGCATTACAATTTCCCGAACTACAGCGTCGGGGAAGTCGGCAGAATCACCGGTCCCGGAAGACGGGAAATCGGGCACGGAAATCTGGCAGAGCGTTCCGTGGCGCAGGTGATTCCGGAGGATTTCCCGTACACCATCCGCTGTGTCTCCGAGATCATGTCCTCCAACGGATCGACCTCCATGGCAAGCGTTTGCGGAGCCACCCTTTCTCTGATGGATGCGGGAGTGCCCATCAAGGCGCCCGTTGTTGGAATCTCTTGCGGACTCGTCACGGATGAAAACGGCAGAGAGCTGATCCTCACGGACATCATCGGAGCCGAAGATCATTTCGGAGACATGGATTTCAAAGTCTGCGGTACCGAAAGCGGCATCACCGGGTTCCAGCTCGACCTGAAGCTCCCCGGCATTTCCATTGATCTGCTTGCCCGCGCCATGTATCAGAACCGGGACGCCCGCGCAAAAATCCGCAAGGTGGTCACGGACTGCATTGCGGCTCCGCGCAAGGAACTCAGCCCGAATGCGCCTCAAATGGAAGTGGTTCACATCAATCCGGACAAGATCGGAGCTCTGATCGGAACCGGTGGAAAAAATATCAAGGAAATCACCGAATCGACCGGAGCCCAGGTCAATATCGAAGATGACGGCTCTGTCAGCATCCTCGCCCAGAACAAGCAGATCCTGGACGAGGTCAAACGCAAAATCGACTTCTATACAGCCGAGGCTGAAATCGGAAAAATCTACCGCGGCCTGGTCAAGACGGTCCGTGACTTCGGCGCCTTTGTCGAAATCCTTCCCGGCCAGGATGGTCTGCTCCACATTTCCGAAATGGCCAATTACCGTGTCAATCAGGTCTCCGATATCTGCAAGGAAGGCGATTACATTACGGTCAAGGTCATTGACATTGACCGCAGCGGCAAAATCCGCCTCAGCAGAAAGGCCGCCCTGGAGGAAATGGACGGAAAATAAGGAGCAGTTCTGTTCCCCGCATTTCGTTTCCCTTCTGCAGAAACGGCAGATGAGATGCTGCTGCCCTCTGCGGGAATAACGGGAATTCAAGCCCGGAGGTCCGAAGCCCCCGGGCTTTTTGATTTTTATTTTTATGCTTTTCTATAATTTTTTGTTTTTTTGATCCGATTGTCATTGCGTGAGGCTCAAGATCCTTTCCCAATCGTTTTCAGGCATGCTGGCATGGTCCCGATGCTGTCTCGTCTGCTGTGTGGGGGGTGGGAGGGCGCCACCTTTCTCATTTCAGGGAAACGAGTCACATTCATTTTCCTTCTTTTTCGCATTCTCGAATTTTCCTGAACGGTATTCCTGTTTTCTCTCCTGGGGCGCTGAAGTGCAGGGGGAACGAGCGCGAAGCAAAGGGAATCCGGGATACAGCGGGAAAACTCCCGGGACCGCCCCCGGAAGGAAAGAGTATGGACTTCGGAAGCGCGAATCAGACGAAACTCTGCGGAGCTCCGGTCAAAGGCACGCTCTTCGACCTCGCCCCGGCAATCGACGAGTATTTGAAGGCACATCTGTTCGGCGACATCTTCAGCCGGGACAATCTCGACTGGCGGACACGGGAACTTGCAACCCTTGCCGCCCTCGCCGCAATGGACGGAGTCAAAACCAGCTTGCCAGCCATATTGCAATCAGCAGACATAACGGGGTAACTGAAGCCCAGATCAACAGGATTCTCGAATTCGTGAAAAGGAATTCTCTGAGTGTTTTCCTGAGCGGAGAGAAAAATACGGCCTATGCGGAATATTTCAGCGGGAAATTCTATCTTGCGCCGTTGACGAAAGACAAGCGTTTCCATGTCCTTCCGCTTTCCAACGTCACCTTCGGGCCCTCCTGCCGCAACAACTGGCACCGACACACCGGCGGACAGCTTCTGATCGCGGTCGGAGGAATCGGCTTCTATCAGGAACGCGGGAAAGAGGCCCGCAAACTCCTGCCCGACGACATCGTCGAAGTTCCGCCGGATGTCGAGCACTGGCACGGCGCGGCCCCCGAGAGCTGGTTTTCGCACCTCGCAGTCGAATGCAATCCGGAAAGCAACAAAAATACCTGGCTCGAACCGATTTCCGATGCGGATTACAGCAAGGCGACTTCGGGCAAATGAAGATGGATTCGGCACGTATGCCAGGAGAGAAGAATTTCTCTCTGGTCCGCAATCTCGAGGACGCCGGCTTCAGGACGCCTCTGATTGCAAAACTTCTTGCGCTGCATGAAAGCGGCAACACCCGGGAAGAAATGCGTCTTCTGACGGCACAGCGCGTCATTCTTCTGAAAAAAGTGCATGCGGCACAGGAAAAAATTGATTGTCTGGATTATCTTGTCTTTCATCTGAGACAGGAAAGCCCAATTCTCACAAGGAGGAAACAATGAAAAAGAAAACAATGGCACTGATGATGGCAGCCGCGTTTTTCAGCGCGGCCGGATCTTCGGCGGAAAACGTGAAAATGCAGAAGGCGGAAACGGAGCCGGGCAGAATCCTGATTGCCTATTACTCGTGGAGCGGCAACACCCGTTATGCGGCGGAACAGATTCAGAAGCTGACCGGAGGGACACTCTTTGAAATCAAACCCGTCAAGGCGTATCCGTCCGATTACAGCGCGTGCGTCGATCAGGCGAAACAGGAGTGCCGTGACGAGTTCAAACCGGAACTGGCGACGAAAGTCGAGGATTTTTCCAAGTACGATGTCATCTTCGTCGGCACGCCGAACTGGTGGAGCACAATGGCGCCGCCGGTAAGGAGCTTCCTCTCCGGCTATGACTTCAGCGGCAAGACGGTGATTCCCTTCGTCACCCATGGCGGCGGCGGAATGGCGCGTTGTGAACGGGATATGCGGAAGGTTTGTCCGAAGGCGGCTTTCGGCAAGGGCGGCGCGTTCTCCGGCGGAAGCATCCGGAATGCGGCAGACGCTCTGAACAAGTGGGTCGACGAGGTCGCAACCATCCGGAAATAAAGGAGCTGCCCATGAGAACCTCTAAGAAAATTTCTTTGCTCCTGCTGACGGTGCTGGGGGCGTTTTTCCTTGCAGCGGCGGAGGAGTTTTCCCGGGAATCCATGGAGTTTCTTTCCGTGCGTCCGGCCGGAGTGCAGGAAGGGATCGCGCAGGCGGTTCGCGCTGCTCTCAACGGCAACTTTGAGGCTCTGAAGCTAGTTCGCTCCAGCATGCTTCTGGATGCGACTCCGCCTGCCGGAGTCCGGGTGGAAAACACCCGGGTCGGGGATCGGAGAATCCGCTTCTATTATCCCGGAATCGAACCGGGGAAGACGATCGTGCTGTATCTGCACGGCGGCGGGTGGACGCTCGGAGGATTGGAGGGGAGCGCCCGTTTCTGCGGCGATCTGGCGAAGGTTTCCGGGCTGGACGTGGCGACGCTCGACTATCGCCTTGCGCCGGAGCATCGCGCTCCGGCGGCGCTGGAGGATGTGCTTGCGGCAGTCCGGCTGCTTCGGGAGCGCGGATACCGGCGGATTTATCTTGCCGGCGACAGTGCGGGCGGCAATCTCGCAGCCTCCGCCGCATGGAAAGAACGTTCCGGAATCGCAGGGGTGATCCTCTACTATCCGGTCGTGCTGGCGAAGAACGACCACTCGGAATCATGGCGGAAATACGGAGTGGGGTTCGGGCTGGACGGAGCCTTGATGGAGGCGTTCAACGAATCGTATACGCCTGGCGCTCTCGCGGAGGATCCTGCGGTCTCTCCCCTGCTGGCAAAAGAGTTCGCACACTATCCCGAAACGCTGATCGTTGCGGCGGAGTGCGACGTGTTGTACGATCAGGGGAAGGCATTTGCGGAACTCCTGAAAAAGAACGGTGTTCCGGTGACGCACCGGACGCTTCCCGGAACGATTCATGCGTTCATGACCTATCCGTGCATGGAAAACGCGTATCAGGAAGGCGTGCGCCTCGCAGCGGAATTCCTGACCGGAAAGGAGACTCAAATGAAAAATCGCATTACACCGGAGAGCATCGTGCGGCTTTCGCGGATCGAAGTCGATCCCGCACAACTTCCGGAATATCTGGCGCTGGTGACTGAATGCGGGCGCGAATCCATGGCGAAAGAGCCGGGTGTCTACATGATGTATTCGATGCAGGAGAAGGCGCATCCGGAACGGATCACGATTCTGGAAATCTACGCGGACCGCGCCGCCTACGAGCATCATATTCAAACGTCGCATTTTCAAAAGTATAAGCGGACAACGCTGGAAATGGTCAAGCAGCTGGATCTGCTCGATCAGAATCCGCTCGTCCCGGAAATGAGGATGAAATAAAGACATGAACAGACGCGATTTTCTGAAAACATCATTGACGGCGACAGCGGTTCTCGCCGGAAGCGCCATTCTTGGTGGACCCCTGGTACATGCCGCAGCCAATCCGAAAGGCGGAAAGATGAAAATACTGGTGATTACGGGAAGTCCCCGTAAAAATGGAAATTCCAATACGCTCGCGGAACATTTCATCCGCGGCGCGAAAGAGGCCGGACATGAAATCGTCCGTTTTGATGCCGCGTTCAAGGATGTTCATCCCTGCATTGCATGCAACAAATGCGGCATGAACGGCGAGTGCGTGTTCAAGGACGATTTTGAATTTGTCCGGAAACATATCCTTGATGCCGGGATGGTGGTCCTCGCCACCCCGATGTATTATTTCGGCATCTCCGCGCAGATCAAGGCGGTGATCGACCGTTTTTATGCAATCAACGGTTCGATCCATATGCCGAAGAAGGCCGCTCTCCTGATGACTTATGCCGACAACAACAAGCGCAAGGAGAAGGCGATCACCGACCATTACGAGGTTCTGTTGGATTATCTCGGCTGGAGTGATGCCGGGCGGGTCATTGCTCCCGGCGTCTGGCCGATCGGCGCGGTCAATCATACGAAATATCCGGAACAGGCTTATCAACTCGGCAGGAGCGTGTAACCATGAATCGACGCGATTTCATCAAGACACTCGGCGTGGCGGGCGGCGTCTTGTGGATCGCCGGTTCCAATGCCGCCGGAATCACGGATGCGACAACCTCGGCACAGCTCAAAGACAAGCCGGATCCTCTGCTTGCCGGAGTATGTGATATTCACATTCATTGTCTCCCGGATACCCGGGAACGCTGCATCGACGAGCTGACGCTGGCGAAACAGGCGAAACAGGCCGGATACCTGGCGCTCATGTACAAGTCTAACGACTGGAGCTGTCACGACCGCGCGTATCTGATCCGGCAGGCCCTGCCGGAGTTCGAGGTGTTCGGAAGCCTCTGCATGAACCGCGTCCATGGCGACAAAGTCAACGTTTATGCGCCGAACAGGCGATCAGGACCTCCGGCTCCCTCTGCCGCTGCATCTGGATGCCGACGCTCGCCGCAGCATACCAGCATCGGTGCGACAAAACTTCCGGGACCGGGCATTCCGGTGCTCGATTCGCAGGGAAACGTTCTTCCCGAAGTCGTCCAGGTGATGGAGCTCTGTGCCGAGGCGGACATCATTTTTGCCTCCGGACACAGTTCGCCACAGGAGAGCCTGATTCTGGCACGGAAAGCGAAGGAGATTGGAGTGAAGAAATTTGTCGTTACTCACGTCAATTCTCTGACCTGGAAGATGACGCGCAATCAGATTCGGCAGGCGGTCGATCTCGGTGCGTATGTGGAATACTGTTATCTGCCGCGTCTCTGGGGGCCGGGAAGTGGAAATCCGCAGTTCGAACGGCAGAGTCGTGAGGAGTTTCTGAATGATGTCCGGACGATTCCGGAGCGCAGCTTTATTTCGACCGATCTCGGGCAGCTGGGCAATCCGAATCCCGTTGACGGCATGCGCGCCTGCATCCGGGAATTGCGTGATGGTGGTATTTCACAGAAACAGATCGACTCGATGGTGCGGGACAACCCGGCATACTTGATTGGTCTCAAGCACAAATGAAGGAGGTTTGAAAGATGAATCGACGTGATTTTCTCAAATCAACCGCAATTTTCGGTGCCGCACTGAGTTTGCCGTCTGCACTTGGAGGATGCACGGCGAAACAGATGAACGTCAACGCAGCGATCGATCCCGGCCATCAGACCGGAGGGACAGGACTTCCTCATCGCACTCTCGGCCGCGGCAAGGCGGCCCTTGACGTTTCCGCACTCGGCTTCGGCGTGATGGGGATGACCTATAATCGCAGCAGTCACCCGGATAAAAAGCAATGTATTCGTCTGCTTCACGAGGCGGTGGAACGCGGTGTGACGCTCTTTGATACCGCCATCATCTACGGTCCGCTCACCAATGAACAGCTGGCGGGGGAAGCGTTGTCATTGTTTAAGGATAAGATCAGCGTAACCACCAAATTTGGTCATGAAGTCATCAACGGCAAGGCAACCGGACGCCAGGACAGCCGTCCCGCCACAATCCGCCGTTACTGTGAGGAATCGCTGAAACGTCTGCGTCTGGATGCGCTCCCGATGTTCTATCAGCATCGGTTTGACCGGAATGTGTCGGCGGAAGAAGTCGCGGGAACCATCAGGGAACTGATCCGAGAAGGCAAGGTTCTGCGCTGGGGGATGTGCGAGGTGAGCGCGGAAACCATCCGCAAGGCCCATGCGGTCTGCCCGCTGACCGCGATTCAGAGTGAATACCACCTCATGCATCGCGATGTGGAAGAGAACGGCGTGCTTGAAACCTGCCGCGAACTTGGTATCGGTTTCGTTCCGTACAGTCCGCTTAACCGGGGATTTCTCGGCGGTGACATCAATGAATACATGCAGTTCGATCCCGACAACGACAACCGCCAGACGCTTCCGCGTTTCACGCCGGAGGCAATCCGCGCCAACACCCGGATCGTCAACCTTCTGCAGGATTTCGGGCGGACACGCGGTATGACTTCCGCGCAGGTCGCGCTGGGGTGGCTGTTGCAGAAGGCCCCGTGGATCGTGCCGATTCCGGGGACCACCAAACTTGCGCATCTGGAAGAAAATCTTCATACACTTGACTTCGCCTGCTCGCCGTCGGAATGGCAGGAACTGGAACGCGGCGTTGCCGCGATTCCCATTGTCGGCAACCGTTACAATGCTGAACAGCAGAGGCAGGTCGGACTCTGATCGTAACCGGAATTTTAATGGAAAAGAGCAATACCATGAACGAATATTTTCAGGGGAAAGTCGCACTGGTCACCGGGTCCGCAATGGGGATCGGGCTTGCCTGTGCCGAAGCCTTCGCAAAAGCCGGAGCCGTCACCGTGATGGCGGACATCAGAAAACCCGAGGAACAGGCCGGGAAATTGAGCGCCGAAGGATATCAGGCGGTCGCGTATGCATGCGATGTGTCCGATGTCAGTTCTGTCAGAGAGATGATGGAATGGATCGCTGCAGAATATGGCCGTCTGGATGTGGCGTTGAACAACGCCGGAATTCAGACTCCGCAGCGTCCGATGGCGGAGATCACCGATGAAGAATTCGACCTGACCGTTGCCGTTGATTTGAAAGGTGTCTGGAACTGCATGCGTTACGAGATTCTTCAGATGCAGAAACAGGGCGGAGGCGCAATCGTGAACACATCCTCGCAGGGCGGAGTGACCGGATTCCCGGGACAGGCGGCTTACATCGCCTGTAAACACGCGGTGATCGGTTTGACCCGTACCGCCGCAATTGATTATGCGGCTCAAAACATCCGGATCAACGCCGTCTGTCCGGGGGTGATTCTCACCCCGATGGCACAGGAGCTGATGAGTCGTAATCCATCACTGGAAAAGGAGTTGATTCGCGACATTCCCGCCGGACGCTTGGGAAAACCGGAAGAGATCGCCAATGCCGTACTCTGGCTGTGCAGTCCGCTGGCAAGCTTTGTCGATGGACACGCATTGCTGGTGGACGGTGCATTTTCCATTCACTGAGAGGTAACAGTATGAATCGACGCGATTTTCTCAAATCGGCGGCGCTGGTCACGGCCGCCGGAGCCATGTTCGGCAAAGGATCGGTTTTGAAAGCGGCGGAACCTGCCGCAGTGAAACTGACAGGGCCGGTTTTGAATTTCAATCCGCAGATGCAGTATCGCCCGATGGGACGAACGGGGGTGAATGTTTCCGCGCTCGGGTTCGGGCTGCTGCGGCTGCCGATGCTCGCGGACGGAAAAACTGTGAACTGCGATCTGAGCGTCGCGATGATTCACCGTGCGATCGAGGGCGGCGTTAACTACATCGACACCGGGCGCGTCTATCTCGACGGACAGAGCGAGGCGGTCGCCGGGAAAGCCCTCAAAGGCAACTGGCGCGAGCGGGTTTACGTCACCTCCAAATCTCCGTGGTGGATTATGGAAAAGCCGGAGGACTTTGAGAAGTTCTTCGACGAGTCCCGCCGGACGATGGGGTGTGACGTGATTGACTTTTATCACATTCACATGATTATGCACCGCGGCTGGAAAGAGAAGGTGATCCCGTTCCAACTGATCGACAAGATCATGAAACTCAAGGAACAGGGGAAAATCCGCTTCGCGGGCTTCTCGTTCCATGATCGTCTTCAGCTCTTCAAGGAGGTGGTGGAATCCGCCCCCTGGGATTTCTGCCTGATTCAGCACAACTATCTGGACTATGAGTACGAAGCGGGCTGTCTCGGGCCGAAATATGCCGCGGCCAATGGGATGGGACTCGCTGTGATGAAGCCGGTTCGCACCGGATTCCTGGCAAATCTGCCGCCGTTCATGCGCGCGGCGCTCCGCTCGACCGGAGTGGAAAAGCCGGATACCGAATGGGCGCTCGATTACCTCTGGGATATTCCGGAGGTCAGCGTCGCGGTCAGCGGCATGGGAGCAATGGCGGATGTCGAGGCAAATCTGCGTTATGCGTCGAAAGCGAAGCCGAATATGCTCAACCCGGATGAACGCAAAGCGCTCGGCGCGGCGATTCAGGCCTATCGGAACACTCCAGGACACATCGACTGCACCGGCTGTTATCAATGCATCCCGTGTCCGCACAACGTGGCCATCGGCTACATCTTCGCCTACGTTTACAACAACTATCTGGTACACAAGAACAAAAAACGGGCGATTTCAGACTACACGGTCGCGATGTCGCCGATTCAACGCGGTGCGCCCGCCTCGGCGTGCGTGAACTGCGGCGCGTGTCTGGCGAAGTGTCCCCAGAAACTCAACATTCCGGAATTGCTGAAGCGGGTCCGGAAGGATTTGGAAGGTTGATTATGCGCACAAAAAGAGGAGCCAGAGTGATAATCCCAGTCAGAAACAGAAAAAAACGAAAATTAATTTGACTTACAGTAACTGTAACGCTTATCGTAGTAAAAAATACACTGCCGTCCCATAATTCTTTGAAATCGTCATTCTAACCACCCTAT
>CAJMAW010000115.1 GCA_905211485.1 uncultured Lentisphaeria bacterium | reverse complement strand
GCGACAAGGTCACGGACCTTGACCTCGAGAAAAATGCTAGCCGCATTTTTCCGTAGTTTTTATACTTCGCATTGCTCTGACATTCTTCAGGATGAAAAAATCCGGCCCCCGCACGTCTCCGCAGCTCAGGGCCGGATCATGATCTGAAACAAAGATCAAAAAAAGAATGATTTATTCAAAAAATTTCTTTTTCAGATAATCACGCCGTTTCTCCGCCAGGATATATTCAAATTCAGCCCACTGCGGAACGTACTTATCAAAAAGCATGTCGATATCCGCATCCTGAGAAGCGATTTTCTCACCGGCTTCGTCCAAATCCTTGACCCAGGCGGCAAGTTCCTCCTCATAGAAGGCAGGATCACCCAGCTCCGCATCATCCCGCCATACCGGAAGAGTCTTGCTGTTTTTGAAACGGTAATATGCCGAAGCGCAAAGATTGCGCTTGATCGCCTTTTCCTGTTCCGGTGTGAAGTTGAAATGAAGCTGAAGCATGCGCGCGAGTTCGTGCACCTGCCCCGAAATCGTCTGTCCTCCCCCGGGCGACCAGCGCTGAAGCCCAAGGTACCAGACCTTTCCATCCAGCGGCAGAGTGTCATAAAACGCAATCCACGGGATGAATGTATGCGCCACAATTCCCTCGGGCGTTGTACAAGCATCGCTCCGGAAAAAGTCCTCCGTCAAACGGTAACGCGGAGAAGGCGAGGCGAAATCAATATTGACTTCATCCTTCGCATCCGGCAGATTCGAGAAAAACCACATGTTGTACGGAGCTTCCTCCGCAGGACGGAATGTGCATTCCAGAGATCCGCCGGAACGTTTCCCCGTCAGGACCTCCTCCACCTTCGGATCATTGCAGCGGACATAAATATGTACGCCTTCCATGTCGTAGACAATGCGGATCCCCGTCTTCCATTCCGGATCCGTCTGAGGCTGTTTCGCATCCTTCAGAAGACGCTTCACATCCGTATCCGTGCTGATGTTCACGTTGTCGCCGTATGGGACAAAACGCGTTTCCATGGACTTCCAGTCATTGTACATCGGAGTCCTGGAAAAACCGTCCGCGGTACGGGGCGGATTGAACAAATACTGCACCGTATAACTCTTCGGAGCAAGAGAAATGAAACGCTTGTCCAGAATGTTGTTGTAAATGCTCCGGCAGACATCGTAGCGCTTCGCCCTGTAGAACAGTTCGGAAACACGGCGGAGAAGACGCAGTTTTGATTCGGAACTGAGTTTGTCCGCAGCAAACGCATCGTCGAATTTCTCTACCGCATTCCCCTTGTTGAAGAAATCCACCGCCCGCCAGTAGAGCAGATCCTCCGCCTTCGGGGAAGGTTTCTTTGCCAGTTCCTCCGCAATCAGGGCGGACACCTTCGGCGCATCCTTCTTCCACAGATAGATCATCACCGCGGAGTCCATGCTGCCGGACCGATTCAGTTCCACAGCCTTCCCGATCTGATCCACGGCAAAGGCGAAATCACCGTATCCGAAGGCGGTCCAGGCATTCTGACGGTAAAAGTCAAAGCGCGCCGGCTGTTTGCCTTTTTCGATGGAATCGTTCAGACGGATCATCTCATCGGTCAGTTTGCGCCAGTTCCCGTAGGCCTCCTGATCGCAGAAGCCGCGCTGGAACCATTCCACATTCCCGCTGCGTTTCCGGAGATCCCCCAGAACCCGGAATTTCTCCGCCGGCGTAATCTCCGGATTCGCCAGCTCGGCACGGAAAAGCTCGGATGCCGCCGCATTCCCCGCATTCTTGGCCAGCAGTGGAACAATGCTCGAACGAAGCGGACCGTACGGCATGGCAAGAACTTTTTTGCGAATTGCTTCAAAAGACTGCATGTCGCCTCTCTTCAATGCAGCAGCACCGAGAGAACCGAGTTCAAACTGCGCAACCTGATCCGAAGGAAGAACCCGGGATGCCTCCGAAAGGGATTTGACGGCAAGATCCTCACTCAAATTCAGATATTCGTTCAGAACACGGACCATCCGGGTGCATGCCGTCTGATATTCCCGTTCATATCTCCGGTCCGGTTTCTCTTTTTTCTGTTCCTTTTCCCACGCGTCCTTCATGGAAGCCGTCACAGCGACGAGTTCCTTGAAGAACTTCTCTCCTGATGCGGAGTCGCCCGCTGCTTTCACCGCGCCGATGGCAAGATTGCTGAGCGAATCAGCGGCCTGGGAATTCGTAAAGTCCCTGCCCGCGCGTCCGTAGAGCTCAGAGGCGGCTTTGAAATAATCGCCGCTGATGGAAGAGAGGCCGTTGATCAGATTCTTGATCGCCTCCGTCCGCTGCGTCGAAGGCGGAAGCGATTCCAGAAGGGAAAGCGCTTCCAGAGCCTCTTTCCCATAGGGATTCTTCTTCACGGAAGCGTATTTGAACGCAAGACGGCCGAGAGACGCGGGATTCCCCGTCGCCCGGACAGTCGCGGCGACATCGGCGGTCAAAGCCGCATCTCCGGAACGGAATACCAGCTCCATCATGCGGTTGCACGCATTGAAGATCTGAGCGGCGTTCAGAGATTCGTTCTTGAGAAGGTCTTTCCAGTCCGCGACGGCTCCGGGAAGATCGGCGGCGGCACGGGCCTGAACGGCATTGAGTTTCTCCGTCAGGAGTTTCGCATCTATGAACTGGGTTTTCTTCACCTCGGGTGCGGCAGCTTTGGGCTGCTGGGCCGTTAGAAGCGGAGAGAGGGTGAAAAGTGCAGCCGCTCCAAAAATCAGCGGATAGGATAAGGAAGATATCGGGGAAGCGTGTCTCATGATTTCTGCTCCTTGTTCAAGGCTCTTTCAAGCTGCATGATGTGATTGATGCATTCCGCGCGGAAGGTATCCGGATTTTCGCGCGTATCCCAGTAGGCAAGGAAGGCAAGAGCCTTGCGCCCGAGGTGGAGAACATCGGCATCGGAGGATTTTTCCGCTTCAAAAGCAAGCTGTTTGAGCTTGGTGGCATAACGGATGTCGTCCAGGCCCTCGCGGACGCCTTCCCAGGCGAGCGTGTCGAGAATCCGGTCCGAAATCGCATAGACCATGATGATTCCGCGGTAGTTGGATTCATAGGCGATGGCGAAATCATTCCAGTCGTTGCGGTACCAGGTGTAATTCGAGGAAAGGTCGTAATTCGCCTTGTAGGCCATCAGTCCGTGGATCCGGCGGAAATAATCGGGATTCTCCGGCCCGGAATGGGGGTCAGCGTACCAGCCCGTCAGGCCCTCCGGATGAGCCTCATGGAAGAGGCGGACCTGTTCTGCACGTTCTTCCGAAGGCATGCGCGGAAGCACCATGAAATCCAGTGGATACAGCATTTTCTTGTGGTCATGCGCGGAAACCATGACCCGGGCTCCGGCGGCATGTGCGGCACGCCAGGCGGGACGTTCGGCCTTGATGGTCGAATATCCGCCCTCGTCCGCGCCGTAGCAGTAGAAATCGGTGTGGCCGAGATATTTTTCGCAGAGCGCCGCCGCGGCATCCAGCTGTGACTGGAGCTGATCGAGTTTGGCCAGCGACTCCGGAGTCGGCTTCCCGTAAATCGAGAGATGCACTCCCGGACCGTTCGCAAAAAGCGGACGCAGGGAGACTCCGACCTTCTTCGCCAGTTCCACTTCCTTTGCAAACTGGGCCTCGTTATTCGGATCGAGTTTCGGGAAGCCGAAAAGGTGCGTGGCATTGTGGTCGACAAGGTTTTTCAGAATGCGGGGATTGTCCTGTGCGCCGCCTGTACCGTAAAGAGAAAGGAAGAAGGGTTTTGAAATGTCGTAGTTCGTGGCGGGACGCGGCAGGTCAAAGGGGAGAACACCCAGTTTCACGGGAATGGAGCCGACCTTCCTTCCGTCGGAAATCATGGTGACGGAGCCCTGATAGACACCCGGCTTTGCATCCGCGGGAACATGGACGGTCAGCATGAACTGTTTGAATTCATCCCGGTTCAGCACGACGGGCTGGAGAGTGTCGGCATCCTTCAGCAGGGCGATGCGGACCATGTTGGTGAATTTATAGTCGGTCACCATGAAATCGGCGCTGATCCATTCGTAATGAGTGGAGCCGTCCGCATTGGAATAACGAGCGTAGTTGTCTTTTGTGGAGGGATCGGCGAAGATCAGGTTTTCATCATTGAGCAGGAGTTCGGGGGTCAGCACGCGGCGCAGCGGATCGGCCATGTACCCGAACCAGCCGGAACCGCACTGATACCAGATCTTCACCAGTTTCAGATCCAGCGCGGAGGAGGGGATCACATTGCCTTTCCCGTCTTTGAGTTCCGAAACCTTCAGTTCAAAGCGGTCCGAATTCTGTCTGGGATAGACAACAAAGGAAGCAGGCTCGAATTCCCCCCGGGCGGCCATGATGTCGAGGGGAGCGGCCAGTTTCCCGTCCACGGGATAGAGGTCCGGCAGGCGTTTGATGTCGCTCATCGCTGCGACAGTGTAATACAGAACCGGAGCCTGTTTCCATTCGGCAGGAGCCTTCTCCAGATCTTTCGCCACCTTCGCAGCATTGGACTTGACCGCTTCCGGTGACAATGGATAAGTTTGACGGCCCGGAGCATCTGCCGCACGAACAGACGGAATGCCGCATAACGCGGCCAGAAGCAGCATCAGCGAAAACTTCATTGCCATTCGTCTTTCTTCTGTTGTTTTTCTCTGTTGTCATCGCCTGAAACAGGTGTTCAGAACTCAGAAGGTAGAATATTCCCCCGTCTTTCAAAATACAAGCTCCATCTTCAGCGAAAAAGCAAAAATCAACAAAAAAATAATACTACACTTTTACAATCACGCACTACATTCACAGCAGAGACTACCCCCGGCTTTGCGGAAGAATCCTCGGGAAAAACTCGGAAAAAGGAAGATTCTCCTCCCACTCCCCGCAGCTTCCCGGCAGCCGGGCTTGTATTTTCCGGAATGCGAAGCATATTAATAAGTTTTATGTCAGCAGCAGCAGAAAAAGAAGACGACGCACGGATGGATACCCCTTCCCCCCCCGATGCCGGAAAACATGGCAGAATCGCCAGACATCGGTGTCACGCTTCCGGCGCGCTCCGTCGAGGAAAAACACAAGGAAGCCTTTTTCCCCCTTCTTCCCGAGCGGAAGCGGAAACAGAAAAAAACAAATCTCCCAGGGGAAAAGGGTAAGAAAGAAGAAGCGGAAAACAAAATAGGAAAAACAGGTAAACGGAAAACGAGGAAACAATCCGGAACTGAACTGGAACTGAAACTGGACTGGAAGTAAAAAAATGGATTATGCTCTTTATCTCATTGCCCCGCTGGTGGGCTTTGCCGGAATGATGTCAGGGGGCTACTGGGGGGTGGGCTGCGGCTGGATTGTGGTGCCGACCATGCTGATTCTCGGATTCGACACTTTTTCCGCGGTCGGAATCGGACTTCTTCAGATGCTGCCCCCCACCATACTGACGGTATACCGCCAGTACCCTGAAATCGGCTGGAAGCGGGGAGACCCGGGCAGAACGCTGGCGCTTCCGATTGCGGCGGGGGCGTTTCTGACATCGCTGGCGGGAAAAAGCGTCAATACGGTGCTGATCGGGCTCTGGGGTGCGGATACGATCCAGTGGCTCATCATCGCCCTGATTCTCTTTCTGATCATCCAGACGCTCTGCAGCCGGACCGCATGCTATGCGGACGCAATGCCGAAAATCGGACGCAGGAAAAGCATCTTCGCTTTCGGAACGGGACTTCTGACAGGGCTGGTCTCCTCCATGCTCGGAGTCGGAGGAGGGATTCTGGTCCGTCCGCTTCTGACCACCGGATTCCGGGTGCCGGAATATTACACGAGCCGGATTGTACGCTTTCTTCTGCTGGTCACAACGGGAACGGGGGGAATTACCTATCTGATCCGTTCCGGCAGCATTGACTGGCAGGTGCTGGGGATTTCGATGCTTGTGGCGTTCGGAGGCCTGTTCGGCTTTCCCGTCGGAGTCCGGATGCATACGATTGTGTATGACAGCGGCTACGCCCAGCACATTCACAAGAGTTTCGGCATCATGGGTATTGCGGTCCTTGCCAATACGATTCTGAACATGGCTGGAATGGCGGATTTCAGCCGCTTCCTGATGCTGGCACTGGGATTTCTGCTCTGCGTCTATCTTTTCCTTTTCACGCTCTATACGAAAAAGCATCCCCGGGAAACCGCGGGAACAGGCGGCGTCCACTGAGCGCGCAATCACGCGGCAAGGCTGTAAAAAAGAAAAAAAGAGTGTATATTCCCAGATTATCATGATTCAGGACAAGCAGAATTTGACAGAGAAGGATTCCGTCATGGAAGAAGAAATCAGAAGCCTCCTCACGCAGCTGGGAGAAGATCCGGACAGAGAGGGGTTGAAAGATACACCGAAACGCGTCAGGAAAAGTCTGGAATATCTGACCCGCGGATACAGGCAGGATATCGCCAGTGTCATCAACGGTGCCATTTTCACAGAGGAATGCGATGACATGGTCATTGTCCGCGACATTGAATTCTACAGCATGTGCGAACACCATCTTCTGCCGTTCTTCGGGAAATGCCACATCGGCTACATTCCGAGGGGAAAGGTCCTAGGAGTGAGCAAGCTGGCAAGACTCGTGGACGTGTTTGCGCGGCGTCTCCAGCTGCAGGAACGGCTCTGCGCGCAGGTGGCGCGGGTGATCGACACGGCGGTGTCACCGCTGGGAGTCGGGGTGGTCATTGAGGCGACTCATCTCTGCATGCTGATGCGCGGAGTCCAGAAACAGAATTCAAAAATGGTGACTTCCACCATGCTCGGGAGCTTCCGCAAGGAGGCCTCCACCCGGGCGGAATTCCTGAAACTGATCAAGGACTGAGGCAGAAGACCGAAGATCGGAAATAATAAGGATCTGTCTTATGAGAGCACTGGTGCAGAGAGTGAAAAAAGCCTCCGTGAGCGTGGACGGGGAAGTCATCGGAGAAATCGGGAACGGGCTGCTTGTGTTTATCGGCGTCACTCATGGAGACACGGAAGGGGACGCGGCGTATCTAGCGGAAAAAATCGCGCATCTGCGCATTTTCCGGGATGAAAACGATAAAATGAATCTGTCCCTTCTGGATATCGGGGGCGGAGCGCTGGCGGTTTCGCAGTTCACGCTCTACGGGGACTGCCGCAAGGGACGGCGTCCGGGATTCTCGGACGCAGCCGAACCGGAACTTGCAGAGCGCCTCTATGAAAAATTCGTGGATTTATTGCGTCTGCAGGGAGTCAAACGGGTCGAAACGGGATGCTTTGCAGCCGATATGCTTGTGGAACTGGAGAATGACGGTCCCGTCACCCTGATGCTGGAGTCTCCGGATGACTGAAAGAACTCCTTCGGGAAAACCCGGAATTGAAGTCTGGCTTCTCCGGCATGGAGAAAGCCGTGCGCAGAGCGGTGAAGAAACCGGTCTGGACACCGGTCTTTCCGGATCCGGGAAACGTCAGGCCCAGGCGGCGGGAGCCTTTCTGAAGGGCTTCTGCTTTGATCTTGTGCTGGTCAGTCCGCTCAAGCGCGCGGAAGAGACTTTCTTCTCCGCACGGGAGGGGGGACTGTCCTGCACGGAGGCCTGCTGCGATTCCCGTCTGATCGAAAATATGCCGTACGGCGGATATCTTCCGCTTTTTCCCCGGCGTTCCGGCGCGCTGGCCCCCTTTTCGTTCCGGCGCATCCGGGAGAGACGCTCCGGCATGGCGGGAAAGAACGGGAACACGGCAACGGCGGATTACATTTTTCCTTTTTCTTCTCCACCTTCTTCTTTTCCTCCTCCGCTCCGGGAGGAAGACGCCCGGGAAGAAAGCGCGGACTGGAATCTTTCCCCGGAAGAACGCGCCGAATCGCTCCGGAAAGACCTTCTCCTGATGCGGGAGAATCTGGGAATGAAACGGCTGCTCCTGATCTCCCACGGAATGTTTCTGGAGGATTTTGCGGACCGCTGTCTCGAAAAAGACGGGAAAAGCGAAGGGAATCAAAGGCAGGAGAAAACCGGAGCCGGGCGGAAGGACAGCCTTCCTCCCCGGATGGGAAACGCCTCCATATCCATGCTGAAGCTGTTTCCGGAACAGGAAACGGGAAGACTCGTCTTCTGGAACCGGAACCCCGCGGAGGGGCCGCTTCCCTGCCCGGAAGAAAAGGAAAGGACAAGCCGTGCCTGACAGAAAAACAGAAGACAGCCCCAAAAGGAAGAAACGCATTGCGATTCTGGGCTCCACAGGTTCGGTGGGGGAGAATGTGGTCCGCACCGCTCTGGCGTTGAAAGACGAGGTGGAAGTCCTGGCGGTGGCGGCGAATACCAGTGCATCCAGAGCGGCGGAACAGGCAAGGATGCTGAACTGCCGCATGGCGTCCGTCAGCGACCCTCTGTCCTTTGGGGAGCTGAAGGATCTGCTTCCGGCGGGATGCGAAGCGCTGAGCGGAGAAGAGGGACTGCTGAGGATTGTCCGTGAGGAGAAGGCGGACCTGATTTTCTGCGCAATCGTGGGGACAGCCGGACTGGCTCCCTGCCTTGAAGCCTTGAAACTGGGACACACCGTGGCGCTTGCGAGCAAGGAAGTCATGGTCATGGCGGGCCGGCTTGTGACGGAGACGGCAGAAAGGAACGGGGGCCGGATCCTTCCTCTGGACAGCGAACACAGCGCCCTCTTCCAGTGCCTTCAGGCGGGACGCCATGAAGAGGTGGAGAAACTGATTCTGACGGCGAGCGGAGGGCCGTTCCGGACCTGCAGCGCCGAACGTCTGGCACAAGTCACCCTGGAAGAAGCGCTCCGGCACCCGACCTGGTCGATGGGCCCGAAAGTCTCGATTGATTCCGCGACACTGATGAACAAGGCGCTGGAAATGATTGAAGCGCGTCATCTGTTCGGGATTCCGCCGGAAAAGATCGATGTCCTGATTCATCCGCAGTCCCTGGTCCATTCCCTGGTCGAATTCCGGGATGGAGCCCTGATCGCGCATCTGAGCTTGCCGGACATGCGATTCCCCATCCAGTACGCCATGACCTATCCCGAACGCCGGCAGACGGCTCTTCCGCATCTGAACCTGGGGGAGATCCGGAATCTGGAGTTCGCCCTTCCCGACCGGACCCGTTTTCCCTCCCTGGATTTCGCCGTCCATGCCATGCGTGCGGGGGGGACCATGCCCGCCGTCCTGAATGCGGCGAATGAAGTTGCCGTTGGGCGCTTCCGCAGAAAGGAAATCCGCCTGACGGACATCTGGAAAATCATAGAAAAAACCATGGAACAGCACATTCTCCTTGAAGACTCGCAACTTGATGCTATTCTATCAGCCGACGCCTGGGCGCGATCGTTTGCCCGTTCGCTCCCGGTTCCGCCCGTCTCCCTCTCCGGCGGCAGAGCCGGAAATAGGGACAGAGCAGACGGCGGCAGGGATATCTGACGGAAACACACAATCAGGCCGCGCCAGAAAAGCGCCCTGACGGGGAAAAAGTCAAAGAAGTCAAAGAAAAGTCAAAGAAACTGCAGGAAAGAAACAAACAGATCAGTTTTTCTGTCCAATAAATACAGCCGGCCTCCGCTCGGGAGGAGTCCCCGGTCCGGCAGACCGGGAACGGCCCGAGTCCGGGGAAAAGCGGTCCGGACTCCGGCAGAAGAAGACGGGGGACCTGACAGTTGCGCGGTGACCGCGGCACAGGGAAAAAACAACAGGAGATGGTATGATAAATGACTGACGTTCGCGGTTTCTGCTTGCGGCGTGTAAT
>CAJMAW010000114.1 GCA_905211485.1 uncultured Lentisphaeria bacterium | reverse complement strand
GGCCGTCCGCGCAGAGTCGGCGGCTTTGACGTTGTCGCGTCGCGCTACGGCGCGCAGCTGCAGGGCTGCACCGCGATAGCTCTGACAAAGCTCGACGTTATGAGCTACATGGACAAGATCCCCGTTTGCGTCGCCTATGAGCTCGACGGCAAGCGCATCGAGAACTTCCCCGGCAATATCGAGGAGCTCGAGCGCGCAAAGCCCGTTTATGAGTACCTTGAGGGCTTTAAGTGTGACATCTCCGCCTGCCGCAAGCCGGAGGAGCTGCCAAAGGCCGCGCTTGACTATGTGAAATACATTGAGAAGGCCGTCGGCTGCCCGATAAAATACGTTTCAGTCAGCGCCGAGCGCGAGGGCTGCATCGAGATGTTTTAAAGGGGAGGGCACGGAATGCACAATCAGCGAGTACTTGTTTTGGACTTCGGCGGCCAGTATAACCAGCTGATCGCGCGCAGAGTCCGCGAATGCAATGTCTACTGCGAGGTAAAGCCCCACAGCATGACTATAGAAGAAATAAAGGCATACGACCCCATCGGCATCATCTTCACCGGCGGCCCGCAGAGCGTTTACGCTGCCGGCTCCCCACAGGTCGATCCGAAGATATTCGAGCTCGGCATCCCCGTGCTCGGAATCTGCTACGGACTCCAGCTCACGGTCCGGACGCTGGGAGGGGAAGTGACTCGCGGCAAGGCCCGCGAATACGGCAAGGCGCAGCTCAGAATTTTCGGCGATTCACCGCTGTTTGCGGAACTCCCGGAGGAGACTCAGGTCTGGATGTCCCACGGAGACAAGGTGACGCGTCTTCCGGAAGGCTTTTCCGCATTCGCCCGGACGGAAAATACGGAGTATGCCGCGGTCCAGAATCCGGCGAAACGCATTTACGGGATTCAGTTTCATCCGGAAGTCGTCCATACGCCGCTGGGAGGGCTGGTTCTCCGGAATTTCTGCCGGACTGTCTGCGGATGCAGCGGAGAATGGACCATGGAATCGTTCATCCAGCGCAGCTGCCGGGAAATCCGCGAGGCGATCGGGGATTCTCATGTGATTCTCGGACTCAGCGGAGGAGTCGATTCCTCTGTGGCGGCGGCTCTGATTCACAAGGCTGTCGGGAATCGCCTGACCTGCATTTTTGTCAACAACGGAGTGCTCCGCAAGGGCGAGGCGGACCGGGTGAAGGAGCTTTTCGGAGGCGTGTTCGGGATTCCGCTGAAATATGTGGATGCGTCCGAACGTTTTCTGGATCGTCTTGCCGGAGTCCGGGAGCCGGAAGAGAAACGGAAAATCATCGGGCGCGAATTCATTGAAGTCTTTGACGAGGCGGCGGCGGAGATTCCCGATGTGGAATATCTGGCACAGGGAACCACTTATCCGGACGTGATCGAAAGCATCCCGATTGACGGCAATCCGAGTTCCATGATCAAAAGCCATCACAACGTCGGCGGGCTTCCAGAGAAGATGAAATTCAAGCTGATTGAACCTCTGAGCCGTCTGTTCAAGGATGAAGTCCGGGAAGTCGGACGCAAGCTGGGGCTTCCGGAGGAAATGGTGATGCGTCAGCCGTTCCCCGGGCCGGGGCTGGCGGTGAGGATGCTTGGGGCCGTCAACAGGGAGGATCTGGAGATTCTCCGGAACGCTGATGAAATCATTGTCGATGAAATGAAGAAAGCCGGTCTCTACTATCAGATCTGGCAGGCATTCGCCGTTTTCATCCCCGTGAAGACCGTGGGCGTGATGGGGGATGAACGTACCTATGAGAATGTCATCGCCCTCCGAGCCGTGGAAAGCCGGGACGGTATGACTGCGGACTGGGTGAGACTCCCGTATGACCTCATGGAACGGATTTCCTCCCGGATCATCAATGAGGTGAACGGAGTGAACCGTGTGGTCTATGACCTTACGTCGAAACCGCCCGGAACCATTGAATGGGAATGACAAACTGTGACCCTGCGGCAGAGGGGGGAGCCCCGATCCGGCCTTTCATTATTCTCCGCCGCAGAGCATTTCAGAGAGAAGCATTTTTCCCCTCTCTCTCCCCTGCGTCATTCCATTTTTCTTTTTGTGGATTGTTTGTGGATTGGTTTTCACTTTCCATCGGGCTGTTCTTTGCTTGCCGGGATGCCGGGAAGCGGATCCTCCGCCGCCCTGAGGGAAAGGAGCGGGAAAAATGCCCGGGAGTGTACTGGAGAAGCGGGAGCGGCACTCCGCTGCCTGAGGACAGAATTCTGAAAACTGAATTCAGAGAACTGAGACAGGGATCAGAGACAGGGATCAAAGCGGAAATGTTGTAAAGAGGAAGGATCAATTATGGAAATAGTATCGGGGAAGGCGCGGGGAGTGACGCTGCATTCTCCGGCGACGGAGGGAGTCCGTCCGACATCGGTTCGTGCGAGGAAGGCGCTGTTTGACAGCCTTGGAGATCTTTCAGGGCTGGTTTTTGCGGATCTGTTTGCCGGAGTCGGGACGGTCGGGCTGGAGGCGGCGAGCCGCGGGGCGTCCTCCGTGCTGTTTGTGGATTCCTCCTCCGCCTCATTGAAGACGCTCGGGCGGAATGCGGAGAAACTGCGCCGTCTGGGGGTGGAGACGGATTTCCGGATTTTACACGGTTCTCTTCCTGCTCTGTCCGGGCGTTTGGCCGCGGAAGCCCGTCCGACATACATTTTTGCGGATCCGCCGTATGAGGAGTCCGTGGATCTGCTCTCTGCGCTGACGGGGGATGAGGCGTTCCGGAACTGGGCATCGGATTCGGTCCTGATCTGGGAGCTTCCGGAGAACTGCGGGGACGGACTCCGTCCTTTTGCGTTTCCTTGGACTTTGAAGGCGCTGAAAAAACTGGGGCCGGCACGTTTCCTGTTTCTGGAACAGGCCCGAGGGTGAAAAAAATCAGATATTTTCCGGATATTTCAGTAAAAAACGCTGTAAGATATTTGACATGGCATGAAAGATATTGTAGTTTACGCCATTGACTCGGGGTTACCATGTGAGATTTGAACATAGACGATAGAAAATTTTTAAGAACAGGGAGATGAAGGATGGGCATTGCAAACAGGGTCATAAACATTCTGATACTGGTGACAGCGATCGTCGTTGTGATTTTCGGCTGCATGCTGTTCAACAAACGGGAACAGCTGGTTCAGGGTTGGAAAACAATGTCCCATGCGATTGTCAGCACCGCCAAAACGATTGACGATGAATCCCGGTCCGGGACGAATCTTTCCTCCGAGCTCACAACCGCCAAACTTGACCACAAGGTCTATAACGCTGATGCGACGAATAAACTGGTTGCCAAACTGGATGCGGAAGCCAAACGGATCATCGCCCAGAGGAGTGCTCTGGCCGATACCCTGAGTGAAGTCGCCTCCACACTTGAAGTTGCGGATGAAACGGATTCCGTCGAGCTGAAGAAGGTAGCCGCGAGTTCCGACCGCCAGGCTGCGATCAAGGAACGGGTCCTTTCAGTGCAGACCCGGAACAATGGAGTTCTGGAGCAGATTGTGGCCCTCAGCGAACAGATTGAAGAGCCCATCACCGTCCAGGATCTGAAAGACAATGAACAGTATAAGAATTCCATGAACAAGGTTTCCCGCAGAGTCGGAGCGATCAACGACCGGAATATTGCACTGGCCGATCATGTGAAGAAAGTGACCGACGTTCTTGAAATTGAAAATCCTTCTTTGGACGGGGATGATTATGCGGATAATCTGAAGAGAACCGTTGCCAATGTGGAAAGCTATCGCGACAATTTCGTCAAAGTGAAACAGGATTTTGAAGACGAAAAGAAACTGACGGCTTCTCTCAAATCCGAAAATGAAAAGAAAAACGCGGAGCTGAAGACCCAGCTTGCGAAGATTGAGAAACTGAATTCGGAAGTGACCCGTCTGACGAAGATCATCAATCCGGATACGAATGTGGCTCCTGAAGAAGTGAAGACCGTTGCGAAGGAAGACGTCATCAAGTACATTCAGGGGAAAGTCATTTATGTGGACAAGAAATATGGTTTCATCACGCTGGACATTGGATCCAAGAATCAGATTGTCCAAAAGATCGGCAAGGGCTTTGAGCAGAAGATAGACGCTCCGCTTCCCGACGGAGAAATCATGACCGTTGCCCGTGACCTTGCGAGCCCGGAAGCCACATTCGCGGGGAAGGTTCAGATTGTGAAAGTCAGTGATTACGGCGCAGTGGCGAATCTTCTTCCGCTTCCGAAGCCGGTGGTCTATCCCCAGGTCGGCGACACGGTCTATTTCTCTGAAGAGGATCTTGCCATGATAGCGGCCAAAAAGAAAGCTGAAATGGATGCGAAGAAAGCCGCAGCCGATCTGATTCTCAGCACCAATGAAGAAGCCGCCCCGGCTGCAGCGGAAGAGAATGCCGCTCCCATGGAGGAGGAAGTCGTTGACGAGGTGATGGATGACAGTTCTGACTCAGCGGGAGAAGAAGAAACCTTTCTGGATGACATTCTGATTGAGGAATGACCATTATTATCTGCCGCAGACATTCAATTATCCGGGACGAGACCAAGGAGGATTTTCCAAGATGTATTCTTCATCAATTTTCACTGTGACAGCCGCCTTTGCGCTGATTCTGCTGATTGCCACTTTGTGCATGCAGTTTATGGAAATGCAGACATACGGCATGTTTTAAGAAAATGTCTGATTCCATTTCCCCCTGATGCAGGTCCGGGAAGTTCCGCACGGTTCATGGCGCAAGATCATGGGCCGTGCTTTTTTGTTTTATATTTCGCTGTGTTTTACGACAGACTGTTGTTTCAGAAAGAAAAAGTCCGGGGGGAAGGTTTCCCCGGAGAAAAAACGGGAAAGGAAGGTTTTACCCCATGATTCGTTTTTTTCTGCTTCTGCTGCTTGTTTCCGGGTGTCTTGTGGCGTGCTGTTCCTGCATGACGCCTCAGGAACGCTCCGGCGTGAATCCGAAACCCTTCAACACGCCTGCAAACTGGGAACGGGATCCCTACGGCGGCCAGCTGAGGAACTGAAATTTCCCCTCCGCCGGATGTGACAATCCCGGAATTGACAGGCAACGAAGAACAAGAGACGTAATGGATGGGAACGGCATCAGACTTGAGAAACCAGGATCCGCGATGAGGGAAAAAAGGAGGCGGATCTCTTTCATGACAGGCAAAGCGCTTTTCTGAAATCGGAGGCCGGAGGGGGAAAAAAGACTTTTGTCCGGATTTGTAAAAACTCTTTATTTGTGTTATATTCATCAACTCTGATTTTTTTGACTTGAAATAGCGAATATGGGACAGGGAAACGATGTCGATACCAGGGAAAGTTTTTTTGTGTTCCGCCTTATGTATTCTTTTATTTTCATCCGCTTGTGACGGAGACGGGAGAAAGGGAGAATCTACCGTTCCGCAGGGGAAGACTCTGCCTTCGGTGGTAGCCGCCGTGGCATCGGAACAGGATTACAGTGTGACTGCGACGGAAATCGGAGAAGTGAAATCAGAAGACAGCGTGGATCTGGTGGCGCGGGTTTCCGGTTTTCTGACATCCGGGGATTTCAAGGAAGGGAGTTTTGTCAAAAAGGGGACAGTTCTCTTTACCATTGATCCCGCCGAATATGAAGCCGGAGTTCGGAAGGCGAAAGGGCAGCTGGAGCAGGCGCAGGCGGATCAGAAGAATGCGACACTGGAGTATCAGCGCCAGAAACTTCTTCTGGAAAAGAACGCGGTTGCCCAGAAGGAGTATGATCTCGCGGAGGCGGCGAAGCTGGAGGCGGACGCCGCCGTCCATTCGGCGGAAGCGGATCTGAAACTGGCCGAACTGAATCTGGAATATACCCGGATTGTGGCCCCCTTTGACGGCTGGGTCGGATTCAAAACCTACAGCACCGGGAATCTGGTCGGCTCCCAGAGCGAGAAACTTGCGACAATCGAGAAATCCGGCCAGGCAAAAGTGAATTTTGAAATTTCGGAAATGGATCTTCTGCGCCTGAACGAATATCTGAAGAGCGGAAAGAAGCGGACGGAAGTTCCCGTGGAGATATTTGATCAGATGGGACGGAAAATTCCCCTGAAAGGCTCTCTTTCCGCATGGGACAACAAGATTAACCCGACGACAGGGACTCTGAAGCTTCAGGCCCGTTTTGATGATCCGGACCGTCGTCTCATGCCGGGTCTGTATGTCAAGGTGAAAATACAGGTTTCGGAACCGCAGAAATTTGTCATGGTCCGGGAGTCTGCGGTAACGAACGACGTTGCCGGATCCTATGTGATGCTGATCGTTCATCCTGCAGGGGACACCGGGACCGTGGAACGGCGCTATATCAAGATTGGCGGGAAGCAGGACGGCCGGATTCAGGTGAAAGAAGGTCTGAAACCCGGAGAACTCGTGATTGTGACGGGTCTGCAGAAAGTCCGGCCCGGAATGGAATGCCGATTCACCGTGGAAGGCCGTGACCCTGCGGCCGCGGGGAATGCCGGCACGGACGGCGGCGGATCCGTCCCGGAGCAGCAGCCTCCGGCCGGACAGAACAGGAATGCGGGGGAGGCGGAGTCCAAACCATGATCAGCAGGTTTTTTATTGACCACCCGCGTTTTGCCTTTGTCATCTCGATTCTGTTTCTGCTGGCGGGGGGGATTGCACTTTTGACTCTGCCGGTGACTCAGTATCCGAATATTTCGCCCTCGCTGATTTCGATCAGCGCGAATTATCCTGGGGCGGATGCGCAGACGGTCATGGATACGGTGATTCAGCCGATAGAATCGAAGGTCAACGGAGTGAAGAAGATGCTGTATATGTCTTCTTCCGCCGCGGATAACGGGTCAGCCGTGATCAATGTGACGTTCGACATTGGAACGGACGGCGATCAGAACACCGTGAACACGCAGAACCGTGTGAACTGGGCGACGGCGCAGCTCCCGGAGGAAGTCCAGCGTCAGGGTGTGACGGTCAAGGAGAAATCCGCCAACATGCTGATGGTGCTGAGTCTGTATTCTCCCGACGGCAGCATGGATGCTCTGGCCCTCAGCAATTTTCTTTCCATCTATGTGAGAGACCAGCTTGCGCGAATTCCCGGAGTGGGGGATGTGGTGCAGTTCGGAGAGATGACTTTCGCCATGCGCGTATGGCTGGATCCGGACAAGATGGCGGCATTGAAGCTGACTGTCGGGGATGTCACGGCGGCGATCCGTGCGCAGAATGTTCAGGTATCTGCGGGGTCCCTGGGGGATTCTCCTGCGGGGAAGGATCAGGCGTTCCGTCTTGCGGTGAGCACCCGGGGGCGCCTGGAGGATGTGGAGGATTTCAAGAACATTGTGATCTGTTCCTCGCCGGACGGTTCCAATATCCGGCTTCACGACATCGCTGAAGTGGAGCTGGGCGCTGAAAATTATTCCAGCGTCTGTCTTTCCAACGGCCAGCCCGCCGCGGCAATGGCGGTTTATCAGCTGAACGATGCCAACGGACTCGAAATCGCCGGGCAGATTCTGGAAAAAATGGAGAAACTGAAGAAGGAACTCTTCCCCCCGGGACTGGAATACCGGATTCAGTATGATTCCACAGGCTTCATTGTTTCCTCAATCGACGAGGTGCGCAAGACCCTGATCGAAGCCGTTCTTCTGGTGGTTCTCGTGACGTTCCTTTTTCTTCAGGACTGGCGTTCGACTCTGGTGCCGACGATCGCGATTCCGGTTTCGCTGATCGGGACCTTTGCCGTGATGTCTGTTCTGGGATACAGCATCAATCTGATTACACTTTTCGGCCTGATTCTCGCCATCGGGATCGTGGTGGACGACGCCATTGTGGTGATTGAAAACGTCAACCGCCTGATGGAGGAGGAGAATCTGGACCCGCGCTCCGCCGCGATCAAGTCCATGGAACAGGTGACCGGGCCTGTCATTGCGACGACGGCTGTTCTTCTTGCCATGTTCGTCCCGGTCTGTTTTCTACCGGGGATCACGGGCGTGATGTACCGGCAGTTCGGCGTGACCATTTCCGTGGCGGTGCTGATTTCGTCTGTGAACGCCCTGACTTTGAGTCCGGCCCTGAGTGCGGTTCTGCTGAGGAAGAACTCCGGGAAGAAGCGGAAGAAGTTTTTCCTCTTCCGCTGCTTCGACGCCGTCTTTGACAAATTTACGGCGGGATACATGGTGCTTGTGCGTCTTCTTGTGCGCAAGGCGTTTCTTGTCATTCTGATGATTGCCGGACTTCTTTTCGCTTCCTGGCGCATTTTCGGGATTCTTCCTTCGGGATTTGTGCCGGAAGAGGATCAGGGGGCGTTCTTCATCAATATCCAGCTCCCGGACGCGGCGGCGCTGCCGCGCACGGAAGAGGTGCTGGAGAAAATCAATGAAAGACTCAAAAAACTCGATTCGGTCGACAAGTACCTGACTGTGGCGGGATTCAACATCATCAACGGGATCAGCGCGTCGAACTGCGGTCTGGGGATCGTGGTCCTGAAAGACTGGGACGAGCGTCCTGGGAAAAAGACGCAGAATGATGTGATCGCCGAATTCAGGAAACTCGTGGAGGACATTCCCGAAGCCGCCATCATGCCCTTCGGCGTGCCCGCCATTCCGGGAATCGGGACGACGGGGGGATTTTCCTTCGTCGTGGAGGATCCTTCGGGAAGCATGACGCCCTCGCAGATGCAGGAGATTGTCAATGAACTTGTTGCGGAGGCGAACAGCAATCCGGTGCTTTCCGGCGTCTTTTCCACGTACCGCGCAACCTTCCCGCAGGTCTACCTGGACATCGACAGGGAAAAAGCATTGAAAATGGGTGTGGAACTTGATGCGGTCAATGCCGCGCTCCAGGGATTGTTCGGCTATACCTATGTCAACGATTTCAACAAGTTCGGCAAATCCTACAAGGTCGAAATTCAGGCAAAGTCGGATGCGAGGGACGACGTTTCGGACATTTCCTCGGTCAAGATCCGGAACAGCAGCGGGGAAATGCTTCCTCTCGGCACGTTGGCGCGTGTGCAGCAGAAATTCGTCCCCCAGTACCTTTCCCGCTACAACATGCTCACCTCTGTGCAGATCACGGGCTCTCCCGCTCCCGGACACAGTTCCGGTGAGGCAATGGATGCCATGGAAAGAATCGCCCGGGAAAAACTCCCCGACGGCATGACTTTTGAATGGACAGACATGTCTTATCAGGAAAAACTCGCCGGCGGACAGATCTATCTGATCTTCGCCCTGGCGCTTCTCTTCATTTATCTCTTTCTGGTGGCGCAGTATGAGAGCTGGATGCTTCCGATTTCGGTGATCCTTTCGGTGCCGGTGGCTTTGTTCGGTGCGCTGATTTCGCTCCTGATGACTCGGATCGACAACAACATTTATGCGCAGGTGGGCTTTGTCCTGCTTTTCGGAATTGCATGCAAAACTGCGATTCTGATTGTCGAATTCGCCCGGGAACAGAGGAGGAAGGGCATGGGGATTGTGGAGTCCGCGGAATTTGCGGCGCATCTGCGTTTCCGCGCGGTTCTGATGACTGCGGTGTCCTTCATTCTGGGAACCTATCCGCTGGTGGTGGCTTTCGGGGCCAGTTCGGTCAGCCGGCGTTCGCTGGGGACTGCGGTCTTCGGAGGAATGGTGGTGTCCGTGATTTTCGGGACGCTTATGATTCCTGCGGTCTTTGTCGTCGTCCAATGGATCACGGAGTTCTTCTGCCGGAAGAAGGAGGACCCCGCCGCTCCCGTCATCCCGGCGGCTCCGCTTGAAAAGTGACTCGGATCGGAGGAGGAAAGGGGAGAATTTCCCGGAAGAAAAGAAAAAACAATCCGCATTT
>CAJMAW010000113.1 GCA_905211485.1 uncultured Lentisphaeria bacterium | reverse complement strand
CCTGCCGCTTCTTTCTCAGCGGCGGGAGGAAACAGAAAAGACAATCTTCTCCGCCGCTGGAATATTCTCGGTCCCATTCCAGTAAACGAGTATGTCCGGATTGAGGATGAACTCATTGAAAATGAATCTTATCTGGATGGAACTTCCGATGCTCCCGGCTCCGCGTTCTGGCAGATCCGGACCTGGGGAACCGTCACGCGGAGCGATGGGAGACTCCTGACGGATTTTTCCGATGCTTACAGGGATATCCCATTATCTTCCTCCGCTTCCTCTCCGGCGGCGTCGGGGGGACGGGGGAGGATTGCCTTTTATGCGCTTGCACTTGTTTTTTCTTCCAGAAGCTATGATTCCGTTTCTGCGGAAATCGGATTTGACACTGTTCAGCCGGAGCATTCGCCGGAAGCTCTTCTCTATGTGAACGGCCTTCCCGTCGCCGCAGGAGAGAAAAAGGAAGGGGGAAAGGAAAGAAGAGAGAGAATGTATTCCTTTCCGCTGAAGCGGGGATACAACCTGATCCTCCTGAAATATCTGGACGAAGCGTTTTCAGAGACGGAGAAATCGCGGCGTTTTGCCCTGAGACTTTTCCTTCCGTCTGTTCTTCCCTCCGGGGAGGAAGTGCTTCTTCCGTTTTCATTCCAGCAGTAATAAGTTCAGGCTCTCCGCTTGCGAAAAGACCAAATCCGTGGTAGATTATTTCCTGCGCAGACTTCAAGAAGGGAACCCGCGAGTAGCCGCATGACCGAAAAAAAACCAAAGATTTATTTTCTCGGAGCCGGGGCATTTGCCGTGCCGGTGCTGGAGAAGATTGCCCGGAGCCAAACGCTTGATCTTGTCGGAGCGGGGACGCAGCCGGACCGGGCCGCGGGGAGGAAACGCATCCTGACGCCGAGCCCCCTGGGCAGATGGGCGGATGAAAACGGAGTCCCCTGCGAACGGGTTCCCTCGGTGAATTCCGAAGAATTTCCACGCCGCATTGCCGAGCTCGGGACACAGATGATTGTGGTGGTTTCCTTCGGGCAGATTCTGAAGGAGACGCTGCTGAATCTGACGCCGTTCGGATGTCTGAATGTGCATGCGTCGCTGCTGCCGAAATACCGCGGGGCTTCGCCGATCAAGAGCGCGATTCTGAACGGGGAGAGGTATACGGGGGTGAGTTTCATGAAGATGGACAAGGGACTGGATACGGGGCCGGTGTACGAGTCTGTCGGAATGGAACTGCCGTCGGATGCGGATGCGGCAGTTATGGAGAACCGTCTTGCCTGTCTGGCCGCGGACCGGATCGAGCGCTGCATTGAGAAGATTGTGGAGGGGAAACTTGTTCCGGAGCCCCAGAACCATGAGATCGCCACGGTGTCGAGAAAAATCAGGAAGTGTGACGGAGCCGTCGACTGGCGGGAAGACGCGGTCATTCTGGAACGCAAAGTCCGCGCCTACCGGAAATGGCCGACCGTTTCCTTCGGCATTCCCCAGAAAGGCCGCGTGATTCATGCGAAGATCACGGCCGCTAGCTGCACTTCCTGGGAAGCTCCCGGGGGGACGACTCCCGGAAAATTCATCGCCTACGTCAACAACAAGATGATGATCAGCTGCGGGCGGGGTGCATTGATTCTGGAACGCATTCTGCCGGAGGGAAAGAAGGAAATGTCCGTGGCGGACTTTCTCAACGGCTCCCGTCTTGCTGTCGGGGACATTCTCCTGAACGGGCAGACCGCCACTCCGGGCCCGGACTCCGGCAGCAGTCACTGACAACCCTTGAACCCTTGGAAAACAGTACGCTATGGCAGATCAAAAACATCAGAAAAAACAGGTCATCCTGAACTGCGAACAGCTGGAAACCCGTTTCGCGCTGCTCAAGGATGGACGTCTGGACGAATATGAAATCGAACGGCCCTCCGACGAAATCGTTCCCGGGTCCATTTATCTCGGGCGCATTGTCCGGCTCGAACCCTCTCTGGAAGCCGCCTTCGTCGATATCGGGGCGGAAAAAAATGCCTTCATGCATTACAAGGACATGCTCCCCGCATCCTATGACATTCTGGAGAACATCCGGAAAATAGATGAAAGCAGAGTCAAGGCGGCAGCGGAAGAAGCGTCCGCCTCAGCAGCCTCTTCGTCCGGGGGAGAGTCTGGCCGTTCCTCCTTCGACTCTTCTTCTTCCGGCAAAGGCAGGAAGAAAAAGAAACTCATGAGCCTTTTTTCCGAGAAGATCCGCAATTTCCTCGGGAAGGCGGACAAATCCCGCCGCCTGAAGGAACTCGAAGAACGTCTCCACAGCGGCAAGATCACCATTGCCGACATTCCGAAAGTCTTCCCCTGCAATTCGGAACTTCTGGTTCAGGTGACCAAGGGGCCGATCGGCACAAAAGGAGCGCGCGTCACGACGAACATCACCATTCCCGGCCGCTACCTGGTTCTTCTCCCCTATTCGGACCACATCGGACTCTCTTCCAAAATCGACGATTCCAAGGAACGGGACCGCCTGCGCAGAATCCTTTCCGGACTCGACATGCCCGATGGAATGGGACTCATCTGCCGGACGGTCGGGGAAGGGCGCAAAGCCGTCTTCTTCCGTCGTGATCTGGACATGCTTCTTGAAATCTGGCACAAGGTGGAAACCTCTCTTGAGAATTCCTCCGCTCCGAAACTGGTCTATGCGGAACCCACGCTGCTTGAACGGACTGTGCGCGATCTCCTGACGGACGACATCGATGAAATCATCGTGGACAGCCGTGAAAGCCAGCATTTCCTTCAGGAAAGTCTTGCCCGTTTTGTCGGGGCCGACTTCAGCACACGGATCATCCTTCACAACCGTGCGGAGTCCGTTTTCACCCGCTACAAGGTGGCGGAACAGGTCGCGGACATTTTCAAAAGAGTGGTCAACCTCCCAGGAGGAGGGTATCTGTGCATTGATGAGACAGAGGCTTTGATCGCCATCGACATCAATTCCGGGAAGACACGCGTCGCCAGAGACCAGCCCGATATGATCCTGCGCACAAATCTTGAGGCGGCAGAAGAAATCGCCCGTCAGATTCGCCTGCGCAACGTCGGCGGACTTATCGTCATTGATTTCATCGACATGAATTCCGCCAAAGACCGCGAAACCGTCAACAAGGCCATGAAGAAATTTGTCCGGGACGACCGCGCCAGAACCAAGGTCCTCCCCATCAGCCGCCTCGGCCTGATGGAAATGACCCGCCAGAGAGAGCACGAAAGCCTCAAGGACGTGGTCTACGATCTCTGTCCTTACTGCAACGGTTCCGGACGCGTTAAATCGGCCATCAGCATGAGTGTCGAAATTCAGCGCCGCCTGAAGGAAATCCTCAAGCGCCGCCGCAGGGAAAAATCCTTCGCGGTCCGGGTCATTATGAATCCCGCTGTCCTCGCCAGACTCAAAAATGACGATGCAGGGCTGCTGCGTGAACTCGAAGCCGAATATGGAAAGGATCTTTCCTTCCGCGCCGATCCCTCCATTCACATTGAAGAATTCCGCCTGATTGATCCGGATACGAATCTTCCCTTGTAATTAAGGAAGAGGAGAAGCTCTCCCCGCAGGAAAAGGAATAATTATGCACTCCGCGCTGCGTGTCTTGTGATATGAGGCGTCGGAGTGCGCATGTCTTTTTTTGTGTGCCGTTTTGCCTTTTTTTGTGTCTTCCATTCCGTCTTCTGCGGGAGAGGGGGCCTTCCGGGAGAAAGAGACAGAGCAGGAGCGCGGCACACGGGAAGAAGACATGGAAGGCCATGCCCCCGGGTCCGGGAAGGAAGAAAGGGAGGCGGGCGGATGAAGACGCGAAGAGAAAAGCGGGAAATAGCGGGACAAAGCGAAATAGCGGAAAGAAGCGGAAAGAGGTCAGTATCTGCGGTAAACCTGCTGAACCTTCGGCATTTTCGGTTCTTCGAGCGCGAGAGCGTACCAGGCTTCGGCAAGGCCGCTGTTGGAGAATTGCTTGAATCTTCCGTTCGCGAGGAACTCCCAGTTGCGGAGGACGGTTTCGTCAGAAGTTTTCGCTTTTGCATCGGTCATGACTTTGAATGCGTCGTCATTCCGTCCCTGTTTGAGCAGGATCCATGCATAGAGGGAGTAGGGGAGGACGGCGTTTTCATTGCGGAGACGTTTTGCTTTTTTCCGGAAGAAGCGGTCGATTTCCGCCGCGTCCGCGCCGGTTTTGTACATCCGTGCCATTTTGATGGAAATGGACTGCCCGTCCATGAAGAGGCATTGCGGAAGGAGCTTGTCCACCTCGTCATACTTCCTGAGCTGGTACAGGAACATCATGCGCATGGTTGTGATCTGTTTTTTCAGGAAGAAATTCCATTTGCACACGGGGTTGAAAAGATCACACGTTTCCAATGCCTTGCGGATTCCTTCGGTCTGCTCCTTTTCGAGCTGGGCCATCATGACCTTCTGACTGGCGGGCTTGCGCATGAACTGGGCCTGCTTCTGTTGGAGCTTTTTCTGGGTTTCGAGCATGATTTCCTGAATCCGCGCGTTGATCCGCAGCGTGATGCGCCGGAGAATCAGGGTGATGACAAGTTGTGCGGCCAGCAGCGCAAACATCCCTGTGACACCCGCCCAGACAGGAGAAAAATGAAAAGCGTAAAACGATCCGAATCCGGCCGCGAGTCCGGCCGCGAGCGCGATGAGGAGAGTCAGCATGGGAAAATCCTTCTATGTCCTAACTACTACTTCTTCTTCTTCTACTTCTTTTTCTTCCGAATTGAATGAATGGAATATGCCGCAAAGGAGCGGCGGTTCGCATCTTCTCTTTTTTCCTTTCCCGTAACGGGACGGATCCGGATAATTTATATCCGGACTGCGGGATAGTCAATTCCTTTTCCGGGGAAAGTTGCCCGGAAAATGAAAGCTTTGACGAAATGTCAATCCAGCACGGCGTCTTCCGGACATTCGGACTGTTCCCGGAGAGTTTTTCCCGGACTTTGCCCTGAGACTGTCTGAGCCTGCCTGAGACGGCTGGGAGAGAGTGCCGGACAGGGAAAATATTTTCCCTGTCCGTGAGAATGCGCTTTCAGCGCGGCATCCGGCCCTGATTCAGGCTTCTTCCGTTTTCCCTCCAGGCGCTTTGACCGTTTTTGTTGTTTTTCCTTCCCCCTTCTTGCTGAAGAGCATTCGCCCTGCACCTAGAACAGCGGAGCGGCAGAGGAATCCTGAAGGGACGGAAAAGGAAGAGCGCGCACGGCGGATGAAAAAAAAGGTGCTGCGTGTGCTTCCGTGCCGAGGAAAGGAAGAGGGTCAGACCTTGATTTCCTCTGTTTCGGAGGCCGTGAAGGCGGCCAGACGCTTCAGTTCCGGGCGGACTTTCTCCTCCAGATACTCTTCCACCTGACGTGCCGCCCTTCCTGTGAAGGCTTCCGGCTTAAGAATTTCGTGGAAGGAGGGCGCGACGGCTGCGAAAATCGGATCCGCTGCAAGACGTTCGAGCAGATCGTTCTTTTTCCCTTCTTCTTTGATCATGCGTGCGGCTTCCATGGAATGTCTGCGGATGTGTTCGTGGAGTTCCTGTCTGTCGCCTCCGGCCTTGACGGCTTCCATGATGATGTTTTCGGTGGCCATGAAGGGGAGTTCCGCCGCCACGCGCGCGGCAATGACTTTCGGCCAGACCTGAATGCCGTTGGTGATGTTGGCGGCGAGGGAAAGAATGACGTCGGCGCAGAGGAAGGCCTCCGGAAGGACGATTCTCCGGTTTGCGGAGTCGTCAAGCGTGCGTTCAAACCACTGCACGGAATGAGTCTGGGCGCAGTTCACAGGAAGACTCATCAGATAGCGGGCGAGGGAACAGATCCTTTCCGAACGCATCGGATTGCGTTTGTACGCCATGGCGCTGGAACCGACCTGGGATTTTTCAAAGGGTTCCTCGATTTCGCGGAGATTTGCCAGAAGACGGATGTCGCCGGCCATTTTCGCAGCGGACTGCGCCAGTCCGGAAAGTACGGAAAGGACATAGTAATCGACCTTCCTGCTGTACGTCTGGCCGCTCAGGGAAACGACGTTCGTGAATCCCATTTTTCCCGCGACGAGTTTTTCCAGTTTCCGGACTTTCTCATGATCCGAGTTGAAGAGTTCCAGAAAACTTGCCTGCGTCCCCGTGGTGCCTTTCACTCCGCGGAAGGGGATGCGTTCGATTTCCTCCTCAATCCGGGAGAGGTCGAACATGAAATCCTGAAGATACAGGGAAAAACGTTTCCCCACAGTCGTGAGCTGGGCAGGCTGGAAGTGCGTGAATCCGAGTGTGGGCATTGCCTTGTACCGGTCCGCGATTCCGGCAAGAATGCTGATGAGTTTCAGAAGTTTGGAAAGCAGGATGCGGAGACCGTCACGCATCTGGATGAGTTCGGTGTTGTCTGTGACGAAGCAGCTGGTCGCGCCGAGGTGGATGATCGGTTTGGCGGCGGGGCATTGCGCGCCGAACACGTGAATGTGGCTCATGACGTCGTGACGGAGTTCGGCTTCCTTTTTCGCCGCGGCTTCAAAGTCGATATCGTCCAGATGGGCGCGCATCTGCGCGATCTGTTCATCTGTGATGGGCAGTCCGAGCTCCTTTTCGGATTCGGCAAGAGCGAGCCAGAGACGGCGCCAGGTGGAATGTTTCCTCTGCGGGGACCAGTTGAAACTCATTTCACGGCTGGCGTAACGGCCGGTCAGGGGATTCTGGTATGAGTCGTGGGAATCCATGTCGCGTTGTTCCTTTCCTGAGATGAACTGTCTGAATGTCAGAAAATCCGAATTTGCTGTCTGTGTTTTTTGTGTATCCGGGCTGATGTCTTTTCCCGTTTCGAGTTATTCCGCATTGATGCGGGAATTTTAATATACACTCCGGAATCGTTTTCTGCAAACCGTGCGTGAGGATGCTTTCCCCTTGTAGAGAGTGTGAATCCGGGACGGGAAGCGGAAGGGGCGCTGACCGGAGGGGGGAGTTGTGTTCCCCCGTTCAGAGCGAATCATCGATCATGCGGAGGACGTTCATTGCTGCGTCCGAGAATGCGGCTTTGCGTGCATTCCGGCCTTTTTCCGCGAATTCGTCCGGATGAGCGAGGAAGCGGGTGAGGATTTCAGTGAAGCACTGCGGCGAAGATTCCGAGTCGTCGATGATCTCTGCTCCTCCGGCGTCCGCCAGATAGCGCGCATTGTTGTTCTGGTGGTGTTCCGCGGCGAACGGGAAGGGGATGAGAATGGCATATTTCCCGAAACAGGCCAGTTCCGAGACCGTGCTTCCTCCCGCCCGGCTGACAACCAGATCCGCCGCCGCATAAAGAATCTGCATATCGGGACTGCTTTCCAGAGTGAGCACCTCCCTGCAGGGTGAATGATGGTAGTTTTTCCTGACTTCCTCCAGTTTTCCGGGTCCGGAAAGATGAATGATCTGAAGACGCTCGATTCCGGGGATGTTTTCGTCCGGGATGAAATTGCCGTTGATGGAAGCCGCCCCGAGGGATCCTCCGAAGACGAGCGCCACGGGCAGATCCGGAAGAAAGGCGCTGCCGTATTTTCTGTTGATTTCTGCAACGGCTTCGGTTTTGCTGGGAGGATTTTCAACGATTTCTCTTCGCAGCGGCAGTCCTGTCACCACAGTCTGGCAATGGGCTTTCTCCAGATTTTCCGCGGGGAACGAGAGAGCCATTTTTTCCGCACAGCGGCTCAGAACTCGGTTGGATTTTCCGATGAGCGCATTCCCTTCATGCAGGAAGAGCGGCACATGCACTCCCGGAAGGAATCTTGCCGCGGCCGGGGGCAGGGAGGCGAAACTACCCATCGCCAGCAGCGCCTGCGGATGAAATTCCAGAAAATGTTTCCGGCAGAGAAGAGCCGATTTCCACGTGGTCAGGCAAAATGGCAAAAGTTTCAGCGGGTGATTCGGAAGCGGAAGCGCAGGAATCTTCAGAAAATCAATGCCGTATTTTGCGGCGTGTTCCGCATGGGCATCGGCATGTTTCCCGCCGATGAGAAGGAGCGACTTTCCTCCGTTCCGGTTGAATTCGCGTGCGATGCTCAGTCCCGGGAAGAAATGTCCCCCAGTGCCGCCGCAGCTGATGGCGAGCCGTTCGAGTTTTTTCATGATCCTGATGCTTTCATGCTGTTTTTTTATGAGAATTGCGTTGCCTTTCCGAATGCGTGTGACGCTGAAAGCAGGAGAAACGGAGGAAAAAAGAAACAATATGCCAGGGATGAGTCCAGGCTCTCCCTTTCTTTTCCCCATTCTTCTTTTCTGTCTTCAGGGTGTTTTCCCACTGTAGATCATGGTCCTGAGATGGTGAAGTCTTTCCTTCATACGCGCATAGAAGAGATCCTGGTAGTCCGGGAAGGCATTGTCCAGAGCCACGCTGAAGACGACACCCGCCGCAGTGAGACAGCTGACAAGATTGCTCCCCCCGTAACTGATGAAGGGCGCCGGCATTCCTTTGGTCGGGAAAGCCCCCGAGATCACTCCGATATTGATCAGCGCCTGAAATCCGATGAACGCCAGAATCCCGAAAACCAGCAGCATCCCCTGGCGTGTCCTTGCCTTGCAGCTGATCATGTACGCCGTGATAATGAAGACCAGATAAGCCGCAATCACCAGACAGAGACAAATGAATCCGAGCTCTTCGCCCACAATCGAAAGGATGAAATCCGTATGCGCTTCCGGCAGATATTTCTGCTTGAGCCTGCTCTCCGTAAATCCGATCCCGAGCCAGCTCCCGGATCCGAGCGCCAGAAAGGAGAGCCAGAGCTGATACCCTTCTCCGGACTGCGTCAGCTCCGGATTCAGGAAGGTGGTGATCCGCGAATAACGTACCGGGGAAAATTCCCTGACCAGAAAAAACAGCGCCGGCGGACAGATCGCCACCCACGGCAGAATGTACAGCAGACGTACTCCCGCCACAAAAAGCATGGCAAGAAACACCAGCCCCAGCAGCACGGACGTCCCCAGGTCATGCCCCGCCATCACCATCAGAATGATGATCCCGCAGCAGAGCCCAGACTGCCAGAACACCCGGAACGGATGCGATTCAATCAGACGCGTCCGATCCGAAAGAAATTTCGCCAGAAAAAACACCAGTACGAGTTTCGCGTATTCGGAGGGCTGCACGCTGTAGGCTCCGATCCGGATCCATCTCCTCGCCCCGTTGACCGGTTCAAAACAGAGTGCCGCCGCAAGTGCCAGGAAGATGCCGATCATCATCCAGGGACTCCAGTCCGAGAGCTTTTTGTATCCGATCAGCAGTGCCGTCGTGAACCCTCCCAGCCCGACAGCTGTCCAGAGCAGCTGTTTCTTGAAATAGGACATCCCCGCAATTCCGAAGGATGTCGAATACAGCACCGCCAGGCCGAACAGCAGAATCACCAGCGTGATCAGCAGAAACACCGCCGCTTCGGGAAGAGCCGAACTGTAATGATTCTGTTCGGTGACGTCTTCGATGATTTGTCTGTTCCTGAGGGGTCTCATGTGTTCCGTTCCGGGTTCTTTTTCCGTATCGGGATAACTTAGCGCGAATAATGATTTAGTACAGCTTCGGAACGGAAAAAAAAGAAGTTTTTTCCCATGGGGCTTCGGAGAGCGGACAGAGAGGGGGAAGAGGAGAGGGAGAGGGAAAGGTCCGGGGCTTCCGGAAGAAAACTTGATGTGACCTCGTCCAAACAAAGTCCCGGAGCGGCGGCAGTGGCGGAGATTTTCTCGCAATTCATCCGGAGACGCCGAATCCGTTTCCCGCATTTTTTTCACTTTATTCAGAATTTATTCAGAATGAGGAGAGATGAGGAAAACGCTTCCCCGATTCCGGGGAAGTTCCATGGTCTCGGGATCAGCCTCGGGATCAGTCTCGGGATCAGCCTCGGGATCAGTCTCGGGAT
>CAJMAW010000112.1 GCA_905211485.1 uncultured Lentisphaeria bacterium | reverse complement strand
TTCCAGGTTTTCCCCTTGTCCGTGCTGAATGCCGGCCCGCGCGTTCCGATGGCGGGCCCGTTTTCAAAGCGGAAGGAGTAATCGCCCTTTTCGGGAAAGACGGCCCTGAATTTCCAGTAGAACCAGTTTCCCTCCGTGTCGCGGAGATCCTTGTTCAGCGACGCGGAGAAGCCTTCCGCATGATTGACGAGAATATTGCCTGCTGGAATTGCACAGTCCGTTTTCATGGTAAAGCGTTTCCTTTTGCTATGAGATGAAAATACACTCGCATCGCCGTTTGAAAAATCGGGGAGACCGCTGTGTCTTTCCCCGCTCTGTGGAGAATGGCCTTTCCCCTGCGCTTGTTTCTTCGCGTATTCTTTATTGCAGGAAGGGGAAGAAAAGAAGGAGGGAAGGGGACTTCCCGCGCCTCTTTTCCCCCGTCACGGAGAAGTGCGGCGGAGGTATTCGCCGAAGAGACGGTCGATTTCCGGTTCCAGACGGAGAAAATATGCCGCAAGTTTCTGATAAAGGACGGGAAGATTTTCTTCCGTGAAACTTGTCTTCTGCCTGTCCTCCGGAGCCGCTGGAATCTGTTTGCTCCAAGACTGGAACAGAGGAGCGAGCACCTGATCGCGGAAGTCTTTTTCTTCCCCGGAAAGATCCTGGCCGGAATCTCTGATTTTTCCTGAGGGTGTCAGCCCCCGGGATTCGGCCAGACGCCTGAAATTCCGGATTGCGCTTTGAAGAATGTCTTTGCGGATTTCCCGTTCCAGAGCGGGAGAAGGTTTCTCCCACTGGATCAGACCCCAGGCGCCGGGTTCCGTTTCCGTCCCGCCCCAGGAAAGGAGCTGGTTCCCGTTTATCCGGAGTGTCAGGCCGAAGGGATAGGCGGTTTCGCCGTCGAAGGGGAGATTCTCGTGCAGAAGGATCCAGGGGATGAAGAGTTCGATTCCCCT
The DNA here is from genome assembly GCA_905211485.1 of uncultured Lentisphaeria bacterium. Classification (GTDB taxonomy): domain Bacteria; phylum Verrucomicrobiota; class Lentisphaeria; order Victivallales; family UBA1829; genus CAJMAW01. The sequence goes on along the minus strand of CAJMAW010000112.1, from coordinate 9,003 downwards.
GATCCCCTCGGAGGAGACGGAATGAATTTCCGCTTTCGCCTCAGGAATCGAGGGCATGAAATCCTCTGCATTGGAATAAAGCAGATTCCCGTTCAGATCACTTTTCCAGCAGAATGCGCCTTCCCGTTCCGGGAGCGTGCGGAAACTGAAAACGACTTCCCCCTCCGTTCCCGCTGCGGCCTCGGGGAAGGCGAAGAAAATATGCCATCCCCGCCTGTCGTACAGCATGCTGAAGAAGACTTCGCTTTTCCCTTTCTGCTGCGGCTGCGTTTCGTTTTTTCCTTCCGTCAGGGAAGAAGAAGAGGAGAACCCGTCGGAATCATCTGGAGGGGAAAAACGGTCTTCGCGGAGTTCCGGATTTTTCAGATAGGAGGAAAGGAACCAGCCGCCGGCTCCTGGAGGGGCCTCCTTGTTGTCCTTTGCGGCGCGGCAGAGCGCAACATTCCGCGTCACAGCAGGATGGCATAAAGCTGCAAGACGGAGAAATTCCTCGGCTTCCGGATACTGCTGAAGTCTGGTGAAGATCCTTGCCATCATCCGGAAGGCTCCTTCAAGCTCTTTTGAATCCATTCCGTCCTTGGAGAAGACGGTGGCGAGATCCTTGATTTCCTTTTCCGGAGGCACTCCGCCCATCGATGCGATGATCAGGGATCCTTTGAATTTGGTGACAGGTCCGTTCAGACGGTCGGAAACCGCGCGGACCGCGGTCTTGTTCAGCGAATCCGCGTCCCGTTCCATGCTGTATGCGTCGTAAGCCCGGTCATAGGCCTTGTCCCGGATTCCCGCCGTTGCAAGCGGAGCGGAAAGAATCCGGTTCAGCAGCGATTCCAGACTCTCCACGGGAATGCGCGGAAGAAGCGCAAGGAGCAGATCCATGTAGACCGGGGATTGGGTCAGACCCTGCTCCTCCATTTGAAGCGCCATCCGCCGGAGTGCTTCCGGATTTTTTTCCGTGGAGGCGTCGGCAAGAAGTTCCTGATAGAGAACTTCCTTGTCTCCGGGATCGTCCAGAAGGGGAAGAAGGCGCTGGAGTTCGCTGAAGAGTTCCGGCCAGTTCTTTTCCTTCTGCCGGGAATAGAGAATTTCCCGGCGGAAGAGAGCTTCCTCCTGTTTGCCGGGCAGCGGAGAGGAAAGAAGATTCCCGGCTTTCTCCCGCGCAATTTCGGTCTGCCCTTCATCGCTGTGAATGCGGATGAGTTCGGCCTGAAGCCGGCAGATCCGTTTCGAGAGACGTTCCGCTTCCTCGCGGTCCTCCCGGTCCTGCGCCTTCTTGAGTTCGTTCTTCAGCAGGTAGATGCCCTTGCCGCACTCCAGACGGGCATAATGATAGGCCTTCTCCCGGTGAAGAAGCGATGCGAGAAGAAGAAAATATTCCGATTTCTCATAGGTCGGAAGTCCCTGAAGATGGGTGATCCGCGCCAGCGACTCCTTCGCATCGGCAATCTTGCCCGCCTGCATCTGGCGGAGATGAAGCGCATGGAGAATGGACGCCCGTTCCTGATCGCTGAGCCCTTCAACGGCAAGTTTCTTTTCCAGAATCCGGATCGCCTGGGGAAGATCTCCCGAACTGTCGTAAATGCCGCTCCAGAGCTCAATCGCCTTGAGCCGCCAGTCTTTCGGCGCATCCTTGTCAGAGGCCAGATTTTCCAGAATCCTGCCGGCGTCGTCCAGGCGTTTCTCCCTGATGAGCAGGTCTCCCTCCAGATAGCGGACTTCGCCTTTCCTTTCCGGACTGAATGCGGATTTCTCCGCTTCCAGAAGCGCTTTGTGGGCGGAAAGAAAATCGCCTTTTCCCATCTGATCGCGGGTGAGATGAAGCGCGTTTTCAAACCCGTCCTCCCCCGATGCGGCGCAGAGCGAGGGAAAAATGCCGGGGAAAAAGGCTCCTGAAATCAGAAGAAAAAGAAACACGGAAAACGCAGCTGCCGGGGAAGAAGTATGTTTTTTCATGAGCGTCATCCTTTCCGTTCCGCATCCAGTTTGAGAAGATAACGAATGACACGCTGCCGCAGGGTGTCCGGATGATCTTTTCTTTCATCAAATTCAGCAAGAAGGCGCAACGCTTCCCTGGCAAGAGGGCGCGTCCGGTCCTGTTTCATGGCTTCCGCGGCCGCGAGCCGGAGCAGTGTCGCATATCGGACGTCGTCCACGGCTTCGCGGAGCGCTTCCGCATGGAGCGTCTCCAGTGTGGCTCCTCCGGAGGCGGGGTATTCCGGAGGACTGTAGAAAAAGGCGTTGAGGGGATGGCTGGAACGGCTTCCCGGTTCCGTCCCGGGGTCCGTTCTCTGCAGAAGCAGCACGATCCCGTCGGCATCGGCCTTGTAGGGAATCATCCCGAGTTTTCTGCGCATGGAGGCGGGGTCGACCGGCCCAGTGAAGGGGACTTGCAGAAGAATCGTGTCTCCAATGGCATGGGCGTTCCGGATGCTCCGGGGGCAGAGTTCCTCTGTGATCTGCTCGTCTCCCGGCTGCCGGAGCTGGCGCGGGGGAAACCCCTGCTTTTTGAGAATACGGTTTTCCTGCTTCAAAATGTCCGATGCGCTGGAAAGCGATTTGCCGGAGGAATCATCAAGGGGGGGAAGCTCCGTGATGTTTCGCTTTTTCAGAATTTGCAGCCGTTCTGCAAAGGCTTCGGGATCTTGAAGAGCCTGGAGTCCCGAAGACGCGGGAATGTCTGGGAGGAAAGCCTCGCAGCGGACCGTGAAGCGTTTTCCCGGATCGCGGTACGTGCCCGGGGGAGGAAGTGTGAACGGCAGGACGTTGAGTGTCAGATGCAGTGTTCCCAGGATATCGGTCTGGTCGGCGATAATTCGGAGCGCGCTCTGATAGCGGCCCGGACGCGCATCTTCGGGAACACTGACAGTGATCCAGAACTGTTTACCCAGTCCTTCCTTCAGGGAGAATGGCTGAAGTTCATCCGCGTCGGAATACGGATTCCGTACCGGATCAAAGGCCCCGGGGTCAGCCTCGCGGGGGTAGGTGATCCAGACGTATTTCGGTCCGGATGGATAATCGATTCTGAGATAATTCTCCTTTTTGTCCGGATTGATTTTCAGGAGAGTCTCATCATGCAGCAGCAGTTCCGGCACAAGAATCCGGGAGGAAGGGTTTGCCAGGGGGCTGTTCCATGCGGTTTGCTCCTTCCAGCGGCAGGTGACGATCCGGATGTCCATGGCGGAGACGGGAATCCGGTCTTTTTTCTTCGATCTGAAATCCTCTGCTTCGATCCGGACGGAGGAATAGTCTTTGAAACTGTAAATGGCGAAGGAGCATGGCTCTGTTTCGCCCCGTGCCGCGTTGATGAGCAAACTGTTGTCCGGCCTTTCCGGCGGCAGTTCTCCTGCGGGGAGGAAGGCGCGGGGGGAGAAGGGATCCAGTGAAAAGCAGGCAATGGGATGGCCCGCCCAGGGCGAATCTTTCAGAGCAACACGGAGTTCCTTCATGTTTTTGAGTTCGGGGGAAGATGCCGGTGCCGTTTTTTCCAGAGAAGTGATCAGTTCATCCAGATAGTCTTTTGAGGGAACCGGCTTCGGGACGGGCTCGTCTGTTTCCGGTGTGCTGAAACAGCCTTCCGCAAGCATTCCCAGAATGGCCGCGGGGAGAAGAAGCAGTTTCCATTTCATGATGTCCGTCCTCCAAGCGTTTTTACAGAAAAATCATATTCACACTGTAGTCTTGCAAGCGTGATTTTTCAAGCAGTTCTTTCTTTGCCCTCCCGAAAAAATCCATCTGTGTTCTTCTCCGGCTTTTTTCTGAAAAAAATCCGGGAATCGTGATTTTTCTTCTTGATTTTGGAATAAAGTGGAATATTTTGGAATAAAATGGAATAGTGAGGACGGACCATGCTGGCTTTTTGCGGGGTGGACAAATGCTCTCTCGATGCGAACGGCAGAATCAAGCTCAGCCCGAGAACCGTGGAGGATTTCCGTGCGTCGGGAGGAGATCTTGTGCTGCATTGTCTTCCTGAAGGAGCGCTGGCGCTGTATCCGGAGTCGGTGTATCTGGAGATGTGCAGAAAGGAGTCTTCCTCCGCCGCCCGGGCAGGGGAGAGCATGGTGTACCGGAGGATGCTGCGGGCATTCGGGGCGCTGAGCCGCCCGGAGAAGATCAGTCCGCAGGGGCGGATCACTCTGCCTCAGGGGTTTCGGGAACATGCGGGGCTGGGGAGTTCGTCCGAGGCGGTGGTTGTCGGAGTGGAAATCGGAGTGGAGATCTGGTCCGCTGGGCGCTGGATGGAGGAACAGGGGAAAATTCAGGAACATCTTCTGGAGAAAGGGCGTCTTGAAATGAAGGCCGATCTCGGAGAAGGTCCAGCTGTGCAGGCGCCCGGGTGAACGGCGGAGATTTATGGCATACAGAGTCCCTGTGCAGTTCCGGGCAAGGGAAAACATCTTGAAAAGCAGGATGTAAAGTTCAATGGAAAAGTGAAAGGAGAGTGTGAGGCAATGGAAAGAACGCGTATTTCGATGAATCGGCGCATGCGTTATATGTGTTGCGGAGCGTTTTTTGCTTTGTCCCTGCTCCTGCTGGGTGCGGAGAAACTGAGCGAGGGCATGCAGAACCGGAACAGGGAGTCTGAAAATAGACGCAGGGACTGCCGCATGGCATTGCAGATCTTTCTGGACGCCGTCCCTGCCGAACACCGAGCCGCATGGACGGATCTTGCCGAAAGCTCCCCGGAACTCTGCTTCCGTGCGAATCACAGCCGCCTGAATCTGATATCGAGGTGAGTCAGCGGAGAATCCCGGCGGATGGAAAGGAAAAAAGACAGGGACAGCAGCAGAAACAAAAGCCGAAGCAGAGACAGGAACAGCGACAGGCGGATTTTTATTTTCCGCAGCAATCTCCTTCTTCTGCTGATTGGATTATGGGCGGCCGCGGCGGCCGCCCATGTCTTTTATTACAGTGTCTGGACCAGGACGTCCCTGCTGGAAGAAAGCGGCAGGATTGCCTGGCGCGAAGGTACTCTCCCCGCTCTGCGCGGACGGATCCTGGACCGGAACGGCGTGGTGCTTGCATGGACGGAACTGCGCTATGATTTGTATCTGGAAACGCTTCCTGTGAGGGATCGGCGTCTGGAACAGCTTGCGCTGCGTCTCCGGGAGGATCTGGATTATTCACTTGCGCGCCCGCTTTCGCTTCTGGAGCCGGATATGATTCTGAAACGGGATCTTTCCCCGGAGGAGGTCCGGATCTGCGGAGAGCTGATGAAAACGTTTCCCGAACTGCGTGTGCGGATGCGCTTTGAACGCCTGACGGTCGATTATCCGAGTCTCCGCGCCAGAATCGGGGAATGTCTTGCCGGAGAGGACGGAGAACTCAGGGGCGTTTCCGGACTTGAGGCGGAATATGACGCTTCCCTCCGGGGAACTCCCGGAAAATTCATTGTGATGCTCGATAAGTACGGCAACTGGTTTGAAGGCACGCTTCAGATGAAACGCGGGAGCATCCCCGGCGGAGATGTCCGCCTTGAAATTTCATTGAACGCCATTCTTTCCGCCGGCGGAGACAAAGGAGATTGATCTTATGGACAATAGAAGCGGTCTCTTGCCCCGGGGTGAAGGGGAAAGTCCTCTTTCCACTTCATCCGCTGTTCCGCAGAAACGCGCTTTGAGCGCTCTGCCCGTATCCGGGGCGTTTGCGCTGGTGGTTTTCGGCTTGTGGGGCTGTCTTTCAATCTATGCGTCGCGTGCGCTGGGGGAATCTCCGCTGTACTTTGTGGAAAGGCAGCTTCTGTGGCTGGTTCTGGGGACTGCAGCCTTTTTTGCCGCTGCTGCGATTCCGTTCCGTGTGTACCGTTCCCGGAGCGGATGGCTGCTGCTCTGCACCATGGCCGCTTTGCTCACGGTGCTGCTTTTCGGTGTGGAAATCAACGGAATGAAGGGATGGTTCCGGATGGGGGAAAAGACATTTCTGCAGCCGAGCGAATTCTGCAAGGTGTTTTTTATTCTGTGGCTTTGCGTGGCGGCGGAAAGAAGATACCGGAGTGAGTGGAGGCGCTTCCTGACGATGGCGCTGCCGTCGGGATTGCTTTGTCTTCTGGTGATGCAGCAGCCGGATCTCGGGACGGCGCTTCTTTTCTTTCTCGGTTTTCTGTCTGTGTACTGGGTGGCGGGCGGAACGCTTCTGCTGAGTCTGGCCTCGCTGCTGGCCTTTTCCCTGGGGACGACGTTTTTTGTGATTCTGAATCCTTATGCGCTGGACCGGATCATGGGATTTCTGGATCCGGGCGGAGGTGTCGCCCGGAGCGCCTGGCATGTGAAACAGTTCCAGTACGCCATGGCGCAGGGCGGACTGACCGGATCCGAGTCCGGCTGCGCTCTCTGGTCGAACGCATATCTGCCTCTGCCGCATACGGATTCGCTTTACGCATCGATTGTGGAGTCTTCCGGAATGATCGGGGGATGGATTGTGATTCTGGCGTTTGTGCTGTTTGCCTTCGGGCTGGCGCTGCTTTCCCGCAGGAAGGGACTTTCCAAAACTGCGCGCTGTTTCATTTTCTGTGCGGGACTCCTGTATGTGATTCAGGCGCTGCTGCATATCGGGGTGAATTCCGTGCTGCTGCCGACGACGGGGGTGACTCTGCCGATTTTGAGTTACGGCGGAAGCTCCCTGCTTTCCACAATGTTTGCCTTCGGGATGATCTGCAGTGCTTCGCGCTCCACTTCCCGGGATTCCGGAGGCGGAAAGTGCAAGGATTCCGGAGATCCGGATCCCGCGGAGGCGGCGGATGACGGCGGAGATGGAGATGAAAAAAAGACGGAGATCCGGATCCGGAAATGGGAAAGACAGCTTCTTTATGAATCCGAATACACTGCCTGAGAGTCCGCGTCTGCGTTTCCGGGAGATGAGCGCACGGGATTTCCCGGATTTGTGCCTGATGCTGCAGGATCCGCGAGTGGTCTATGCGTGGGAGCATTGTTTCAGCGTGGAAGAGGTCCGGGAGTGGATCCGGCGCAATCAGGAGCGATACCGCGAGTGCGGACTCGGATATTGGCTTGCGGAAGAGAAAAAATCCGGAAAGGTTGCCGGACAGATCGGACTGATGCGGACCCGGATCGGAAATAAGACCTTCCTGGAAACCGGCTATATGCTGAAAGTGGAGTTCCGGGGAAAGGGATATGCCGCGGAAGGGGTGCGTGCGTGTCTGGATTATGCGTTCCGCATCCGGGAGGCGCCTTTTGTGCTGGCGGAGATCCGTCCGGAGAATACGGCTTCGATCCGTGTGGCGGAGCGTCTGGGAATGCGTCCTGCGGGGATGATGCGGAAAATGTTTCGGGGGCGGGTCATGCGGCACCGGATTTACCTGCTCCGATCGCCTTTCATTCCGGAGGGGGCAAATCCGGATTTCCCGTGGATGGAGGAGGAGGAATGACGCCGGTGAGGTCGATGACGCGTTTTCCCACGATGGATTTATAAACGGCGTCTCCGATGGCGACCGCATAGAGTCCGTCTCTAGAATCGGCGAGGATATTATATTTTCGCATGGGATCGGGTCCGAGGAAGACGTCTTCGAGGATGGAGTTGTCTCCGCCTCCGTGTCCGCCGGAAGCGGGGACGAGCCAGATTCGTTCTCTGGAGCCGAAAATCGGGTAATAGTCGATATATTTTTCATCGCGTCTGGGACATGGGAAAGCGGTGGAAGCGGCACCGCTCCACTCTTCATATTCGATGCGTCCGTGGGTGCCGTTGACGGCGAGGCGGAAGCCTTCGTATGGAGTGGAGAAATTGGCGGAATAATTCAGGAGTACGCCGTTGGAATAGCGGATATTTGCAATGATGGTGTCATGAATGTTGATTTCGGAATCGAAGATGCACATGTCGGGCCGATAGATTGCTGGGGTGAAGAGGAGGCCTTTTCCGCTTTGGAACGCGTCGAGATGATCGTCATGGACTGCGGCGGCGGAGCTGCGTGTTTCCCATCGGGCCATATAGGCGCAGCTGCGGCGTTCTTCGCATTCCGAACAGTGACGGCCGTCCTTTTTTGACGGATTGAAGACTCCCCGGGCTCCGAAATTGTTCAATGCTCCGAAAGCGTGAACGGCCGTGGGGGAGGGGGATCCGATCCACCAGTTGACTAGATCAAAATGATGACATGCCTTGTGGACGGAAAGACTGCCGGAGTTTTCGCGCATCCGGTTCCATCGGTGGAAGTAACTGGCGCCGTGATGAATGTCGACATACCAGTTCAAATCAACATGGGTGATGCGTCCTACTTTATTTTCCAGAATCATTTCACGGATTTTCCGGTGTGCGGGCGGATAGCGGTAGTTGAATGTGCAGATGACTTTGCCCCGGGAATGTTTTTCCGCCTCGCGGACTTTGAGCGCATCTTCCCAACAGCTTGTCATGGGTTTTTCCGTGACGACATCGAGACCTCGTTCCAGAGCGGCGATGATGTAATGGGCATGAAAGCAGTCACGGCAGACGACAAAGACGGTATCGGGTTTGGTTTCCTCAATCATTTGTCCGAACTGTTCCGGCCGGTAAGTCGGGAGGGTGGCTGTTTCGGGAATTTCACGGCGGCAGACCTGGAATCGCTGGGGGTCCACATCGAGCATGGCTGTCAGTTCGGCGTGGCGGGAAAAGGTGCTGTATATCGGTTTCATCCACATATAAATTGCGCGGCTGGAAACACCGCAGACTGCGTAACGGCGTCTTCTGTTCATTTTTTATTTCCTCCGTGACGGGTGAAATTTCAAACTCGTGCTGCTGAATTTGTTTTCTGTATGGGACATGGGTTGCTTGAGCCGGTGTAGTAAAGGCGGTCCGGCAGGGGGGGGTGGCGGCGGGAAAAGACGGTGATGGGGGAAAAGTTGGAAAACATGTTCTACCGGCTTTTCGGGGCTTCTCCTGCATAGAGGACGGCCTTGACCTGAAATAATATAAAAAAACATCTTTTCTGTGTCAAGGGTAAAGAGTGGAAATTCCTGATACGGAAAAATGCGGAGCATTTTTCTCGAGGTCAAGGTCCGTGACCTTGTCGCGGTCCAGCGGCGAAAC
>CAJMAW010000111.1 GCA_905211485.1 uncultured Lentisphaeria bacterium | reverse complement strand
TCCGCCGCCCCCCCCGGAGTTCCCTGAAGGGAGAGGGGGAACTCATTCCGGAATTCCGGGTACCGGCAATATACCATGCGGATTCCGGAAATGAAAACGGTCCTTCCTTCTCTTCCGCGGGAATTTCTCATCTCCTCGCCAAAAAACGACAGGAGGACCGGGAAAAAGAGGAAAGAAAAAACGGGGACTCCGGCAGAATCCTTCCGGAAAGTCCGGAAAGAAAGGAAAAAAGAATCCGGGATTGCATTCCGGCGGAGGATATGGTATATTCACCAGCTGATTTGCTCAGGAGTAGAAACAGTTTTTTTTACATCGGACAAACGGACATCATTTTCATGAGACTTGCCAATTATCTCTTCAAGACTCTCGCCGACAGGGGCCTGGACACAGTCTTTCTTCTGACTGGCGGAGGCGCGGCACACCTGAACGATGCATTGGCCCAGGAAAAACGCCTTCATTACGTCTGCTGTCTTCACGAACAGGCCTGTGCGATGGCCGCCGAGGGATATGCCAGGGTGCGGAACATCCCCGCCATCGTCAGTGTCACCTCCGGTCCGGGCGGAACCAATACGCTCACCGGAGTGGCGGGAGCATATCTGGATTCCATTCCGATGCTGGTGATTTCCGGACAGGTGAAGACAGAAACCATGCTCTCCAGCTGTCCGGGCCTGAAACTGCGTCAGTACGGCGATCAGGAACTGGACATCATTCCGATGGTCCGGCCGATCACCAAATACGCGGTCACACTCACAGACCCATTGTCCATCCGCCGGGAGCTGGAACGCGCGCTTCATACTGCGATCTCCGGGCGGCCGGGTCCGGTCTGGCTCGATATCCCGCTTGATGTGCAGGCGGCGGAAGTGGATCCGGAAACTCTGCCCGGCTGGACTCCGGAGGAACATGCGGAGAAAAGAGGAGGAAGGGATTTCGATTCCCCTGAACCGCCATCGGAAGAGACGATTTCCCTTGTCGCAGGGCGCCTGCGTTCCGCGGCGCGTCCGGTGATCGTCGCCGGCAACGGAGTGCGTCTGGCGGGCGCAGCGGAGGCATTCCGGAGCCTGACTTCAAAACTCGGGATCCCGGTCCTTACTTCGATTTCCGGAATTGATCTGCTGCCTTCGGATTCACCGTGCTTTTTCGGACGGCCCGGAATCCTCGGGGAACGGGCGGCAAACTATATTCTGCAGAATTCCGATCTGGCGCTTATCATCGGTTCGAGGATGGGAATCCGCATGACGGGATATTCCTTCGGAACGTTTCTGCGCGAGGCATTCCGGATCATGGTCGATGTGGATCCGGATGAAATGCGCCGTCCGAATCTCCGCATAGACTGTCCCGTCCACTGCGACGCCGCGGAGTTCATCGCTCTGCTGGACGCCCGGTTCCCGGCTCCTTTCCAGGCCCCCCGCCCGTGGCTGGACTACTGCAGAAATCTCCGCCGCCGTTATCCTGTCGTCACCGCCGCCCATCGGCAGCGCCGCGATTACGTCAGCAGCTACGTTTTTCCCGAATTGCTCGCCTCCTCTCTTGCAGACGGCTCAGTTGTAGTGACCGGAAACGGCACCGCCTATACAAGCACGTATCAGAGTTTCCCCGTCCGCCCTGGGATCCGGATTTTCGCCAACCAGGGCTGCGCCTCCATGGGCTATGATCTGCCCGCGGCCATCGGAGCCGCATACGGCGCTCCCGGGCGGGAAATCATCTGCATTACCGGAGACGGCAGCATTCAGATGAATATCCAGGAGCTTCAGACTATTGTGTCTGGAAACCTTCCCGTCAAGATTTTCTGTTACAACAACAACGGATATCTCTCCATCAAACTGACTCAGCATTCCTTCTTTCCCGGGCGGAGAATCGGCACCGATCCTGAGAGCGGCGTCCGTCTTCCGGAACTGGAACGCCTTGCCTCCGCATACAGAATCCCCTTCTTCAGACTGCGCAATCATGACGATGCGGCGTCACTGCTGCCGGAAATTCTCCGTCTTCACGGACCTGTGCTCTGCGAGGTGATGACCGATCCGATGGAAGAACTCGGACCCAAGGCGGCCTCCCGTCTGCTGCCGGACGGACGGATTCTCTCGCGCCCTCTGGAGGATCTCGCGCCCCTGCTCGACCGCGCGGAACACCGTGCAAACATGCTGATCCCGGAACCGGGAGAAGACTTTCTGAAGACTCCGTAGGAAAACACTCCCCCGCACTCTCTTCTGCCGCCGTTTCCCTGATGACAAGCCCAATGCCGGATTCCCGTCTATGATACCATAGAAAAAAACTGGAAAAAAAACGTTGCTTTCCCTCTTCATGCTCCATCCCATTTCCGGAACGGAAATCAAATCCCCCCGGGAATCCGCATGAACAGAACTCTTTCCCCAGCGAGGAGAAAAACAGCACAATGAAAAGAATAAAACGGATTTTCCTGACCGGAGGAACCGGTTTTTTCGGACGGACCCTTCTGGACTCGCTGCGCACAGGAGCCTGGAAAGAATATCGCTGGGTCCTGCTTTCACGCGATCCGGAACGCTTTCTCAGGGAGTGTCCGGAATTTCTCGAGCTTTCGGACCGGGTGGAATTTCTGCGGGGAGACATCCGTGATTTTGCCTTTCCCTCCGGCGAATTTTCCGCCGTCCTGCACGGAGCCACCCCCGCGATGACGAATCTCCCCGATGCGGAAATGACTTCCATCATTGTCGACGGCACAGATCATGTTCTGGAATTCGTGCGCGCACGCGGCATTCCCCGGCTGCTCCTTGTAAGTTCCGGCGCGGTCTATGGCCCGGCCCTGCCGGGAATCCGCCGGATTCCGGAGGATCATCCGCTCCGCCCCGTAACGGCTTACGGACGGGGCAAACTTGTGGCGGAAAGGCTCTGCCTCTCCGAACTGGGGGATGGATCTGTGGTCGCCCGGGGATTCGCCTTTGTCGGTCCCCGGCTCAACTTCAACATCCATTACGCAATCGGGAACTTCATCCGGGACGCCCTCGCCGGCGGACCGATCCTCATTTCCGGAGACGGCACCCCCATGCGCAGTTATCTGGGAAGCGATGACCTCGTACACTGGCTGATGACCCTGCTCGAACGGGGACGCGGCGGCAGAATATACAACTTCGGTTCCGACCGCGGAATGTCCATTGCCGAAGTGGCCGAAGAAGTCCGTTCCGCACTGGGCTCGAAAGCGGAAATCCGGATCCTGGCTCAGCCGCGGGATCATCGGGAAGGAACAGCTCCGGAAGTGTATGTGCCGGACATTTCCAGAGCCCGGACGGAACTGGGGCTCGATGTAAAGATGGATTTGCCTTCCGCAATCCGTGCGGCTGCGGCCGGGCACAGCCGCCGCTGACAGAGGGTGCCGCCGCAGCAGCGGACGGCATCCATCATCCTCCCCGCCCCCCTCCTCCAGATTGTGACGCAGCACCCGGAAAGAAAGCGGAATGAAACATCCGGAATGAAAAATCAGGAATGCAGTTCCGCCGGCCGGCGGCTTTCAAAGACTTCCTGCCCCGCCGCCGCCGGAGTCGTGGCCATTTCCGCCCCGGCGAGACGCTCGAAGCGGGTTCTCTGTTCCGCGGTTCCGATGACTGCGAGGAGATCGCCCGCCTTCAGGAGGAAGTCGGGAGAGGGGTTGGATATGAACTTTCCGTCCCGCATGGCCCCGACGACCGAAACTCCGCAAAGGCTGCGTATTCTGGAATCCGCCAGTGTTTTCCCGGCAATGGGACTTTCTCCCGGGAGGAGGACCCAGTTCAGTTCCACGATGCCGATGAAGGAACGGAGGCGTGTCAGGAGTCGGTAATCCGCCTTCCCGTCCAGGAGGGGCTTGTACTGGTCATGGCGCACTCCGTCCAGATAGTTCTGCACCTCCAGAGCGGGGACGTCCAGACGCAGGAGGGCCTGGCGCGTGATCTCCAGTCCCGCTTCAAATTTCGGCTGCACGATTTCATAGATTTTATATCCGTGCAGCATGCGCACTTCATCAGCAGAATCCGCAAGGGTGATGATCGGAATGCTCGGGTGCAGCATGCGGGCGGAACGGATGATCGAAAGGTTTTCACTGAATCCGGAGGAAATCGAAAGCAGGATTTTCGCGCGGTCGATTCCGGCCGAATTCAGGATGACATCCTGCTGGGGATCCCCGTAGATGGCGGCGAGCTTTTCCTTCTGGCTTTCCTGAAAGGAACGGTGGTCGCTGTCGATAATGATATATGGAAGCTGGAGACGGGAAAGCAGGTGCGCAATGGATCGGCCCACGGCTCCTCCGCCGGCAAGAATGACGTGATCCCGCAAATCGGGTTCGGGAATGGTCACCGTATCCAGAAGCGGGTTCTTCTTCCAGATCGTTTTCTGCAGAAAACGGTAGACCGGAGACGTCAGATTATCCACCGCCGGTCCCAGAATCATCGAACACACCACGATGCACAGGATCAGCGAATATACCGCCGAATCAAACAGATTCACATTCGGACGCGATCCTTCCTGAATCACAATGAAGGCGATTTCCGAAGTCGGCACCATTCCGAAGAACATCGCCACGGGAATCACGTTCCGATATCCGTATATCCAGGTAATCGCGGAAAGGAAAAGCGTCCTGGACATGACAGTCAGCAGGAGCAGCCCCGCCACCAGCGGGAAATGGTCCAGAAGATAATTGCAGTCCAGCAGCATCCCGATGGACACGAAGAACAGCATGGCAAAGAGATCCCGGACCGGCATCATTTCATACAGCGCCTTTTTCCCGTAATCCGAATCGCTCAGCACGATTCCTGCGAGGAACGCGCCGAAGGAAAAGGAAGCCTGCATCGCCTCCGAAACGAATCCGATTCCCAGGGCAAGACCCGTCACGGCCAGGAGGAACAGCTCCTTGGAATTCCAGCGCGCCACCAGCTTCAGGAGCCAGGGCACCAGTTTTGCGCCCAGGGTCATCATCAGAAACATGAAGACCGCCCCCGTCGCCAGCGGCTTCAGGGCATTCATCAGGCCCTGACTCAGATTGCTCAGGTTGCAGACAATCAGCATCAGAGGCACCACAGTCAGGTCCTGGACAATCGACATGCCGATCATCACTTTGCTCGAAAGCGTCCCCATCTGCCCGTTACTGGTCAGTGTCTTGAGGATCACCGCCGTGGATGTCGAGACGAACGCCACGCCGAAAAGCATCGCCGTGGTCAAGGGCAGGCCGAGCAGAAGTCCGATTCCGGAGGCGCAGGCCAGAGTCAGCAGCACCTGGAGAAGAGTGCCCCATACGGCAACGGTCCGGATCGGCCGGATGTCGCTTTTGGAAAATTCCAGTCCCATGGAAAACAGCAGCAGCGCCACGCCGATGTTCGCCAGGCCCTGCAGCGAGACATACGCCTCGTCCCCGAACCATGCCCGGTAACCGATACCCACAAAAACGCCGGAAAGAATGTATCCGAGAATCAGCGGCTGTTTGAGTTTCTTGGCTGCCAGTCCGCCGAGGAGACCCGTCAGGACGATGAAGATCAGGGCGGTCACCAGCGCTGTGGCCGGATCGGAAGCGCTCACCCCCGTCCCGGAGGAATCCATCACCGCCGATGCAATGTTGCCCACCGGAGTGATGGATCCGCCTGCGGCTGCAGAAGTTGCACCGCCTGCGGCATCGGCAGTATTCCCCTCAAGCGCGGACATTCCCGTGGTGATGACCTGCTGAACGGAGTCGGCAGCAGCACTTTCTTCTTCCATTTCCGGGATTTCCTCCTCTTCTTCGTCTTGCTTCCTCTCTGAGAAAAGCCCCGGCAGGACCGGAGCCGGATACGCAGTCCCATACTATACTCCCTCCCGAGGGAAAAGGACAGGGTGTTTCCCGTCATTTTCCCGTCATTTTTCTTTTTTTCTTGTTTTCCCTCTCTTCCCCCGTTTTGCGGGAAGAGGAGGAAAAATCCGGCCAAAGGCTCCGGGAGGCGTATTGAAATATGCGTTTTTCTGTTTACATTATCCCCATCTCCGGGACCGGGAGAGAGAGAGAGGAGAGAAACGGACGCGACGCATCCTGCCGCCTTTTTTCCCCCCGGGCAATCCCGGGCATTTGACATTTTTCACGGGAAACGGAGGCGTCTCTCATGGACAACTTATTCATCATGCAGCTTTTCAGAGATCCCGTATTCTTCTTCATGATTGCGCTGATCGTCTCCTTCTCCATCTGTCTGCATGAATATTTCCATGCCTTTGCGGCGTACTGCCTGGGGGACTCCACGGCGGCGGAGCAGGGACATTTGACATTGAATCCTCTGAAGCAGATGGGCTGGATGTCTCTTCTGATGTTCGCAGTGGCGGGAATCGCATGGGGGGCGGTGCCGGTGGGGCCGGAGGTGAGGAACAAGCGCTGGAAGTCGATGATCGTTTCCTTTGCGGGCCCGCTGGCGAATCTCTGTCTGCTGGCGGTCTCCTGGGTTCTTTTCGGGCTGCTGCTGCATTTCCCGGGTCTGCAGGAGGAAGGAGGACCGGAAAGCAGAATTGCTCTCTTCTTCTTTTATTTCGGAGTGTACAACACGGTTCTCTTCCTCCTGAATCTGATCCCGGCTCCGGGATTCGACGGATGGTGGATTTTCACATCGCTCTTTCCCGTCAGGAGAATGCTGAATTCGGAATTTCAGAAAGGACTTTTCGTCTTTCTGATTTTTCTGGTCTTCGCCGTTTCGGGTTATCTCTTCAAAGCGGGAAGCTATGTGATGACTCTGGCGCCCGCGGTCTTCGGACTTTTCATTCCATCCTGATCCGGACGGGAAAGCCGGGGCGGACGATTTCCAATACAATCACACAGAAATTAAAGAAAACAACTCCATGACACTCAGCAGCGGGAAAAGACAGATCTGGACAGTAAGCGAAGCCAACGCAGTCCTGCGCGACCTGATCGAAGGCAGCCTGAACCCGGTCTGGATCACCGGAGAGGCGGGCAATGTGACCATCCACCGTTCCGGGCACGTCTACATGAATCTCAAGGACCGCGACTCCCAGATCCGGGCCGTCTATTTCGGGGGCGCCGCCCTGTGCCGGAAACTCAATTTAAAGGACGGTGCGAAAGTCGAGGCTTTCGGCAAACTCGGAGTCTATGCCGCGCGCGGTGAATACCAGCTCAACATCCGGATTCTCCAGCCCTGCGGGCTCGGGGAACTCCAGCAGCGTTTCGAAGAGCTGAAACGAAAACTTGCCGCCAGGGGCTTCTTCGACACGGCACGGAAAAAACCCCTCCCGTTTCTGCCGGAACGCATCGGGGTGGTGACCTCTCCTTCCGGAGCAGCCCTGAAGGATTTTCTCAAGATCGCCCTTGCCCGTTTCCCGGGGCTGACGGTCCGGATTTACCCGGCTCCCGTCCAGGGCAGAGGAGCCGAACGGAAGCTGGCGGAGGGGATCCGGTTTTTCAACAGATGCGCCGATGTCGACGTGATTGTCCTGACCCGCGGAGGAGGATCCCTGGAGGATCTCTGGCCGTTCAACGAGGAAGTCCTCGCAAAAGCGCTTTTTGAAAGCCGCATTCCCGTCGTGAGCGCGGTCGGACATGAGATCGACTTCTCCATCTCGGACTTCACCGCCGATTTCAGAGCCCCGACTCCTTCGGGCGCGGCGGAAGCCCTCGTCCCAGTGGAGTCGGAACTCCGGGATACGCTGGATTCCCTCAGGAAAAGAATGGAGGGGGCCGCCAGTCTCGCCTGTGAACGTGCGGACGGGCGGCTCAAACGAGCCATGACAAGCCGCGTCTTCCGCGATTCCGCCTGCCTCGTCATGGAAAAATCCCAGAAAATCGACTTCCTGATCCGGGACGCCGAAGTCCTGCTGCAGAAAAAGCTGACCGATTCGGGACACCGCCTTGAACAACTCGAATCCAGCCTCCGCGCATTGAGCCCCGCAGGAGTCCTTCAGCGCGGATATGCCATTCTTCTGGACCGCGGGACGGGAAAACCCGTCGTATCCGCCGCGGAAGCGGAAAAAGGTTTGCGGATGAAGGCCGTGCTTGCTGACGGAGTCGTCGGAATTCTCTCGGAAGGACCGGAGGAGACGTCTCCCGGGAACAGGAATGCCTGATTTATCCCTCCCCTCTCCGCGCACCGCCGCCGTATAAAACAGGCATACCTTGTACCCACCTTTTCCCTCCGGATATTCCTTCCCCGCCGCACCCTGTCGGTCTGCGGGTCTGCTTCAGGCAGGATCACAGTCTCCGCCGGGATCCCGTGATTCCGCGCGACATCCGTTAAGGCAGGCTGAATCCGGGAAAAAATTCCCTGACGAAAAAGAAGGAGCCTGTCTCCCCCGATGAGAATGGAAGAGAAGATGGAGAAGAAGATTCCTGTTCTTCTGTTCCTCCGGTCCGCCTTCTGTGGTATTCATCGTCCCCATTGCCTGCCGTTTCGGAGGAGGAAGCGGAGGGAGAGTCTGTATTATTTTTTCCTCCGGATTATCATTTCCAGACTCTTCTTCCGCATCTGGGAAGAACTCCTCCCTCAGGAGCTCCCCGTTGATGACCGCCCAGGCTCCGGAAAGCAGCGGGACCGTATTCTCCTTCATGAATTCAAAAGGGAAGCGGCTCAAATCCGCGTGAAGGGAATGAAGAGGTCCTTCAAACAGAAGAGGAAAACGCAGAAGGCCGAAGTGGGTGAGCGTCTCCACACGGGCGGTGTTTGCAAAGGGATTGACTTCTCCGCCGACGATCTCGCTGCGGATGACGGAACCGTCAAAACAGACTTCCTGGAAAAAGACTTTTCCCTGTTCCACGGAAAGCGTCACTGCTCCGTTCCGGAAGGAAATGTCCTGTCTTCCCGCAATCATTTCCCTGACATTCTCCAGAATCCCGGTCAGTCCGTTTCTGACATTTTCCAAAGGAATAAGAGCAATCAAGTCCGGCAGATATTCCATGGGAAGAAGCAGAATTTCCAAGCCAAGGAACGTGTCCTTCGCGGAAAAAGGAAACGAAAGCATCCCGAGCGTCATCTCCAGATTTCCCGACAGCGTTTCCCCAAGCAGCGCCGGAGAAGCACATTTCCCCTCCAGAGTGCAGTTGAGCGATTCCACCTCCGCCGTGACCGACTGAATCAGCGGGGTATGACTGAAAACATGAAACAGCGGCGCCAGATGAAGCTGTCCGGAAGAGAGGGTCAGGAAAAAGGGACAGCCCAGTTCTTTCTCCCCGTAACCAAGCTCTCCTCCAATACTCATCGGAGAACTCCCGTTCAGCGTCAGGAGAAGTTTTTCTGAAGAAAGTCGTTTCGAGTTCAGATGAAGTGTTCCGTTCAACGTGGCGGAAAGTTCATCCGTATAGGTGATGTTTTCCAGACTGAGCCTGACTGTGGCAGCCCAGTCCTTCCCGCCGTCCTTCTTTCCCCCGTTTTTCCCTCTGCCGCCTCCGGAAAAGGAAGTGGAAGACGGAAACGGAAAAGAAGAAGACGAAGAAAAGGAGGAGGAAGAATCCGGATCGGGAAAAACGGAAAAACATTTCCGGAGCGATTCAAGATCCATGCAGTCCGAGCGGATGTTCAGTTCCGGGGGAGGAGCAGGAGGAATCGTTTCCGCTGCCGTCTGATTTCCGGCATATCCGATTCCGCCGTCCCAGAAAATGGAGAGGACTTCTTTCTTTTCCGCTCCCGCAAGGGCCGGGTCCTCCTTCTTTTCCTCCTCTTCCTTCTTCTCTTCCTTCTCTTTTTCCTTCTTCTCTTCCTTTTTCCAATCCGATATTTTTTCCTTTCTCGATCAAAGCCGAATCGTGTTTTTCAAAGAGTTCGCACATCGTAATCCTCCGCTGAAGTTTAGTGAATCTACGCTTTTCCTGCTTAAATATTTTGTGCCCCGTGATTTCGTGGAGTAGATCGAGGACTTCGGGCACATAAGTGATTTCTATATCGGGCCAATCGTCGAGCTGTTTGAGTCGCATCTTGCGCAAAAACACAGCCAGAACTTTGAGATCGCCCGTCAATCGCTCGATCTGCTCATCGCTAAGCCACGCCAATTCGATC
>CAJMAW010000110.1 GCA_905211485.1 uncultured Lentisphaeria bacterium | reverse complement strand
TGTTACTTTCCCTGTCCCTGTTGTCAAGCACTGCCTTTCCGCCGTGCGGAAGCCTGATTCCGCGGAGGGTTTTCCCCGGATTTTTCAGGCGGAGCGTCTTCCCTTCCGCTTCCGTGGACATCCCCCTCCGAAGGAATGAGCCGCTTCACGCCGGGAGAGAAAAACGCCGACAGAAAAAGAAGAGGAAAAGAAAAAGCCGAGGGAAAGGGAAACCGCGGGGGAATCCCCCCTTTTTTTCTCTTTCTCTTCCATTCTTTTCAGTTCAGTTTCCGTCAGTTCCCGGCAAAAACCGCCCTGGCATAATCCTCAGGGGAAAACGGCTGAAGATCCTCCGCCCCCTCGCCCAGCCCGACAAACAGGACCGGCAGTTTGAATTCATCCTGCACCGCGGCTGCGGCGCCGCCCTTTCCGGTACCGTCGAGCTTGGTCAGGACAAGGCCTGTCACATTCGCGGCGGCGGCGAATTCGCGGGCCTGGGAAATGGCGTTCAGACCGAGACTGGCATCGATGGTGAGGAATGTTTCATGAGGCGCCCCGGGAAGCAGTTTTTCAATCGTCCGGCGCATTTTGGACAATTCGTCCATCAGGTTTTTCTTGGTCTGCTGACGCCCGGCGGTATCGATGATGAGATAATCCACCTCTCTCGCCTGCGCTGCCTTCATGGCATCGAAGGCCACGGCGGAAGGATCGGCTCCCGGCTTGGAAGAAATCATACCCGCCCCGGTTCGCTCGGCCCAGAGTCTCAGCTGTTCGACCGCCGCTGCGCGGAAGGTGTCGCACGCGGCGAGCAGAACCTTCTTCCCCTGCTTCTGCCAGAGATGGGCAAGTTTTCCCGCACTGGTGGTCTTTCCACTGCCGTTGACTCCGACAAAGAGGATGACCGTAGGGCCGGAAGGCGCAGTATGCAGTTCGCGTTTCCCCTCGTTCAGGATCCCGGCAAGGTCTTCAGCGGCGACCCGGACAATATCCTGTGCGCCGTCAAGCAGGCCCCGTTCATAGCGGTCGCGGATATCCGAAACAATCCGGCGGCTGGCCGCCACGCCGAGATCCGATTCTATGAGAGTCCTTTCCAGGCCGCTGAAGTCTTCGGGAGTCCAGCGTTTCACTTCTCCGAAAACGCTTCCGATGGTTCGGGAAATTGCGGTTGCGGTCTTCTGCAGGCCTTTCTGGAATCTGGCAAAAAGCGTTGTCATGGGGTGTTGTCCTCCTCCGGGGTTTCTTCCCCGTCTTTCCCGGAAGAAGGAGCCGCGGGGGATGAAGATGAAAATGAAGATGCGGATGAGGATCCGGCATCCGGGTGCTGTTCGGGGAGAGTGTCCTTGATTCCGTTCAGGATGCCGTTGATGAAGATCCCGGATTTTTCGGAACTGAAATCCTTGGCGATTTCAATTGCCTCGTCAATGCTGACGAGGGGAGGAATGTCGGGACAATGCTTCAGTTCATAGATCGCCACGCGCATGATGTTGCGGTCTACCGCGGACATCCGCCCGAGATCCCATTTGCGGGAGAATTTCTCCAGCAGTTCATCGATTTCCCCTTCCCTTTCCTGGACTCCCCCGATGAGTTTTTCCGCATAGGCCCTGGCCTTGCGGAAGATCCGGTTGGAAGGGAACTCCCCGGATTCCTCAGCCTGTTCCCAGAAATTCTCCATGGTCGGACCGGAACGGTCCTCTCCCATGAGATCGCACTGGAAGAGATACTGCATCGCCAGTTCACGGCCCATGCGCTTGAAATGAAACACGGGGGGGTGATTCCGGTCCGTGCTGCTGCGGTGATGTGCCGAAAGATTTTTTTTCGGACTTCCGGTACCGTCGAAAACGCTCATATTCCGCCGCCTCTCTCCGTATTCAGATCAGGCGGTTGAGATTCGCCATTTCGATGGCGGCCAGCGCGGCATCCGCTCCGCGGTTGCCCGCCTTGGTGCCGCTGCGTTCGATGGCCTGTTCAAGATTTTCGGTCGTCACAAGTCCGTAGATGACCGGAACGCCGCTGTCGATGCCGATCTGGGCCAGAGACTTTGAAACCTGGCTGTTGATCTGCGAGGCGTGGCTCGTGGCTCCCTGAATGACCACACCTATCGCCACAACCGCGTCATACTTCCCGCTTTTCGCGAGTTTCGCGGCTGCGAAAGGCAGTTCAAAGGATCCGGGCACCCACACCACGTCGACCGCGTCCGCGCTGCCTCCGTGGCGGAGGAACGTGTCCATCGCGCCTCCGAGCAGTTTGCTGACAAAAAATTCATTGAAGCGGGAACAGATGACCGCAAACTTCAGTCCATCCGCGGACAATTTTCCTTCCAATACATTTCTGGGTGTTTTATCCATTCGGTTTTTCCTCCGTTTCATACCTTTGTTTTTCATGATTGTTCCGGTGGTAATATCGCGCCGGAAGCGTGTTTTTTCCAGGGCGCGCGGCCGGATTTCATGCAGATTATTTATGCGTCAAGCAGATGCCCCATCTTGCATTTTTTCGTGTTCAGGTATTTCTCATCATACTGCTGGGGGGGGATGATGATCGGAACGCGTTCGACAAGTTTCAGTCCGTAACCGTCGATTCCGATCAGTTTCTTGGGGTTGTTCGTCATCAGGCGGACGCTCTTCACTCCGAGATCCAGCAGGATCTGCGCTCCGATCCCGTATTCGCGCAGGTCCGCGGGAAAACCGAGGCGGAGATTGGCCTCCACCGTATCGTATCCCTCATCCTGAAGCTGATAGGCGCGGATCTTGTTCTCCAGCCCGATGCCGCGCCCTTCCTGACGCATGTAGACGAGCACCCCGCGCCCTTCCCGGGCGATCATGTCCATGGCGGTGTTCAGCTGTTCGCCGCAGTCGCAGCGGGAGGAGCCGAAGACATCTCCGGTCAGGCATTCGCTGTGCACGCGGGTCAGGACGGATTCCCCGTCCTTCACATCCCCCATCGTCAGGGCCAGATGCGTTCTCCCATCGATCAGGGAACGGTACAGATGCAGGCGGAAGATTCCGTGACGGGTGGGGAGTCCCACCTCGGACTCCTTCAGAATGAGTTTTTCATTTTTTCTGCGGTAGGCGATGATGTCGGCAATAGAGCAGAGTTTCAATCCGAAACGCGTTTTGAATTCCATCAGGTCGGGGAGACGCGCCATGGTGCCGTCGTCTTTCGTGATCTCGCAGATGACGCCGGCGGGCGCCAGTCCGGCAAGTCTCGAAAGATCCACCGCGGCTTCCGTGTGACCGGTCCGCTGGAGAACTCCGCCAGGACGCGCCGCAATCGGAAATACATGCCCGGGAATTCCGAAATTCTCCCGTTTCGCCGAAGGATCAAGCAAAGTCTTCACCGTATTGGCCCGGTCGGCGGCCGAAATTCCAGTCGTTCCCGTCAGGGCGTCGACGCTTTCCGTAAAGGCGGTTTTGAAATGATCCGTCGAGGGCGCCCGGTAGATGCCCAGTTCCTTCGCACGGGCTTCCGTGATGGGGGCGCAGACCAGTCCCCGGGCATGGGTTATCATGAAATTGATGATGTCTGGTGTGATTTTCTCAGCGGCACAGAGAAGATCGCCTTCGTTTTCGCGGTTTTCGTCGTCCGTGACAATGACGAGTCTCCCCGCCCGGACGTCTTCCAGCACACTTTCCACTGAATCGAAACGGATGTCCAACATACACCTCCGCCAGTTTCCGCTCCGGGACGGGGAAGGCTGAGCATTCCGCAGCCCGGCGCTGTTTTTCCGTTGCACGAACCAGGGCGGATGCCGCGGCAGGAACGGCGCCAGGCTTCTCTCTTCCGCCGGCGGGACTCGTCCGTCCGCAAGGAATCTTCTCTCATCCAGACTGTCGGAAGGGAAAAAGTCCCTTTTTACGGGAATTCTTCCTTCCGGTTCACTGTCGGTCACGGAATCGCACCGTGTCTGCCGCCGGAGCGGCTCCGCCTTTAATAATCCATACAGGAAACCGGAAATATAAGCGTCTCCACTTCCGATTCTGTCTACAACCTCAATTTTCTCATAAGGTTTTTCTTCATAATAGCTGTCTGTTTTTTAATGTACTCCCGGAACGTTTTTTTTCAAGTTCCGGGAATCATTTTGCCGTTTTCCCTTTTCGTTTCTTCCCTTCCGGATTTCTGTTTTCCCCGCTGAGGAGGAGGAAAAGAGAGAGCGCGCGGCTCTCCATCTTTCCACTACGCTCTCCAGAGCGCGCTTCCGCAACAGAAGAACGGACGGGGCGGAAAAACTGGAAAAAGGAAGGAAAAAGGATATATTACGCAAATCACGCAAATATCTTGATCCAGTCCATGGCCAATAACGGAAAGCAGGAAGGAGACACGGTTCCATGCCCTACGATAAGATCAAAGTTCCCGCAGGAGAAAAGATCACACTCTCTTCAGACGGAAAACTGAGCGTACCCGACCGCCCGATCGTCACTTTCATCGAAGGCGACGGCATCGGGCCTGACATTACAAAAGCCTCCATGCACATCTGGAATTCTGCCGTCCGCAAAGCCTACGGCGGCAAACGAGAAATTGCCTGGATGGAGGTCTTCGCCGGAGAAAAGGCCAACACCGTCTACGGAGAGAACACCTGGCTGCCGGAGGAAACGCTCGACGCCATTGCGGAACACCGCATTTCGATCAAAGGCCCCCTCACCACCCCGGTGGGGAAAGGATTCCGTTCCCTGAATGTGACGCTGCGCCAGAAACTGGATTTGTATGTCTGTCTGCGTCCGGTCCGTCATTTTGCGGGAGTGCCCTCTCCGGTCAAGGAGCCGGAAAAGACGGACATGGTCGTCTTCCGGGAAAACACCGAGGACATCTACGCCGGAATCGAATGGATGCAGGGAACGGAGGAAGCCCGGAAAGTGATCCGCTTCCTCCGGGAGGAAATGGGCGTCAGCAAAATCCGCTTCCCGGAAAGCAGTTCCATCGGGATCAAACCGGTGTCGAAGGAAGGTTCGGAACGTCTGGTCCGGGCCGCGATCCGCTATGCGCTCGCCAACGGACGGCGCAGCGTGACGCTCGTCCACAAGGGCAACATCATGAAATTCACCGAGGGCGGATTCAAGGACTGGGGCTATGAGCTGGCAAGACGCGAATTCCCCGACACCACCGCCGCCGCTCCCGACTGCGGATGGAAGGCGCCCGAAGGAAAAATCCTCATCAAGGACTGCATCTGCGACGCTTTTCTCCAGCAGATTCTGACCCGTCCGGAAGAATACGACGTCATCGCCACCATGAATCTGAACGGCGACTATGTTTCCGACGCTCTCGCCGCCTGCGTCGGCGGCATCGGCATCGCTCCCGGCGCCAACATCAATTACGACACCGGAATGGCCATTTTCGAGGCCACTCACGGCACAGCTCCGAAATACGCCGGACTGGACAAAGTCAATCCCTCCTCCCTAGCGCTTTCCGGAGAAATGCTTCTGCGTCATCTGGGATGGACCGAAGCCGCCGATCTGGTCATCAAAGGTATTGAGTCCGCCATTTCCTCCGGGAATGTGACGTATGACTTCGCACGGCTGATGAAAGGAGCTCGGGAGCTTTCCTGCTCCGGTTTCGCCAACGCCGTCGTCGATGCCATGTGAAGAGAGAGAGACTGCGCCAGGAAACATGCCGCCGCACAGAAACAGGCGCCGGACCATCTGTAAGAACGACAAAGGGGAAAAGGGGGCAGAAGAGAATACGCCATGAATGAAATTCTGGAAAGAACCGAATTCAGGATCAACGGGGCCATTCCGCCGCTGGAAGAGGTGGCGGAACTCTATCTGGAGGCGGGCTGGATCAAGCCGGGGGACGATACGGGATTCCTGCACCCCATGCTGGAACACAGTTTTGCCGTATCCGCCGCCTTTCTGGACGGAAAACTGGTCGGGATGATGCGGGCGCTTTCGGACGGAGTGAGCGATGCGTACATTCTGGATCTCGTGGTCCGGAAACCGTATCGGGGCAACGGCATCGCAAGGCGAGTAATGGAGAATCTGACAGCCCATCTGCAGACATTCGGAATCGACTGGATTGTCTGCATCGGAGCCCCGGGAACGGAGGCATTCTATTCCAGAACCTCCGCGGCAGTCATGCACGGATTCACTCCGATGCGCTTCGGAGAACGTTCATCATGATGAATACGCGATTCAATCCTCTTTCCTTCAAACGGGTGGAACTTGCCGACCGGGACCGTCTTCAGAAAATTCTGTTTCAGTCCAAGGAGTCCAGCTGCGAATTCAGCTTTGCGAATCTCTACATGTGGGGATTCGCATACCGCAGCCACTGGCAGGAGTTCAACGGGCGCATCTATCTGTACATGCTGGATGAAGACAGAAAACGCGATGAACTGATGTTTTCAGCCAGCGCGGAACGGAACGACGATCCGGAAACCGACGAACTTCTCGCCGTCTCCGACGCGATGATCCATGCCGGATTCAGCGGTTCCTTCCAGCATGTCCGGAAGGAATACATCGAAGCCCGTCCGGAGCTGGAACGTCATTTCCGGATCGAACCGATGGAACGGGAATTTGAGGAATACATTTATTCCGTTGCGGATCTTGCGGCTCTTCCGGGGGCGAAACTTTCCAAAAAACGGAATCTGATTGCCCAGTTCAAGAGGGACTGGCCGGACTGCCATACAAGGATCATTGATGAATCGAATCTTCAGGACTGCATTGAACTGTCTGAAGTCTGGCGTCAAGGCCATCCGGATCCTGAGGCGGCGAATCTGAAACTGGAGGCGGAGGCTCTGGAGCATCTCACGGACAATTTCAGTCAGCTCGGCATTGTGGGTCTGGGGGCCTATGCGGACGGGAAAATGGTCGCTTTTGAGATGTGCAGCAGAATCAATGCGGACATGTTCACGGAACATTTTGAAAAATCGCTGCACGAATACAAAGGCGCCTCGCAGTACATCAACCAGGAAACGGCAAAACACCTGATCGGGCAATGCAGTTATCTGAACCGGGAACAGGATCTCGGTTCGGAAGGGCTCAGGCAGGCGAAGCTTTCCTATGCTCCGCTGTATCTGCTCCGGGATTTCAGGCTGATCCGGAAATAAGGGAACAAACCGGAGGAAAGGAGTCGCAGGACTTATGTACGGATTTTACAGGATTGCAGCGGCGGTGCCGGTGCTGAAGGTGGCGGACCCGGCTTTCAATTCCGCGGAGATTGTGCGCTGTGCGAAGATGGCGGATGCGGAAGGGGCGGCCGCCGTGCTGTTCCCGGAACTTTCCATCACGGGATACAGCTGCGGGGATCTCTTTCATCAGGCGCTTCTGCTGGAGGCGGCGCTGGAAGGACTCTTCGGGATTGCGGAGGCTATGAAGGAGTCGGACATGCTTGTGACGGTGGGGCTGCCCGTGCGTTTCCGCTCCAAACTGTACAACTGCGCCGCCCTGATCCAGCGCGGCGAGGTGCTCGGGTTCGTGCCGAAGACCTTCATCCCGAATCAGCGTGAATTTTACGAAAAACGGCATTTCGCCTCCGGCGCGGACATCATCGGGAAGGCGGTTCTGGACAATCCGCGGCACGGCGGAGGCGGACACAGCATTCCGTTTGTGAACCGCTTCTGCTTCGGCGGGAAAATCCATGCGGGGGTGGAACTCTGCGAAGACCTCTGGGCTCCGGTTCCGCCGAGTCTGGAACTGGCTGCTGGGGGGTGCACTCTCCTGCTGAATCCGTCCGCAAGCAATGCGCTGGTGTCGAAATCGCTCTACCGCAGAGCGCTGGTTTCCCAGCAGAGCGCCAGGTGCATGGCGGTTTACGCTTATGCTTCGGCGGGAGTCCATGAGTCCACCACGGACACGGTCTACGGAGGACATGCCATGGTTGCGGAAAACGGCGTTCTGATCGCGGAAAACAAACGTTTTCAGCGGGAATCGGAGCTGACGTATGCGGATGTGGATCTCAAACGTCTGGAAATCCAGCGTCTGAATGAAGGGTCCTTCCAGGAATTTTCTTTCCGGGAAGGGGATCTTTGTTCCAGCGCGATCGTGAACGCACCTTCCGCGCTCCGTCCGCTGGATGGACTTCGATACCGGAAGGTGCCGCCTCTGCCCTTTGTTCCCGGATCGCGGGAGGACAGAGACGAGGCATGCGAGGAGATCTTTCATATTCAATGCGCAGGACTGGCAAAACGTCTGGAGAGTTCCCGTGCGGAGAAGGCGGTCGTCGGCATTTCCGGCGGACTGGACTCCACACTGGCGCTTCTGGTCGTTTCCGAAACTTTTGGAATGCTGAAAAGGGATCCTTCCGGCATCCTTGCCATCACCATGCCCGGATTCGGAACCACTTCACGGACGAAGAACAACTCCTCGGCTCTGGCGCACCTGCTCGGAGCGGAACTGCGTGAAATCGACATCCGGGATGCCTGTCTGCAACATTTTAAAGACATCGGACATGACAGCAAAACTCTGGACGTCACCTATGAAAACGTCCAGGCCCGGGAACGCACCCAGATTCTCATGGACACGGCGAACCGCGAGCGCGGACTGGTCATCGGAACCGGGGATCTCTCCGAAATCGCACTCGGATGGTCGACTTACAACGGAGATCACATGTCCATGTACGCGGTCAACTGCGGGGTCCCGAAAACGCTGGTGAGGCATCTGGTTTCCTGGTATGCGGAACAAAAGGGGGGGGAAATGCGGAAGGTCCTGGAGGATATCGTCGCCACACCCGTTTCTCCGGAACTGCTCCCGGCGGATGGAGACGGCTCCATCGTTCAGAAAACCGAATCCATTCTCGGCGCCTACGAACTGCATGATTTCTATCTCTATCACTTCCTCAAATACGGCGCCGAACCGGAAAAACTCCGATTCCTTGCCAACTACGCTTTCAATGGAAAATACGATGCCGCGGAAATCGACCGGACTTTGAAACTGTTTTTGCAGCGCTTCTTTTCCCAGCAGTTCAAACGTTCCTGCATCCCGGACGGACCGAAAGTGGGATCTATTTCACTTTCTCCCCGTGCGGACTGGAGAATGCCGTCCGACGCTTCCGCCGCTCTCTGGCTGAATGCGTTTTCTTCCTGACGGATCCACTTTTTCTTTTCCCCTCACGGAAAAAAAAGACCGCCGGATGAAACAACGGATGAATCTTTCCCCGTCCCACACGAAAAAAGATTCGGGGAAAACAAAGCGGAAGGAGTTTTTTCCCCATGAAAATCATTGACGCACACATTCATTTTTCAAAAGCGGAAGGTTTTACCCGGGACGCTCTCGCAGCGGGGCATGAAAACACCGCGGCCCACATTGCCGAAACCTTCCGGGAAAACAACATTGCAATGGGAATTGTCATGGGGGCGGGTGCCGGCGAGGATGGCCGGAACGGACTCTCTGCACCGCCGATGCTGCACGACCTGAACGGAATTCCATGTACGGATTCCTATCATGCGGAACCGTTCATTTCCTATTGCTGCGGGGTGCAGAGCGAATTGCTGACAAAGGAGAATACGAAGGCGTCTCTGGAGATGTTTGAACATCATCTGCGGCGTCCGGAATGTGTCGGTATCAAGATGTATCCGGGCTACAATCATGTCTGGCTTCATGATCCCAGGCATGCGCCGTTTTACGATCTGGCACGCAGTTACGATGTCCCTGTCGTCATTCATACGGGGGACACGGCCAGTTCGAGAGCTCTCTTGAAATATGCGCATCCTCTGACTGTGGATGAAGTGGCGGTGAAGTTTCCAGAGGTCCGTTTCATCATGGCGCACTGCGGAAATCCGTGGATTGTGGATGCTGTGGAAGTGGCCGCAAAAAATCCGAATGTCTCTCTGGATCTTTCCGGACTGGCTGAGGGCTATTTCACAGCGGAATGGTATTGTTCGCATTTCAGGGGCTATCTGGAACATCTGCGGACATGGCTGACCTATCTGGATCATTATGAAAAAATTCTTTATGGATCGGACTGGCCGCTGGTTCATATCCCATCCTACATCCAGGTAATTTCCAGTGTGATTCCTGAAAAACACCGGGAGGACGTGTTCTTTTTCAATGCGCTGCGTCATTTCCCGAAACTGCGGGAGCTTCTTTCTTCCGAGTCTGCAGAATAAAAAAAATACGGCAGACACAGTCTGCCGGGTGCAGGAGATGCAATCCTGCCGGGGAGTATGAGGGCGAG
>CAJMAW010000109.1 GCA_905211485.1 uncultured Lentisphaeria bacterium | reverse complement strand
TATCGTCTACAAGATTGTGGGGGGAGGAACCGGAGAACTCTCCCGGATGGCGCCGGGGGAGTTCTGCGACGTCATGGGCCCGCTCGGGCACGGATACACGCTTCCCGGAGAGGACACTTTCCCGATCCTTGTCGCCGGCGGCTACGGCTCGGCCTCCACCCTGTTTCTTGCGGAACGTTCCCCGAGAAAGGGAGTTCTCCTGACGGGTGCGCGCAGCGCGGACGACCTGATCCTTCTGGAGGAGTACCGGAAAATCGGATACCGTGTGCTGACAGCGACGAATGACGGTTCGGCGGGTCGACAGGGTCTGGTGACGGAACTTCTGCCCGATGCCCTGTCCCTTCTCCCCGAAGCAGCGACGGCGTTCTGCTACGCCTGCGGTCCCGCGCCGATGCTGTATGCCCTGGGCGCCCTGGCGCTGAAGTCGGGAATAAGGACGGAACTGAGTCTGGATCAGCACATGTGCTGCGGAGTGGGGGCCTGTTTCGCCTGTGTGGTCAAAGTGAAGGACGATTCCTCCCCGGACAAATGGCGCTATTCGCGCAGCTGCAAGGAAGGACCCGTCTATTCTGCGGAGGAACTGTATTATGGCTGATCTGAGAGTGAAACTGGGCCCGCTGCTTTTGAAGAACCCGGTCATGACGGCTTCAGGGACATTCGGATACGGAGCGGAATATGCGGAATTTTTCCCGTTGTCCCGTCTGGGTGCGGTTGTGGTCAAAGGGATCGCGCCGCTGCCGGTCCACGGGAATCCGCCGCCGCGGACCGCGGAGGTGACTTCCGGAATGCTGAACGCAATCGGGCTCCAGGGGCCCGGAGTGGAAAAATTCCTTCATGATGAACATTATCTGCCCTGGCTGAGAAAGGTTTCCGCCACTGTCATCGTCAACATCTGGGGGAAGAAAGTCGAGGACTACGCCCTTGTCGCGCGCCGTCTGGACGAGGAAAAAACGGGCATTTCCGCCATTGAAATCAATGTCTCCTGCCCCAACGTGAAGGAGGGCGGCGCTTCTTTCGGGACCGATACGGAAAGCATGACACGCGTGATTTCCGCCGTCCGGAAGGCCACGGATCTTCCCCTGATCACGAAACTCAGCCCGAACGTCACGCGGATCGCCGACTTTGCCCGCGCGGCGGAAGACGCAGGGTCGGACATGATCTCACTGATCAATACGATCCCGGGGATGGCCATCGATATTGAAACGCGCCGTCCGAAGATTGCGAATGTCACCGGCGGATTGAGCGGGCCCGCGATCAAGCCGATTGCCGTACGGATGGTCTATGAGGCCTCGCGCGCGGTGAGGATTCCCGTGATCGGCATGGGGGGGATCATGACGGCGGAGGATGCGGTGGAATTCCTGATCGCAGGTGCGTCCGCGGTCGCGGTCGGCACTGCCATCTTTGCGGATCCGGCGGCTCCGCTGAAAGTCATTGAAGGGCTGGAGCGGTGGATGGACGATCACTCCATTGCATCCGTCTCGGAACTGACGGGTTCCATCCGTCTGTGATTTTCCCCCTTTCTTCCTTTCGCCGCGCTAGAGCTGCAGATGGAAGAAGTTCCGGATTCCCTCCAGAATCATTCCGGCGCCTATTGCGGAAAGGAAAAGCCCCGTCAGCTTCGTAATGATGGAAATCCCGCGTTTACCCAGGAAACGTTCGGCCTGCGTTCCGGCAAGAAGCAGCAGACAGAGAATGAGCGATGCGGAAAAAATCGCTCCCAGATGCTGCACCGTTTCCCATGGGGCGGCTTTCTCCATCCCGATGACGATGATCCCCGCACTTGTCCCCGGTCCGACCGCCATCGGAATCGCGATCGGGACCACGGCAATGTCCCCTCCGGAGGATTCCTCGCAGGAGGCAGACTCCTCCCTTCGTTCATCTCTCTCTCCCGCTTCATTTTTCCGGCATCCGTTTTCGCCGATTCCGCTTCCTCCTCCGCTTCTCCCCGCAACCAGGGAAACCGCGCAGACCATCAGAATCACTCCGCCTCCGATCCGGAACACATCCATGTTGATTCCGAAAAGAGAAAAGATCACGCCCCCGCTGAAATAGAGAAGCACGCTGCTCAGAATCACCGTGACCGTACTGCGGAACAGCACCTGGCGCCGTTCTTCCCGCGTATAATCCGGAGTCAGAGACAGAAAGGTCGAAAGCACCGCAAACGGATTCAGCAGAATCAGAATTTGGACTGTGAGCATCAGAAAACCCGTCATCACAACACATCCTCCCTCTTCTTTTTTTCTTATGAAATAAATTTGATATTTTGGATTTTATTCATTATAGTATAACAAAAGAAGTTTTTTTCAAGCCCTGTATTTAATATATTTTATAAAAAGAGTAATATAATGAACTCTCAGCAAAAGACACCTGATTTTCCCGCGCTGGGGGAAAATCTTCGCCGGGAACGGAGGAAGCAGCGTCTGACTCTGGACACTCTGGCGGCGGCCAGCGGAGTTTCCAAGGCAATGCTTTCCCAGATTGAAGCGGACAAGGTCAATCCGACGATTGGAACCCTCTGGAAAATTGCCCATGCGCTGAAAATTGACTTCGATCCTCTTCTCCGCGGGAACTCCGGAAAAGCCAGACTCTTCGATGTCACCCGTTCGGAGAATGTGACTGCCATCACCACGGATTCGTCCAGCGCTCTTTTCCGGGTCTATTCCCCCCTGAATATGGCGGAATCGCTGGAGCTGTACCGGGTTACGCTGGATCCGGGCTGTCTTCACCGTTCGCAGCCGCATACTGCGGGAACGGAGGAATTCATTACCGTGCTTGAGGGGGAAATCATCGTCACGGCCGGAGAGCGGAGCGCGGAATTGAAAAGCGGGGACTTCATCGCTTTTCAGAGCGATGTCGAACACAGTCTGGAAAACCGGGGAACGTGTCCGGCGGAGCTCTATATGGCTGTCCGTTTTCCCTGAAGAATTTTCCCCTCTCTCAGAAGAGATCCTCCTGGATCCAGGAAGGCGGGTGCAGGATCTGGCGGACCGGAGCAAAGCTCTGCCGATGGAGCGGACAGCAGCCGAAACGGCGGAGACGCTCCAGATGCAGTTCCGTCCCATACCCCTTATGCACTTCAAAGGCGTATTCGGGATAATTTCCCGCCGCGCGTTCCATCCAGAGATCGCGGTATGTTTTCGCCAGAATGCTGGCGGCGGCGATCGAAGCGGATTTCGCATCGCCTTTGACAATGGCCTGGGAAGGTTTGGAAAGTCCCTTTACGGGCCGCCCGTCCACCAGGACGTAATCCGGAGCAAAGGGTAGGGAATCGAGTGCGGAAGCCATCGCCTTCCAGGTGGCGCGGAGAATGTCCGAGGCATCAATCTCCGCGGCGGAGACTTCCGCCACGGCGCTCCAGACGGACGGATCCGAAAGCAGAATCTCCCTCAGACACATTCTCTGTTTCGGGGAAAGTTTTTTGGAATCGTTCAGTCCCGCCGGGATCCGCTTCCGATCGGAAAACACCACGGCGGCGGCAACCACGGGTCCGGCGAGACAGCCGCGTCCCGCCTCGTCGATTCCGGCGACAAAAGAAAACCCCTCGTCCCACTTGCTGCGCTCGTGGACGAGGAGTTCATCCTGTTCAGAAAGAAAACCGTGTTCAGGAGCCATGAAAGCCCCCTCCACCCGTATGTTTCGTCTTTTTCCGGGTGCCTGTGCCTTATTCCGCAGCTGCTGCTGCGGCAGCGCTCTGGGGCCCGAAATATTTCTGTTCCTTGACGCGGGCGGCTTTGCCGATCTTGTCTCTGAGATAATAGAGTTTGGCGCGTCTGACATGTCCCTTGCGGTCGACTTCGATCCGGTCGATTCTGGGCGAATGCAGCGGGAAGACCTTCTCCACGCCGTAACCGAAGGAAAGGCGTCTGACGGTAAAGGTTTCGCGGATGCCGCTGTTCTTCCGGGCGATAACCACACCCGTGAAAAGCTGAATGCGTTCCGTCGTGCCTTCCACGATTTTGGTGTAAACCTTCACCGTGTCGCCGACTTTGAAATCCGCAACCTCCTTCTTGCACTGCTCTTTTTCAATCTTGTCAATCACGTTCATGTTCAAAACCTCCGATTATTGATTATTCGCACTCCGCCGGCCGGTTCCCGCTGGTCACAGCAGATCCGGCCGTTTCGACAGCGTGGACTTCAGTGATTCCTCACGCCGCCATTTTTCAATCTCCGCATGATTCCCCGAAAGCAGAATCTCCGGCACCTTCCATCCGTTGAAATCCGGAGGCCGCGTATACTGCGGATACTCCAGAAGCCCGTTTTCAAAGGATTCGTCCCTGTCCGATTCCGGATCACCGAGCGCTCCGGGAAGGAGCCGGGTGATCGCATCGGCCATCACCATGGCGGGAAGATTGCCGCTTGTCAGGATATAGTCTCCGATCGAAAACTCGCGGTCCACCAGGGACAGCCGGACCCGTTCGTCCACGCCCTCATAATGCCCGCAGAGAATGATCAGATGGGACTCCCTGGACAATTCCCGCGCCGCAGACTGCGTAAAACGCTCCCCACGGGGACTGGTCAGAATCACCTTTGAATTCTCTTTCTTCAAACTTTGCACCGCCTCATACAGAGGCTCGATCTTCATCAGCATTCCGGGGCCGCCGCCGTATGGCTTGTCATCCACCGTGCGGTGACGGTCATGGGTGAAATCGCGCAGATCCACCGTGTTGATCTCGACAATACTCTCTTTCCTCGCTCTGCCGACGATGCTGCTTCCCAACGGTCCTTCAAAAATTTCCGGGAAGAGCGTCACGATGTCTATGCGCAAGCCCACGCTTTCCGTCCTTTTCTCAGGCCTTCACCCCTTCTTCGTCGTCATCCATCACTTCCACGGTGACGCGGTCCTGCATTCTTCCCGCCGCTCCCGCGACCAGGGCTCTGAGGGCAATGATCGTCTTGCCCTTCTTGCCGATGATTTTCCCGCGGTCACTCTCGCGGCAGACCACCCGGATGACCTTGCCGTTCTCCCCGGCCTCACTGTGGATTTTCACTTCATCGGGATAATCGACAAGCGCCTTCACCACATAATCGACAAATCCTTCCAGTTCCCGGAGGGATGTCTCCGCGGGCGCCGTCCCGGAACCTTTCCGCGGCAGATTCTTCTTCCCCGCAACGGACGCGTTCTTTTCCGTTTCCTCC
Organism: uncultured Lentisphaeria bacterium; assembly: GCA_905211485.1. Classification (GTDB taxonomy): domain Bacteria; phylum Verrucomicrobiota; class Lentisphaeria; order Victivallales; family UBA1829; genus CAJMAW01. The sequence continues at coordinate 5,031 of CAJMAW010000109.1, read as the reverse complement.
GCCCGGGAGCCGCCGAAAAGCTTCATTAATGCCTTGATAACCACTATTTAGCTCCAATTCTGAAATTCTGAAAAAGCCGCAGCGGCCGCCGCATCTTCTCCTTCCGCCGGAAGGGAGTGGGGCTGAACCGCTTCTTTCAAAAAACCATCAGTTTTCCGCAGAGCTCTTCTTGAAGTTCTTTTTCTTCACATACGGATCCGGAGTCCCGGCCGTCTTCGACTTGCCGTCCTTGGCGCGCTTGTAGATGGACTCCACCGTCTCGCTCATGCGCGCGCCCTGCGAAATCCAGTATTCCAGACGTTCCACATTCACTTTCTCGTCGCTGTGGCGGGGATCATAGTATCCAAGCTCCTCAACCGTCCGCCCGTCGCGCTGTTTGCGGATATCGGCGACGACGATCCTGAAACTGATCCAATTCTTCGCGCCCGTCTTCTTCAATCTGATCTTGACCATAACGGTTTTTCCTCATTCATCCTGTATTGATTCACAAAAACTTTCTCATGTTTCCCGGAGGCCTCCGCAACATGCCGCGCCTCCGCACTGAGGCTCCCGCCGATGACAAAACAGGAGCGACAAAGACAGATACTATACATGAAGTCTTTGACATTGCAAATGATAAGTCGTTTTTTTTTGGAGTTTCCATCCGGAAAAACTGATCTTCCCCGCGGAAAGCGTCTTTCCCCGTGCAAAAACTCCGGGAATATCCTCTCCTCCCGATTTGATTTTCATCCTTGCAAAGGATACAGTACCTCATATTGATGACGATTTCCACCGCATTGCGGTAATGCTCAATTCTGAATCAGGAATAAAGGAAAGGAGAAACGCTTTGATGAGAGATTTCATGTCCCATTTCCTTGCGCCTCTGTTCTTTTTTTCCCTCTCCGCCATCATTCCGGTTTTGGGGGAGGAGGAGTCTCCCGTCCGAACAGACCGCTTCCGCTCCGGAACGGTTTTCTCTGCGGAGATTTCCACAAACAAACCTCAGATTGCCGATGAGGCCGTCTATGCCTATGCCGCCTTCGCAAAACCCGCATGGGCGGAACTGATCGTCCGCTTCGACAGGGGACGTTCCATCAGCGTGTACGACTACACACTGGTCAATCCCGCGGGAAAGGAATATCCCTGCTATGCCATGGCCGAGGGAGAAGCCTTCTACACCGCCAAAGACTGGATCTATCCGGAAGGACTGGATCCCTTCAAATATTACCGTCTCCTTTTCTATATTGAGGATCCCGGTCCGACCGGCGATATGGATCCCGCCTATGAACTGCGCTTCAAACTTTTTTCCACTTCGGTTCCGGCTCCGGTCATTCCGTTCCGCAATATGGCGGACAAGCCCTTCACCTCGGCCGGGAAGGTCCCGAGAACCGGGCTGCTCGGCGTGAAATATGCGGAGCTCCCCTGGATCAGAGCGGCGGCTCCTCCTCCTCCCGCGGCGGCCGGGACGCCGCCGTCTTCTACTGCCCCTTCCGATGGAGTTCAGACTCCTGCTCCTGCTGCAGTGCCCTCCAGTGGGCAGGAGCAGACAGCAGCATCGGCGCCACAGCAGAACTGACGTCCTACTGGCCAGAGAAAAGACTAGAGAAGAGAGGGGGAGGGGAAAAAGTCTCCGCTGTGTCCGTAAGACAGTGCGGAGAAGACGGGGATGATGATGTCCTTCCTTTTTGTTCTTCTTTTTGTTCTTCTTCCTTCCTCTGCATCATCCCGCTGACTCCCATGAAAAGAGAGAGTTCTCCTGTTTTCTCTCCCCCCTTTTTTTCTTCTCTTCCTTTGGGTTCTCTTCCTTTGGGAGAAAGAGAAGGGAAGGGCAGATTTGAGAAGCCTCTGGAAAGGAATATTCGGAATTTCTTGAAAGCCGTATACGCGCTATGCACCGTGAACTGCCCATTGTGATGGACATCGTGATGGACATTGTGATTGATGTCTACCGCGAGCTGTGCACTTTGAATGCGGCGAAGAAGGATTGTTCAGAAGAACATCCATTCAAGATAGCGGACGAGGTCGTCCTCCACGCCTTCGACTCCTGCAGCGGCAAAGGAAAAGACAAGGCGGTATCCGATTCGGTTTTCCTCTCCTGCCATTTCCACAAACGCGGTATAAAGCCGGCCCGGCTGCCAGGTGAGGCCGGAGGAAAGTTTGCCGAGGAGGAGAGTGTCGAGAGAACTGTTGAGAGGAGTTCTGTCCGTCCGATACGCCTTCAATGCGGCGCGGACGCTTTCAATTTCCGAATCCTCCAGGCCGCAGACGCTTTTGAAATAGATGTCCGGAGCATTGAAGATGCTGGGATTCCCGTTCATGCGGAGGGAGTTGTTTGAACTTTGCCTGGTCCCTCTTTCTCCGCTTCCGCCGCTTCCGCCGCCTCCGGGAGAATTTCCCTCCGTACTCACGACCGTCGATGCGAGAGAGGCAATCGTATTCAGGACATTCTCCGGCGGAATCAAACGGATGGAGGAAAGACGCCCGTGACGGTCCGGTGGGAAAAGCGCCGTGAATTCAGGAATGTAAAACAGCTCTTCCCTCCAGAGCCAGGCGGCGTTGCGGGGAAGGGGTTCCATGGCGGATTGTTCGTATTCGGTGATTTCTCTTCCGTTGGTGCGTGTGTCGTCGTTGCTGTCGCTGTAATCGGAGAGGAGGGCGATGAGACGGTCCAGGTACTCGGTGAATTCCGTATCGGTCTCCGAATGAAGTTTCAGACGCTGGAGAGTGCGCTGCCAGGAAGAGGAGGAGAAATCCAGGCCGCCGGCGGTGTCGTGGAGCGTGAAGCGGAGTGTTGTGCCGTAGTAGTCGATGCTGTGCGGGAGACCGTCGGGGAGATAATGATCGTAGGAATCGTCCGAATAGTCAAAGCTGTCGAAACGGATGGAGAGATGCTGGTTCCGCTCTGCGGACACCAGCCACTGGATCCGGTTTGCCGCCCCTTCCAGCAGATACATCGAATGCTGAAGGCCCGTCTGGGAAGCCGAAGTCCACGCGCTGTACTGCGACATGGCGAGCATCCCCATCACCAGAAGCGATGCGCTGAAAATCAGGCAGAGCACCGGCAGGAGCGCTGCTCCCGATTCCGCGCGTTTTCTTCTTCTCCCGCAAACAAAGGGAGAAGAAGAAGATCCCGTTTCTGAGTCTTTTCCGGGAAGGCGCAGAAACGTCCTTTTCAGAGTCCTTTTCCTTGTTTCATACATTTTTTCAGATGACCTCCCCGGTTTCATGAACTCCGAAAGTGCTGTAGGCTCCGCTTCCTGCCGTGCGCCGGAGCCAGGATTCGATTCTTCCGTCTTCCCATTCGACGGTTATCTGGACTGCAAGCGGAGTGGAGGGATGATCCTCCTCCTCCCAGGTGTCGACCCATTCCACCACGCCGGCGGAATTCCGTTCCGCATACAGGAAACTCACGGACCGGACGTGTTCGGCAAGGACTTCCCCGGTGAATTCCAGATCTGTTTCCTCCGTGTCGGGCAGACGGGGGAAAAAGGAATAGAGCGCCTTGAGACAGCCGTCCTCCAGACGCAGACGGATGAAGAGGAAAGCGCCTTCTCCGTTCCCGGATGCATAGGCACGGCGGAGAGTGGTGAAGTGAATGGAGTCGGGCTGTCCCTCGAAGACGAGCACGGAATTGTTGAGATCGTCGCGGTCCGGCCACTGGAAGGGGATCAGATTGCGGATCCCGAGGTCCATGACCCGGTCAATGGCGCTGTATTCCCGGAGTGCGATGGAATGTTTGAGGGAACGGCTCCAGGCTTTGTAGAATGTCACGGAAGCGCTTCCGACAATCAGGCCGACAAAGAGCAGAAGCGTCAGCGCCACCACCAGTTCGATCAGCGTGAAACGTCTTTTCCTCTTATTCTTCCTGAAGTTCCGTGTCATATCCGAGCCGGTCCACGGTGACATGGTCCACCTCCTTTCCGTCGCTCAGGCGGATCAGCGAGATCCTGCACGCATACAGTTCCAGCTGTCCCGGCAGGGAGCTGTATTCCTCCGGCAGTCCTTCCGCCTCCTCGTAACTGCATTCAATCCGGTACTCCTCATACGGGAAAAATCGTTCGGGCACATGGAGAACCGCTCGTTCGTGAAGCAGCAGGTATTCCGCGCCCTGCATGAGCATGTGGGTCTCACGCCATCTTTCATGACTTTTGCCGATGCGTTTCTGCGAGGCCGCCGCAAACTGCAGAAGCACTGTCAGGGAAACCCCGAGAATCGCCAGGGATATCACAACTTCCAGAAGAGTGAAACGGGAAGAGCGCCCCTCCCGGAGCTTCTCCGGAAAACTGGAAGAGAAAAAAGGAAAAGAGAAGAAAGAGTGTTTTTTCATGGAGAAACCCATCCTTTTCTTTTTCCGTCTTCTTCTTGATTGTTTCCGCCGAAGTCCATGCCGGAGGATTCCTCCGTCACGCGCAGCAGGCCGGTCAGGGCGGAGACTTCAAATGTTCGGGTCATTCCCTTCATGCGGAAGGAAAGTTTCCGTTTCCCGGCCGCGGATCCGTTCGGGAAGAAGCGGAATAGTTCATATTCCTCTTCCTCCCCCTCCGGCGAATCCGGGAAACTGCCGGAGCAGGAATCCCATTCAAATTCAAAAGCCTCAGGAAGAATCCACTTCATGGAGGAGGAAGCCCCGTCCTCCTCCATCATTCCCCTCTCCTCCTTCTCCTCCTCCTCCTCCGCTGAAACCGTTAGGGAGAAAAGGGAGGGATCCCCGGAGAAGCCGTTTGACCCGATCCGGAACATTTCTTCCCCGTCAGCGGATGCGGGGATCCGCATCCGGAAGACGCGCGCTTCGGGGTCGAAAACCACGATCCGGTCTTCACCCTTCTCCATGGCCTGATAGCGTACAGCGGCGCAGAACGACTCGAATTCCAGAGTGGAGCGCTCCAGCAGCCTCGCCGGCGACTCCCCCCGGAACGAAGAGACGGCAAGCCCCAGCACAAGCAGCATCACGGAAATGACAACGATCAGTTCCAGCAAGGTGAAGAAACGGATTTTCCGTGCGAACATATTCCGCTGCCCGGAAAGGATTCCGCTGAATGGGATGGCGGTCTT
>CAJMAW010000108.1 GCA_905211485.1 uncultured Lentisphaeria bacterium | reverse complement strand
AACTCGTAAAAAATTGAGTTTTTCTCGGCATCGAAGTGGAATTTTATCATAGGAGAAAAAGATGATCCGGAGAAGATTTTCCCAGAAAATCCGCTGGAAAATCACCCGGCCTTCAGACATCCTGCGGCAAGAAAGCGCCCGTTCTCAAAGCCGACGTTCCGGGGAAGGCTGACGGCAATGGAACTCATTCCGACCGCTTCAAGAGGATTGTCCCGCCCGAGCCGCCAGAAGTCTTCTTCGGAGAAAGAGGGGAACAGCCCTGCCAGGAAATTCAGACAATCCAGCATGACGGCGGAACTTCCGGCAAGGGTGGGGGCATTCAGATTCCGGATCGCCCCGTCCGGACAGACGCGGACGCGGGTGCCGAAGATTTCATATTCTCCTTCCGGGAGTCCGGCGACCGGGGCACTGTCGCTCGTAATGACAGTGCGGGAAATTCCCTTCAGCCCGAGAACGATTTTGAGGAAGGAACGCGGCACATGATGCCCGTCGCTGATCAGCATCGGGCGCAGAGAGGAAGCCAGCTGCGCATAGACCGGATTCCCGTGACGGTTCAGCAGATTCGGAATCCCGTTCCCGAGATGAGTGGAAAGAGTGGCTCCGACGGCAATCGCGCGTGCGACATCCTCGTCTTCCGCAAGCGAATGCCCCACGGACACCGTAACACCTGTCTCCCTCGCATGAGCAATCAGCGTTTCGGCCCCGGGCCGTTCCGGCGCTACCGTCAGAAGTCTGACCTTTCCCCGCGCCAGTCCATACAGTTCGTCGAACAAAGCCGGGGAAGGTTCCCGCACAGCCTGAAGCGGATGCGCCCCCAGCGCGCCCGGTTCCGGGGAAATAAACGGACCTTCCAGATGGATCCCGAGAAGACGTCCGCGCAGTGCGGGCTCTTCCGACGCGTCCGCCAGAACGGGAAGGACGTGTCTGTAGATTTCCATTGAACTGGTGATCACCGTGGCCAGAAAAGCACCCGTCCCGCGTTTTTCCAGTTCATCCGCAACGGAAAGGACTTTTCCGACACTAAGATCCGTACGCGAAAAATCAATCCCGAGAAATCCGTTCACCTGCAAATCCACAAAAGAAGATCTCATTTCCCCACTCTCCCGTATTGTATTGGCGTCTCTTCTCTTTCTCTTCTCCATCCCGGCAGACCTCCCCCCCCGGAAAACGGGAACAGCTTTTTCCGCTCCGGTCCGGAACGCCGCCTTCATTTTCTTTTCTTCCTCTTCTCCGCAAGAAACATCCCTTGCCCATCTTTCCCCGCTTCTTCTTCTCCCCGTCTCCACATCCACCCTTCCGCACAGTACTTGCTGACAGGCGGGAAAAAAACAGCATTCGGGAGAAGAAAAAGCGGGAATGATCAGGAGACTGTATCCCGAATCCGCAAAAAATACAAGCCCCCCTTTTGCATTTCCTCCGAATCGGGTTACATTGCTGGGAATTGCAGAATCGGCAATATACAACAGGATTGCGCACTCGGCCCCGGAAATTCTGAAGAGAAACTCTGAAGCTCTGAAGAGAGAGAAAGAGAAAGGGGATGGATGTGCGGGTTTCTGCCTCCTGCTCTGCAGCACATATTAGGAATGAGAAAACGGGAAGTGACAGACATGAATCAAAACGCCTACCTTAATGTCATCGCCACACTGCTTCTGGCGGCAGTGCTCAGTTTCGGTATTCTCGGGATCAACGCGGTGGACCGCGTCCGCTTCAATCTGGAAGAGATCAAACATTCTCTGCGCGAACTCGGGGAGAATCCGGGAATCGTGAGCAGAGGCTCTTCCACGGAGGCGCGCCGTTTTTCCACCGGGGAGAGGGAACGTTCCGGACAGGCATCCTTTGCGGAGGAGCCGCTTCCGGAAGCTGCGAATGCGGAATTTTTCGATCCGGCTGCGCAGCAGGGAGGCCGCCTCATCAGCGCCATTGAAAGCGATACGAAAAACATGAATGCCCTCATCAACGGGGATGCGACCGTCGCCATGCTCTGGAGCAAAACCATGGATACGCTTGCGGAGCGCAATTATGGAAATATCAATGAGTTTCAGCCCCTTCTCGCGGAATCGTGGACTCTTTCGGAAGACAAGACGACCTACAGGATCAAACTGCGCAGGGGAATTCTCTGGCATGATTTCACGGATCCGGTGACGGGGAAGGAATGGAAGAATGTGGAAGTCACGGCGCAGGACTTCCAGTTTTATGTGAACGTCATTCAGGACGAGACGGTCGATGCCGCCCCCATGCGCGGATATCTTCAGGGAATCAAGGAAGTACGCGTTCTGAACGACTATGAATTCGAGGTGGTGTGGAAGGAGAAATATTTTCTTTCCATGGAAATCACGCTTTCGCTATCCCCCCTGCCCCGGCACCTCTATCATGCGTACGAAGGACCCTTCGACGGACGCCGTTTCAACGACGATCATGAACGCAACCGGATCATTGTCGGCTGCGGGCCCTACCGTTTTGTCCGCTGGGACAAGGGGCGGCGCGTCCTGCTGAAGCGTTTTGAAAAGTACTACGGAGCCGGACTCGGCATCATGCCTTCGATTGAAACCCTTGCGTTTGAACTGATTCAGCATCCGAACACGCGCCTTCAGGCGCTGATCTCGCAGGATATCGACGAAGACAGCCTGACGCCTGACCAGTGGGTTCACCGCAGTTCCGGCAAAGCCTTTGATGAAACAGACGGCTTCCTCCGGAAAATCAAATATCCCTCCTTCTCCTACAACTACATCGGAATGAATCAGAAAAATCCTCTTTTCCGGGACCGCCGCGTCCGGATCGCCCTGAGCCATCTTGTGGACCGGGACCGGATCATCCGCGACGTCTATTTCAATCTTGCGCGTCCCGTCTCCGGCCCTTTCCCCCTGGACAATCCTGCAAACGATCCTGAGATCCGCCCCTATGCATTTTCCGTCGAAACCGCGAAACAACTTCTCGCCCAGGCGGGCTGGAAGGACAGCGACGGCGACGGAATCCTCGACAAGGACGGCATCCCCTTCACCTTCCGCCTCATGTATCCCAACACCTCCACCATCTACCAGAAAATGCTTCCGCTCATCAAAGAGGACATGGCCAAGGCCGGAATCAATATGGAACTTCTGGGTCTGGAATGGGCGGTGGTGGTTCAGCGCCTGGAAAAGAAGAACTATGAAGCCTGTGCGCTCGGCTGGACCGGCACCCTCACACCGGATCCCTACCAGCTCTGGCATTCCTCCTATGCGGACATGGAAGGATCCAGCAATCACATCGGATTCGTCAATGCGGAAGCGGACAGCCTGATTGAACAAATCCGGGTCTGCTTCGATCCCGCGGAACGGGAACGGCTCTACCACGCCTTCCACCGCCTCATTCATGAGGAGGAGCCTTACATCTTCCTCTTTTCGCCGTATAATCTGATGGTCATCAACCGCCGCTATGAGAATCTGCGCATCTTTTCCACGGGGGTCCCGACCAACATCCTGTGGGTGCCGAAAGATCAACAGCTTGCCGTCCCGGGCGCCTGAAGGGATCGGGGATCCGCTCCGGACAAGCAGCATCCTCCCCCCGCGCGGAGGAAAATCAAAAAATCATGAGAAAAAGCCATAAAGAAAATCATGAAGAAAATCATGGATAATGAACGGAAACTTCTTCATCTGCTGAGCTATGCGGGGCTCGCGGTAATGGCTTTTGCGGGCTTCACGCTCTTCACAAGCCTTTTCAGACCGTTCTGGTTTGACGAAGTTCTGACCGTTTCCCTCGTCAAATATTTTTCCCCCTCCGGCGGACCGGGCGCCATTTACCGCGCCTACGACATTCCCAACAACCATATTGTCTTTTCATGGATTCTTTTCTTCTGGATTCGGCTTCTGGAATGGGGATCGGAAGTTCAGGCGCTCTTTCTCTACCGCGTTCCCTCCGCGGCCGCGGCGCTTCTTTCTGCCGGGCTGCTGATCCGGCTCCTCAGGCGCAAATTCGGAGTCCTGAGCATGGTCCTGACCCTTTCCCCCTTCTGTGTTTCGGCTTCCTTCGCAGTTTTCGGAACGGCGCTCAGAGGATACATGATCGGATTCCTCCTCACGATTCTGGCCTTTCTCGCAGCGGAAAAATGGATGCGCAGGACTTCACTCCCGGCCCTCCTGCTGTATTTTCTCTTTTCCCTCCTCGCCGTGGGGACGGCCCCGACCTGTCTTGCAGCACTGACGGGGAGCGCCCTGATGTTTTTCTCCCGTCTCGCGCTTCGGAAGGACCGTGGATACGAAGTCTGGAAATGGGCCGTTCTTCTGGTCATACCACCGCTTTCCCTGGCGGCCTTTTATCTGCCGATTCTGCCGAAATTTCTGCGTTGCGCGGGACTGGGAGAAGGGTGGTTTTCAGCGGGAAATGCGATCTGGAATCTGTATCTGTCTTTCGCGCTCTGCATTCTCCCGGCACTTCCGTTTGCGGCGGCGGGATTCGTGACGGCCTGGAGAAAATATCCCGTGCTCAGGCTCCGGATTTTTTCCGCCGTGCTGGTTTTCCTGCTGCCTCTGCCCGCTTTTTTTGTTTTCAAAGTTCCTGTGTTCCCGAGGGTGTTTTTCCCGCTTTTCCCGCTCTGGCTTTTCTGGACGGCTTTCGGACTCTCCTTCTTCTGCAGGGGAATCCGGAACACAGAGGTGCATGACGGAGGCGCTGGGAAACGGCGGATCGGAAGAAGCGCACCGCGTTTCCGGGCGGCGGCATGGCCGGCCCTGCTGACGCTTGCATGGATGTTTGTCTCCATTCACAAATCCGCGGCAGTCAGCGACGCCGTGTTCGGAGATTCCCGCAGAGACGACCTCTTCCTGCCGCATTACGCCCGCATGGAGGATTTCCGCCCTGATGAAACCGCGGCATGGCTCGGGAAACAGGCCCGGGAAGGGCGTATTTTCCTGGCCTTCGTCAGCTTCCAGGCGGATCCGCACGCCACAAAATTCTACAGCATGTTTGAAGCGGGCCTCCCCCCGGAATGCATCCTCTTCGACCTGCCAAACCGGGAAAAGATTCCCTTCCTTCCCCTCGACAGAACACTCTACCTCATCTGCAGCGGGGAACAGGATCTGAAGGAAACCATGGAGCGCTTCGGATTCCGGAAGGCCATCCCAGTCTATTCGACTGTGCTTCAGCAGATTTATGAAGTGGCGGAGTGAATCTGAAAATTCCAGCCCGAAGAGAAAGGAAGGTCTGTGGAGAAAGTCTGTGGAGGGAGAAAAGAGAAGAAGGCGGATACGGATCATCCCGCGTTCTTGCTCCGTCCCACAGCTCTTTTCCCCGCGCCCTCTCTTCTCTCTTCTTTCCTTGCTTCCTTAGGTACGACGGGGTGCATGGAAACGGTATGATTACGGTTCGCGCAGATTGAAATAATCCGCCTCATACCCGTGTTCCGAAAGGCTTTTCAGCGCCGCCTCAATCCGTTCAAAGTGTTCCGGGATATAATTGGAATAGAAGGGATAGGAATATTGCTCGTGGGATCCGAAATTGATGAAGTCTTTCCCCGGAATTGCGTAACAGGATTCCAGATGACGCAGAATCTGCTCCGTGCTGAGCAGATTGCAGAAGAATTCGACGGGAATCTGGAGCTGATCGTGCCTGAAATCATAGACCCCGAAGAATTCGCGTCCGTACGTTTCCCGCAGCTGCTTCCAGAAACGCTCATGAACGGTGAAAACCTTCATGCCCTCTTCCCTGAGGAAACGCATGCTCTCTTCATTGGTGACGCGGTAGAAATGCATGATGACAGGTGCGACAACGGTTTTCTCACCGGCAAAACGCCGGATCTGTTCCGTCACGGCACGGAAATGTTCCGGGAGTTTTTCCGGGAAGGCCTCGCAGTAGGGATTGCCCGGGAATTCGGAATAGGCATGGGGGGCGAGACGCAGCCAGGAGGAATTGTCTTCCCATTCACTCCGGTAGAAATCGGGCATTTCCGTCAGGAGGAAAGGTTCGTGGTCGTTCCGGAAAAAGGTGTTCAGCGTGACCTTCATGCCGTAGCGGAGGTGCATGCGCCGGAGAAAATCCAGGTAGAAACTGTCGAAAATGGAACGGTGGTGTTTCCGGACGATTTCGGTCAGGAAAAAGGAATTGTCGTCAATGAAGAAATTGTATCGTTTTTCCCGGTCGTAATCACAGACGGGCCGGATCCGCAGTGTCTCGGTTCCATCCTCCAGCAGCAGTTCGGGGAAGCGTCCGCGCAGTTCCGCTTCGGCACGGAACGAAGCATCCTCCTCCGAATGCGCGGGAACGCCGTTGACACGGACGGTCCGCCCCGGGAGCGTTTTCCCGCGCACTTCAATCCGGAAAAAGTCCGGTCCGCATTCCAGGGCCCGCGCATGATTGATCAGTTCGCCGTCGATGGGAAATGTGCTTGTCAGATGCTGTGTCATAAGGCTGTGTTCTCCTGTTCTGTTCGGGTTCTTCCCTCTTTTTTCTTTTCAGGCTGATCCTTTTCCCTGATTATTTGTTTCCGCTTTTCTCCGGAGAAGATCCGGTTTTCCCCTCCCCATCCCGCCGGAGGACTCACCCCCTTCTTTTTCCCCTTCTCTCCTTGCAGGAGGCATGGAGGAAGAGGAAAAGTCGGGAGGAGCAGCTGCGGAGAGAAAAAAACACGTGATAAGGGAAGGGAATCTCTCAGTCCTTCGGCGCAAAGAGGAGACATCCGGCCTCCCGGAAATGCTCAATCATCTCCCGGAGCTTCGGCACTGGAATGTCAAAGTGCGCGGAGAGGCAGGAGAGACAGAAAAACTCCGTCGCTCCGCGATGAACGATTTTGCGTGTCAAGGCAATTTCGTCCTGTGAAAGCGGAGCGCGGCATCGTGCGCAGAGACTCATGCGCGTTTCACCGGAGTCACGCGGAAGATTTTGCATGCGTACGGGTCCAGCGTTTCGATGCGCAGTTCCCTGTACACGGCGGAGTCTCCGGTGAAGACGTCTTTGAATTGCAGGTCGTAACCCGCGGCGAAGGGGAATCCGGCTTTTTCAAAGAGGAAGGAAGCACGGAGTTTCCTGTCCGTCATATTGAAGTAACCGAGAGCGAGGTCTCCTCCGGCGAGCATGCGCGCCAGCACCAGGGGTCCGGACCCTTCCACGCTTCCCCCGACCACAAACGCCGGACGGCATTCCGCATCCTGATCCATGGCAATCAGTTCCGGATTCAGCACCAGTTCCAGCACCTCGGGAGTCATTTTTCTGAGATCGCAGCCGAGCATGAGCGGAGCGCCCATCACGCACCAGAGGGAGAACTGGGTGCGGTACTGATTGAAATCGCAGCCGGAACTGCCGACATTGCCTTTCCCGAACATGCCCACGGTCAGCATGTCCATGTCGTTGAAACACTGGGGGCCGGAATAGCAGAATTTTGCGATCTGGCTCTTCGCGATGTCGGTGAAGGACACGAAATTGTCAATGATGTCGCCCGTGGAACGGTACATGTGTGCGCCGGAGGAGCGGATCCAGCTCCAAACGTCATCGCTTCCCCAGTTGCATGCGGAGAAGAGGATGTCGCGTCCGCAGGCGCGCAGGGCGTTGCCCATGCGCCGATAGAGCAGCGGGCCGGAAGTCGTCCCGGGAGAGAAGCAGAAATCGTATTTCAGGAAATCGACCCCGAATTCCGCAAAGGTTTCCGCATCCAGAAATTCGTGATCGAAACTGCCGGGATAGTCGGCGCAGGTCCGGACTCCGGCGCAGGAATACATTCCGAATTTCAGTCCCCGCGAATGCACGTAGTCGGCGACAACTTTCATTCCGTTCGGAAACTTTTCGCGGGAAGCGAGGAGTTTATGGGTCACGGAATCTCTTTCTTTTTCCGACCAGCAGTCGTCGATCACAAGATAACGGTATCCCGCTTTGTCGAGTCCGAGTTTCACAAACTGATCCGCGCTCTCGCAAATCAGTTTTTCCGAAATTTCTGAACCGAACGTGTTCCAGGTGTTCCATCCCATGGGAGGCGTGTTGACCAGCATGATGGCAAAATCCTTCTGATTGATTTTCATAACAAAAAACTGACAAAAACCGACGGGGCAGGATCCGTCCGCAATGGACGGATTCATTTGAATAAACGCTTTTACCTTACGGCATGGAAACGCTTTTTCAATGTTTTTTCCCCTCTCTCAGCATGTTTTCTCCGTAAAAAAAGTCAGAAAGAGCCGAAAACAAAGCGGAGGAAAATCAGGGGGAAGCTGCTGCTGGCAAGATATGCGCAGATGCGGCAGCCGCAGAAACGGGGGGGGACACTCCGATTCTTCAGAAAATCATCTGCTGGCTCAGACAGTGAAGGGCGCCTCCTTCCAGAAGGATGTCCACACAGTCAAGCGGGACAATCTCCCGCCCCGGGAAGGCGCTTCCGATGATTTCGAGCGCCCTTGCATCGTTTTTGTCCTGACGGTAGGTCGGGACGAGAACCGCCCCGTTGATGATGAGGAAATTCGCATAGGTCGCCGGCAGAACCTCCTCTCTCCAGCCTTCCGGACGGATCGGATCCGGGGACGGCAGAGGTAAGACTTCCAGAGGGGAGCCATCCGGGAGCCTCATCCGTTTCAGGGCTTCAAAATTCTGTTTGAGAGCGTCATGATTGACGGAGGCGGGATCATCGTCCAGGGCTGCAAGAACGGCATCTTTCCGGAAAAAGCGGACCAGAGTATCAATGTGCCCGTCCGTATCGTCGCCCTCAAGCCCGGACTTCAGCCAGAGCACGCGTTCCGCGCCGAGAAAATCCCGGAAGATCTCTTCCGCCTGTTCTTTCGTCAGCCCGGGATTCCGGTTCGGATTCAGGACAACCGATTCCGTAGTCAGGAGCGTTCCCGCTCCGTTGGACTCGAGAGCACCTCCTTCCAGCACCAGCGGCACCGAAAGACAAGGAAGTCCCAGAAGTTCCGCCATCTTCCGCGCGGCGGCATTGTCCAGATCCCATGGGGGGAACTTTCCGCCCCAGGCGTTGTACTGAAAATCCAGCGCCGCACGCTCATCGGTCCGGAGATTCCGCACAAAGACAGGCCCGTGATCGCGGCACCAGGCGTCATTGGTCTCCACGGGCAGGAATTCGATTCTGGAACAGTCTGCCCCGGCGTTCCGGAAAAGCTCCAAGACCCGTTCCTGCGCGGGGGGGATGCAGTTGACTTTCAGGTCCTCGTATTTTGTCACGGCGCAGGCGAAGGCGGCGTAGGCCTCTTCCATTTTCTTCCGGCATCCGGGCCAGGTGAGGGGGTTCAGGGGATAGGAGAGAAGCACTGCGCTCTGAGCCTCCCATTCGGCGGGCATGCGCCATCCGGAAGAGAAATTCGGAGTGTGTTCATTCATCATCGAAACGCCTCAGGATAGGGGTGTAGGCATCCGTTCTGCGGTCGCGGAAGAAGGGCCACATTCTCCGGTGTTCCTCCATGGCTTTCCGGTCGCAGTCGGCATAGAGGATTCCGCAGGAGTCCCGGGAGCCGAGCACCAGATGCTTCCCGTAGAAGTCCGCGACGAAGGAGGATCCCCAGAAACGGGTCCCATGTTCCTCTCCCACACGGTTGACGGCCGCATAATAGCATCCGTTCGCCACCGCGTGCCCCTGCTGGACATTCAGCCAGGCGGCACGCTGCAGTTCCGCCAGAGCGGGGCTTTCCGAAGCAATCCCTCCGATCGCTGTCGGACAGAACAGAATCCACGCTCCCTGCAGAGCCGTCAGGCGCGCCGATTCCGGATACCATTGATCCCAGCAGATGATGACTCCGATTTTCCCGTATTTCGTATCCCACGCGCGGAATCCGGTGTCGCCGGGAGCGAAATAGAATTTTTCCTCGAATCCGGGATCCTGCGGGATATGCATTTTCCGGTATTTTCCAAGGAAGGTGCCGTCCGCATCGATCACGGCGGCGCTGTTGTGAAAGAGTCCCGGAGCGCGTCTTTCAAAAAGTGAAAGAATGAGAACGACGCCGTATTTTTCTGCCGTGCGCTGGAAATGTTCCGTCGTCTCTCCCGGGACGGATTCCGCAAGATCAAACAAGGCGGGATCCTGAACACGGCAGAAGTATTCTGTCAGGAAAAGCTCCTGCGTGCAGATGATTTTCGCCCCGTTTTCCGCGGCTTTCCGGATGTTTTCGTCCGTGATGCGGATGGCCTCCTCCCGCGATTCCCGCGCACGGTCCTGCAGCAGCGCAATCCGGACGCTTTCGGTTCCCGGCATCATGCTTTTCTTCTCCTCCTGCTGAATGATAATGAATATGAATTCGTCTGAACGAAGATGATCTGGATGGAATGATTGTGTTCCGCTGTTTCTTCCAGGTCCGGAGAAAACAGCCGGGATCTTCCGGAAGCGCGTCTTATGGGAACCTCTATCAATGCTTTTTTTGACAGAAATCTCGTTTGTTTCTATTTGA
>CAJMAW010000107.1 GCA_905211485.1 uncultured Lentisphaeria bacterium | reverse complement strand
AGAGCCTTCTGCTTCGAGGTCGCAAGCCCGGATCCCTGCTCCACTTTGCTGTGACGGTACAGAAAGGCTCCGTTCCCCCCGGTGAACTCAGCCACATATTCCAGATAGGAAAAGCGCCCTTCACCGCGGCGGATGCTTTCATAGTCCAGCTTTTCCGGAATTCCGAGCTCCTCTGTGAGGCGTCGGTGGAAGTTTTCCCCGGCGGTTCCGCCGGGGGCAAGAATCCGCTCGGGAATGGAAAAGGAAATCAGGACTGCCTGGATTCTGCCGTCCGGAGCGGCCAGAAGGCGGATGACATCGCCGAACATGGAACTCCGGTTCCCGGGATCCTTCCTGTCGACATGGCAATAAAGCTTCAGATCCTGAAACGGAGTATCGGCCAGAGCGGCATCGGCTTCCGTCTCTTCAAATTCCATGAAATTGAACGTGCGGTCCGGATTCATTCTGCCGAGCGGCGCACTGGAAGAGACAGCAATCTTCGACGCGGTGACACGGCAGTATATGAAGACCCCCAGCAGAACGAGCAGCAGAAGCAGTCCCGCCTTGAAGAGCAAGGGCGCGTTTGCGCGGGAAAAAAACACGGCCCTCCTCTCCTCCTCCGAACCGGAAGGGGAAGACTTCCCCTCCCCGGGGAAACGCCCCGTAAGGAAGTGAAATGAACAGTCCGGACAGACCAGAGCGTCCTTCTCGCAAAGGCGGACGCAGTTCACGCAGATCCGGAAATCCCCGGACGGCGGCGCAGGAGGCAGTTCATACACCGCCCCGCAGTCACAGGCGACCCGATGTCCTGCGGCTTCGTTTTCCAGTTCCATCTCCCCCTTGCATGCCGGGCACTTGACTTTCAGCATACGTCTCTCCTTTTTTTACGGTTCTTTTCTCCCGCTGTCTGCCCCCCGACTTCGTTCTCATGAGAGCAGACGCCCCAGAATCCCCATCGCCAGCATGATTGCCGCCACGGGGAAAAAAGTCAGGAACAGAAAACAGTTCCAGCTTTTCCCCTGTATATACTCAAAGGCGTTTTTCAAAGTGCAGAGCTCATCCGCGCAGAGGAACGCCACACCGTGCATGTACACCAGAACCCCGATCCCCAGAATAACCACCCCCGTGATGTACACTCCCAGAAGAAGAAAAAAAAGCGAAAGAAACGCCACAGCGAGCGATATCAGACAGCAGAAGAAAAACGCCAGCACCCGCGAAAGATGAAACACTCCCGGACACGCTTCCGAAAGATACAGCAGGAACTTCAGCAGCGGTCCGGGATCTGCCTGTTCCGCCTCTTCCCCCGTCAGGGTCCGCATCCGTTCGCAGGTCTCGAAATTGTATCCGCAGTTCACGCAGATCTTTTTCTTCTCGAAGGAGCGTCTGCCGCAGCAGGGACAGCGCTCAAGGGATTTGATTTTGAAGAAATCGGAACACGCCGGACAGCGTCTGGTCCTGCCGGCATCCTCTTCCGTCACGCTAAGAGGCGTTCCGCAGTGCGGGCATTTGACTGTGATGGTTTCCATTTCCGCTCCCTGCCCCTGTGTTTTTTTCCCCTGTGAGCAATATACGCTCCGCCATCATGCCTGTCAATTTGTCTGACACTTTTTTTCAAATGGAGATCCTTTCCCCGGAAAAGGAAAATCCCGGGGGGAAAAAAAGAGCGGAAGGAAGGAATCAAGTCTCTGGGAGACGCGGAGGCCGTACGCGCGGCCCGATCTGAATTCAGAGTTTATTTCAGAGCGAGGGCGGCGGCAGCGCGCCTTGCTTCTTCAATGATCTCTTCCTCTCCGGGGATTTTCCCGGAGCGCATCAGAATCCTGCCCTGACAGATGACGGTGTCCACACAGGAACTGTCCGCGGAATAGACGAGATTGGAAATGGAATGATGATTCGGAACCATGCGGACATTGTCCCGCCTGACGAGCATGCAGTCCGCTTCCAATCCGGTTTCGATTTTTCCTGCGGGGATGGCAAAGGCGTCTGCTCCGGCGGCGGTCGCCATGCGGAAGACGGCGTCGGCGGGAAGGACTTCCGGAGAAGAGGCGCCGTGTTTCGCCAGGAGAGCGGCAAATTTCATTTCTTCCATCATGGAAAGGTTGTTGTTGGAGGAGGCTCCGTCGGTGCCGAGCGCAAGACGGCAGCCCGCCTTGCGCGCCCTCTCATACGGGAAGGTGCCGGACCCGAGTTTCATGTTGGAAACCGGCATGTGGACAAGAACCGAAGCCCGGGAAGCAATCCGGTCCAGATCGGAATCCGTCATCCAGACGGCATGGGCGCAGAGGGTGCGCTCCGTCAGGAGGCCGAGGGAATCCAGATATTCCGTCGGGGTCATGCCATGTTCCTTCAGGGAATCGTCGAACTCCTTTTTCGTTTCGGAAAGATGAATGTGGATCCAGGCGTTGTTTTCCCGCGCGAGTTCCGCCGTGCGGCGGAGCACTTCAGCGGAAACGGTGTAGATGGCATGAGGCGCATAGGCTAGCTGAATCCGGGAGGGGAGCTGCGCTCGTCTTTCCCAGAGCCATTCATTGTCCAGCTTGCCGCGCATGGCGGGATCGGGATTGGAAAGCTGGAGCATCCCGATGCAGGCGCGCACGCCCATCTCTTCCGCGGCGCGGAGAGCGGCGCGCTGATGCCAGTACATGTCATTGAAAAACACGGTCCCGCTGCGGATCATTTCCAGAATCGCCAGACGCGTCCCGTGATAGACGGCTTTCCCGATCATGCGGGCTTCGGCGGGCCAGATGTATTCGGAAAGCCAGCGGAAGAGTTCAAAATCGTCGGCATAGCCTCTCAGAAGGGTCATGGCCGCATGGGTGTGGGCGTTGTAGAACGGGGGGTGAATGGAAAGGGCGCCCCCCGCGTCTATCACTTCGGCGGCAGGGAGGGAAATGCAATCGGCGATTTCACGGAAAAAACCGTCCACCACAAAAATATCTTTTCTGCAGCCGTCCAGAATCACATTTTTCAGCAGGAGAGAACTCACAGCAGGTCAATCCTTTCAATTTCCTTCTCAATCACGCCGGCTCGGCGGACGGCAGAGAGAATTTTCCGTTCAAGCGACTCTTCCGGCTCAAAGGGGCCGGAGCGGAGAAACGGAGCTTTCTCCAGAAGAACTTTTGCGCCTTCATTGTGCAAAGCCATGGTCGGATCAATGTATTTCATGTGCGTCGGTTCTTCCAGAATGAAATTCAGCGGTTTCTTCCGGTTCAGAACGCGTTCCGGGGGAACGGAGGGGCCGAATTCATCGTCCACTCCCATGTTGACGAGAAGTGCACCGCAGGAGTTCAGGAGAGAGGCAAAGGGGGTGAGCGCTCCGCGGACAGCCGTCGCACTCACCACAAGCCGGGCTCCGGCAATGGCCGCACGGATTTCCGCACCGGAACGGGAATCGATGTATTTCAGCCCGGGCAGCAGTGCAGAATGACAATGTTCCAGAGCGTCGACCACCGTGACAAGAGCGCCTGCATCCGCTAGATACATGGCAATCCCGCGCCCCACCTTCCCGAATCCGAACAGCAAAACCTTTTCCCCTTTCACTTCCCCGTACCCCAGCGAGCGCAGAGCACGAAGACAGCTCTCCCCGGTCCCGAGAGAGGTCTCAATCCGCTTGATGCGGCTGCTGTCCGCGACGAACACAGGCTTTTCCGCAGTCCGGTAGCGCTCCACACCGGATCGTGTCAGCTCCACATAGCCCAGACTCACACGCTTTTTCCTGTGTACTCCGGCGCAGTCCAGCAGCACGTCCGTCTCCCCTTCCAGATCATTTTCCGCCGTCGGGATTCCCGCGGAATCGAGGAATGCGAGAGTGTTTTCATCGTGCGGGATGAAGTCGGAATATCCCACGGTCAGCTCCGCGCCTCCGCGGAGGAGCGCCATATATTTGGCCAATGTGTTGCGGAAAACCGGTGTTGCGTCGAAACCCCGGATTCCTTCCAGGGGGCGCGTTCTCCGCCATTGCTCCGCCTGCGCTAGAACGGCGGGAAATTCCTCCCTCCGGTAATGATGGAGGAGTTCCTTTTCCAGCAGATCGGCAATCCGGTTTTTCCCCTCCGCTGACGACGGCAAACGGGGGTGAAAAGCCTTCTTCGCACTCTCGGAGGAAATGGGATGCAGGGAACTCATGGGAAAGAACTCGCAAAAATCAGGGAGGTGAAGGAGGAAGGGTGCTTTCAGATCCTGGTGAGCTTCGGCCCGTCCGGAGTATCTTCGAGGATCCAGCCGGCGTTTTTGAGTTCGTCCCGGATCGCGTCGGCGGTTTTGAAATCGCGTGCTTTCCTGGCGGCGGCGCGCTTTTCGGCCAGCGCGGCAATCTCCGGAGGGACGGTTTCCGATTTCAGGGACTCATCCACATCAAATACCGCAAGGACCCTGTCAAAGTCCCGGAACTGCTCCAGCAGCACTCCGGCGGCCTTCGAGGCGAAACTGCCGGAGGACATCGCCACATTCGCCGCCTTCTCCAGAGAAAAGACGGCCGCAAGCGCTTCGGCAATGTTCAAATCGTCCGCAAGAGCGGCGGCGAAACGCGTTTTCGCTTCCGCGGCCAGTTCCCGGGCCTTTTCCAGCCCCGCATCCCCCTCCGGGAGTCCGGCAAGACGTGCGAAGAAGGCGCGGAACTTGTGCAGCGCCGCACGGGACTGATGCAGAGAATCCAGACTGAAATTCAGTTTGGAACGGTAATGCGTCCCGATCAGCGTGAAACGGATCTCCGGCCCCGTGTACCCTTTGGCAGTCAGTTCGCGCAGGGTGTGGAAATTGCCGAGAGACTTGGACATTTTCTGCCCGTCCACCAGCAGATGCTCGCAATGAAGCCAGTAATGGACGAAACAACATCCGTTGGCGCCTTCGCTCTGGGCGATTTCATCCTCGTGATGAGGGAACATGTTGTCGATGCCGCCGGTATGGATGTCGAAAGTCTTTCCGAGATACTTCTGGCTCATGGCGCTGCATTCGAGGTGCCAGCCGGGGCGGCCGGGGCCCCAGGGACTGTCCCAGCGGACATCGCCGTCCTTCTCGTCCCAGGCTTTCCAGAGGGCGAAATCCGCAACGGAATCCTTCGCGTATTCATCGCTCCGGACACGGTCCCCGACCCGCTGCGAACTCATGTCCACCTTCGCGAGCTGTCCGTAGTTCTTGAATTTCGCAATGGAAAAATAGACCGATCCATCCTCCGAACGATAGGCATATCCCTTCTCAAAGAGGACGCGGATCATTTCAATCATTTCCGGGATATGGGCCGTGGCTTCGGGATACACCGCTGCGGGTTCGATCCGGAGAGTGCGGATGTCTTCAAAGAAGGCGTCCTTGTAGCGGCGCGTGAAATCCTGAAGCTTCATTCCGGCGGCGCGGGAATCGCGGATGGTCTTGTCGTCGACATCCGTCAGATTCATGATCTGCGTCACGCGATAGCCGTGGTATTCCAGGGCGCGGCGGAGAAGATCCTCAAACAGATAGGCCCGGAAATTCCCGATGTGGGCATAATTGTAGACGGTCGGCCCGCAGGTGTACATTCCGACGGAATCCGGATTCATGGGCCGGAATTCTTCCATCCGGCGCCCGAGCGTATTGTAAAATTTCATGATGTCGGCCATTCTCTTCTTCCTTATTCAGACTTGATGCCTCGGCTTCTGTTTCTCCCCCGGGTAATCTACATCCGGAGAAATCCGTTTTCCAGATAAGAACATTTTTTTACGCGAAAACTTCTTGAAGAATCCGCGTTTCTGAGCTATACTGCAACAGTGGAGACTAGAGAAATATGAGAAAATACGCCGGAATACTTCTGTGTGTGCTGTTTCTGACGGGTTCCCCCGTTGCCGTCTTTCCAGCGGGAACGGAAGACGGCACCTCTCCGGGAAAACCGTTCCGGAACTCGGACATCGGATATCTGCATACGGAAAAGAAACTTGCTCTTCCCGCTGGGAAGAAATCGGTTTTCATTCCTTCGCAGACCCCCATCTACCTGGTGGCGGAAAGCAGTTCGAGCTGGATCTTCGCCCTGTTCTATAAAAATGAGACACTGCTCGCGGAATTCCCGAAAAACGGCAAATACAAAGGGAGTTTCTTCTTCACGGAAAAGGGCTGGGCGAGAACGCGCGCGGCCGTGCAGGCACAGACGCTTGCCTTCCCTCTGCCCGAAGGCGCCGAGCTGCCGGTGTCCGCGGACGGTAAGGACGCCTGGACGGCACTCTGGCGCCTCGGATCCGAAACCGCCGTTTGCGAAGTCCCGAAAGACACGGAAGGAATCGTCTTTTCTGCAAAATCAAAATTTGAACTTTTTTCAGAAGCGCAGGAAAAGAAAGGGCTCACACTCTACCGCGGGAAATGGGTCGGGAAGGAACAGGCCGAACTCATGCGCAAGGCAGATCAGGAAAAGAAAAACACCCTTGAAAACCGGATGGAAGTCCTCCGGGCCATGGCAGAGGCCGGATGTCTCTTTCTCGCCGACGGGCGCGCAGTCACCGGCAAATACCGCGGCGGCGACGGCACCGGAATCTTTTTTGAACAGGACAACGGCAGCACCGATTTCTTCCGACCCGACGACATCGCAAACCTTTCCCCCGACGAAGCCCAGGCCAAGGCCCGGATCAAAATCATGCGCGACCTGTATTCCAAAGCCCGGATGCTGTTCCGATCCCGGAGTTATGGAGACGCCGCAAAAGAAATCGCCTCTTTGCTCGCCCAGCTCAAACAGCTTCCTTCCAACACAGTTGCGGACGGAGACTCCCTCGCCCTGATTCAGGAAGACACGCGGAAACTTTCCTCGGATCTCTCCGCCTCCCTTGAAGAAAGCGGTCTCGCTCTCTACCAGTACAGGACCTTTCCCAAGGATACGCTTCAGAATCATCTTTCTTCCGGCCACATTCTCTTCCGGGATGCCATCTGGCTGAGTCCCGAACAAGTCTGCACACGCTGTTCCGGAAAAGGAAACATTGCATGCGAGACCTGCGCTGGAAGGGGAACCGTGCGGAAAAGCTGCGCCTACTGTGAAGGGAAAGGAGTCCTTCCATGCTCCATCTGCGCCGGAACGGGGAAACGTCAATGCAGGACCTGTGCCGGAAAGGGAAGCGTCGGGGAACGCTGTTCCCGCTGCAAGGGGAAAGGTGTCGTCTGGAAACTGGTCCCCTCCGGCGTGACGGGAGGCAGAGTCTTCAACTCGGGCGGCAGGACGGTCTATCTCCCTGGAGGCAATGTCTGGCCCGGCTATTCCCCTGTCGAATACGTCACCGAGCCCTGTTCAAAATGCGGAGGCACAGGAAAAGAAGAGGAAAAATGTCCCGCTTGCAAAGGCGCAGGATGCTTCCCATGCCCTGCAAAACAGGACTGCGGAAGATGTTCCGGAAAAGGATATAAAATGGAAATCTGCGAAAAATGCGGCGGAAAACGTCTGGTCTCCTGCCCCATCTGCGAAGGAAAGGGGTATACGGGCGAAGCTCAGAAGGACGACCCGGAAACATCTCCCGCTCCCGGAGGCGGAACGGCCGCTCCGGCAGCAGAAACGGTGGATGGCGGAGGAAGCGCGGCTTCTCCCGGATCCCCTGATGCGGAAGAAGCGGAAAAAACTGGAAAGATGGAACTCCTCCCATAAAATTTTCCCTTCTGAATCATCGTCTGGCAGTTTTTTCCCTTTTCCCCCTGCCCCATCCTCTTTCTGCAGCAGACCTCTTTTTTTCCCCTACCGCAACTTCCCCGCAAGGGATAAAAGGGAGGAGAAAGAAGAAAAAAAGGAGAAGCCCGGCGGAGAAAACATTCCTTTTCCCCTTCTCCCGTCGGATCCTCGGGAAAGCCCCCGGGGAATAAGATTTTCCCGGGAAAAGGAGCGTCCACGGAAATTGAAAAAACGATTCCCGGACATTACATTACACAGTCCATACCTTGCTTTCTCTTTTCTTCCGGATGCCCTCCAGGACGGGAAAGAAGCGCGGGGGGGGAAGTTGGGGGGAAGCTGAAAAAAGGGGGAAAAAAGGAGGATAATTCTTTTCTGCTCTGCGGGCGGAGATTCGCCGCAAGCGGCGGGAGAGGGGAGGAAGCGATGATGGGGAAAGAGTCTGAATCTGAAGCGGAAATTGAAATGCGCTTTGACGCAGGGACACTTGTCCTGGACGCTGATGCGGAAACGGCCTCCATTCTGGGGAAGCACGTTCATTTTGACGAACGGATCGGCAGATACCGTGCGTCGGCCTCCGACTACGCCCTTCTGATCCGGATGCTTCATGCCTGCGGGATCGCTGTCCGGGACCAGGTCCGGGCCTACCGGGAACTGCCGGATCTGCTGCTTTATACGCGGAACCGTCCGATGAAACATCAGCAGGAAGCATACGAAGCCTGGAAACAGGCGAAATGCCGCGGGCTGGTGGTGCTGCCGACCGGAGCAGGGAAGACGTTTTTTGCCTTCCTGGCGATGGCGGGAGTCAAACGTTCGACCCTGGTGGTGGTGCCGACTATCGACCTTCTTCAGCAATGGGCCACCCAGCTGGAGAAGGCCTTCCGGCGCGAAGTGGGGATGCTGGGAGGGGGTAGCAGACGGATTGAGGACATCACGGTCAGCACATACGATTCCGCCGTGCTTCAGATGGAATTCATCGGGAACCGTTTCGGACTCGTCGTCTTTGACGAATGCCATCATCTGCCCGGGCCGGTGAACCGCTTTGCCGCCTCCATGTGCGCTGCGCCCTACCGTCTGGGACTGACCGCAACGCCCGAATGCGGCGAGGAAGGCGATGAAGTTTTGCGCCGGCTGATCGGCGAAACCGTCTACCGCGCGCATATCGATGAACTGGAGGGAAGCATTCTTTCCCCGTACATCACCCGGCGATTGGAAGTGAAGCTTTCCGAGGAGGAAGCCCGCCAGTACCGCGAGGCCCGGGAAAAGTACACCGGCTTCCTCCGCACTCACGGAATCCACTTTTCCGAAGCGGGCGCCTGGGGCCGTTTTCTCGCTCTCTGCGGAAGGCGTCCGGAAGGGCGCGAAGTGCTGAATTCCTATTTCCGCCAACGCTCCATCGCCCGCTGCAGCCATGCGAAAATCGAAGTCCTATGGGACATCATCCGGAACAATCCCGATGCCAGAATCCTGGTCTTCACAGCGGACAACGACACAGCCTACGCCATCGGCGAACAACTCTGCCTGCCGGTCCTCACCCACAAGACCCGGGCCGCGGAAAGAAAGGATTTCCTCGAATCCTTCCGGAACGGAGACTATCCCGTGCTGGTGACCAGCAAAGTGCTGAACGAGGGAGTGGATGTGCCGGAGGCGAAT
Organism: uncultured Lentisphaeria bacterium; assembly: GCA_905211485.1. GTDB lineage: Bacteria > Verrucomicrobiota > Lentisphaeria > Victivallales > UBA1829 > CAJMAW01. The sequence goes on along the minus strand of CAJMAW010000107.1, from coordinate 1,410 downwards.
ATCGGGATCGTGGTTTCCGGGAGTGCGAGCATCCGGGAGCATGTCCAGCGTCTCGGACGCATTCTCCGGGCAAAAGAAGGGAAGCAGGCCCGTCTCTATGAACTGGTCAGCGAGGGGACTTCCGAAATGAGCGTCAGCGACCGCCGCCGCCGGAACCGGGCCTACCGGAACTCCGCCGCCGGACCAATCAGGAGCACATGACCCATGCTCAGTTCCGAACTTCTCCGTTTCAAACAGAACGGCGACTATCTGAAACCCTCTTTCATCGATCCTTCGGATCCCCGTCTGCTGCATTTTGCCTCGGCGCTTCTGCAGTTCTACGAAAACGGCACGGGATCCACACGCGGGACTCTCGACGAACTCACATCCGGCCTTCTTCTCCGCCAGAAGGATCTGAAACTGGCAAGAGGCATTCTGAAAACCCTTTCCGACCGGGCTGAATTCTCCTCCGCCGGCGGCAGTTCCGAATTTCCGGATCTGCGCAGAGCTCTTTTTCTGAAAAGCGCATCCATGCTCCGGGAAGGCCGTCTGCCGCCTCATCCGGAAGACGTGAGGGAATGCGTCCTCCGGGACTTCCGCGATGAGGATGCCGGAAATTCCCCGCCGTTCCGGAACGGGATCTATGCCGATCTCCCCGAACAGGAAACGCTTGAACGGATCCGGAAAACCTTCCCGAAGGAACTGCTGGAACGATATAATGTTTCTCTGGTGCAGAGTCTGATTCTGCATGCTTCGGGGCTGACGCTGGAAATCGCGGATAGCGATCCGGCAAAACTGCGGCGTCTCTTCCGCTATCTGAAGTTTTTCCGTCTGCTTGCGGATGTCCGGCTCAGAAAGCCTCCGGATGAAAGCAGAATACGTCTGACCGTGGACGGACCGGCCAGCATTTTTGAAAACAGCACGAAATACGGACTTCAGCTCGCCTCCTTTTTTCCTGCAGTCTGTCAGATGGAGCAATGGAAACTTTCCTGTGAAATCCGGCTCCGACAGAAGAAAAAGCGTCTTGTTCTGGATTCCTCCTGCGGACTCCGGAGTCATTATGCAAACTTTTCCGCCTATATTCCGGAAGAAATCCGCCTCTTTGCGGAACATTTCCGCAGCACCGTTCCGGAATGGGAAATCGACAGTGCTCCGGACTACTGGAAAGAAACCCCTCAAAAACTGGTTTTCCCCGACTTCCTTTTCCGGGAAAAACATCACCCCGGAGGAAAAGAATTCCCCATGGAACTCTTCCACCGCTGGCATGCAGCCCAGCTCCTGGAAAGGCTCTCCTTCCTGGAACAGCAGAGGCAGACGGAAGAGGGAACAAAGCTGAAAAAAGGGGAAAAACACAATGAAGTGCCGCTTCTTCTGATCGGAGTCGACCGTTCCCTTCTGAAAAAGGACGGTCTCCTCAAAGCCCGTCTGGAA
>CAJMAW010000106.1 GCA_905211485.1 uncultured Lentisphaeria bacterium | reverse complement strand
TGCAATCGGCAAACAATGGGATATAGTAAAACAAGGGGCTTTACACCAATCTTTTGATAAAAGTTGTCCAACCTAGGGGAGAGGCGCACCCTTCATTTTCTGAATCCTCTTTATTTCCTTTGAAAATATAGTTTATTCCTGTGATCTCATTTCTGTTCTTCTCCGGAGTCGCTCCCCTGAGGAATCCCGACAGTATCCTTTCTGATCAACGGAAGATCAGAAGGGGGAAGAAAATTCCCGCAAGAGCCACATCTCCTGCTCTCCGAAGAGAACAAGAACAGGGCAGCAAAAACAAATTCATGGCATCAGATGAACCTGCAACGGCAAAATTCCCGTTTCGTCCAGTACTCTATAACTTTGCATCGAAAAATCCTGTTTGTCAAACAAAGCCGAGGCAGAACCAACGTCTTCTCAGAAAAAACAAACCGAAAAGACATCAAAAAACAACAAACAAAGTAAAATTCCGTTTCAAAAACTTTCCTTTCCAAGCTTTTTTCTCATCAGAAATGTTTGACTGAAACTTTTCCTGAGAATTCAATGCTCCGAAGGAATGTACAAAACTCTCCATATTCGTCCCCCTCATTCCCGGAAGTTCTTTCCAGAGAAGAGAGCCGTGCGGGAATGAGGGGAAAGACAAAATCCATGCATCATTCAGGAAGGAAGAATGCCCATCAGGACAAGCATTCCCTCCCGAGAAGAAAAAAACTAGTCTTCATCCTGTCCTGCAATCACCTTGGAAAGATGATTCACATACTGCTCATAAAGACTCCGGTAATAGCCGCTTCGTATTTTGTCCCTGGCCATTTCCATTGCGGAAAGAGCCTCCGGGTATTTCCCGGCGCCGAAATACGCCTTCGCAAGAAGAAAATACTGGAAATGATTGACGGCGTTGGCAGGAAGCTTTTCCTGATTCAGTGCCTTGGATATGAGTTCGGATGCCGCGGCATAGTCGCCCCGTTTCATGGCGATTTCACCGCGGAGGCATTCCACGGGAACCGTGTTTGCGGGAAGCATTTTGATTTTCTCAAACTCCTTCATGGTTTCCTCCGCGCCGTCAAGATCCCCCGCCAGAACCCGGGTTTCCGCCAGGCTGAGGACATTCCGGTAGGAGGACTGGTATTCGAGGGCCTTCCGGTACGCATCAATCGCTTTCTTCCGGAAAAGCGGAGTCAGGTGTTCCTCGTAATAGTTCACGCGCTGAAGACATGTCCTCCCAAGCAAGGCATAATAGTTGCTCCGGACCTGCGGGGGAATGCTTTCATCATCCGGATTCAGACTTTCCAGAAAGGAAAGCCGTTCCGGTACAGGAAAAGCATTCGCACGGATCAGATTCGCCTGCAGAAGTTCCTTCGCCCCCATTCTGGGATCGGCAACGGCCAGATCCCAGATCTGGTACTGCGTAACCCCTTTTTCGCGATGGCGCCGGACCAGATCCGCTTTTCTTCCATAAATCAAATAACACTGTTCCGGAGTGACTTCTTTCCGGGCAAGAAGCTGATCCAGAAAGGCGTTCCCTTCCGCATAGGTTTTGAAATACAGCGCCTTCTCAAGAGAAAGACGGAATTCCTGATCCCAGTCTGTCCGGGCGGCCTCCATTGCGGAATCCAGAATGCGCAGCGCAGCCGCGGAATCCGAATCCTTCCGGAAAGACTCCCGGGCATTCGCCATGGCCTTGTTCACAATTTCACGGGGTGCGGGCGCCTTTTGTTTCTCCTGCTTCACAGACGGTTTCGGAGCAGGCGTTTTCGCATCTCCCGTTTTTGCCGCTTCCGCCGCAAAGGAAAGGAGCGGGGAAAGGGAAAGGGAAGTTATCAGAAAAAGAATTGCAGTTTTCATCGAACGATCACTCCTTTTCACTCATCCATTTTTGTTTCAGATACTTGGCAAACGCCTCCTCCAGATCGTACTGGAACTGGATCAGCGCGGCGGATGCCTTCTTGTAGAAGCGGGCCTGTTCTTCGGGAGAGAGGGTATCCATCGCGGCAATCTGCGCACCGAGCGCATCACGTTCCGCCGCCATGGGCTTCATCCATTCTTCCGCGAAATCACGGTACTCCGCAAAATTGTTGTAGGAACGCTCCGACTTCGGTAGAGCGGCGCGGTAGGGTTCCTTGAGATCAGGGGTCTTGGCGGGATCCACGCGCCGGAAGGCCGCCTTGTAGTCGTTCCACGCATGGTAAAGGACATTTTTGCGGATCGCGAGCTTCTGTTCCGGGGTGAAATCCGGCCACTGGATGTAGCCCGCGCGGCTGAGTTCATGCACAACTCCGCCCCAGGTCTGGCCGCCGCCGGGACTGAAACGGATCACGGACAAACGCCAGTAATTGTTCCGCTTCCCGTCGTCCAGGGGCAGCATGTTCCAGGCAAAGGTCCAGGGAACAAAGATACGCAGCATCACCCCGTTGGAAACGATTTTCGATTCCAGGCGGAGATACGATTCCAAAGATTCAAAATTCCGGTCGTTCACCAGCCAGGGGAAGAAGCGGACTTCCGGTTTGATCGGGTCGCCGATGATGAACTGGTTGTAATGGACGATCTCTTCATTGTCACAGTCTCCGGGCGCGAAAAAGAGTTCCAGCGTGCAAGAGGGGAAGGCTTTTCCCTCGGCCAGATATTTTTTCATGTCCGGTTCGCCGGCAAAGATCAGGAGAGTGAATCCCTCGCTGTCGCAGAACATGCTGATCGCGGTCGGACGCTGGCCCTCAATGGTTTTCCCCGCGGAGACGTCCCGCTGGTAGGCGGGATCCGTAAAGAGCATCGCCGCGCTCTCCTTGCTGTATGGACGGAAATTGAAGTTCCATTTCACCGAAGGATCGGAAAGGAGCCGTTCAAAATCCCCGCCGACGCTCCGGTACGACACCGGAAGAAAATTCTTCCCCGCGGCATATCCCGCGGCGGAAAAACAGAGAATCGCAAAAAAGATCAATACGGATTTCATGGCAGTTTCACTCCGTGTTTTTTGTACAGGTCAAGCAGGATGCAGATACGGTGCGCAGCGGACAGACGGACATAGTCCAGATCCCCCCGGTCCGGCGAAATCCGGGAGAACCAGATCAGCTGCCGACGGCCCTCGCGGACCAGTTCCTCCACGCCGCTCTCGCGCGCCTTTTCCGCAAGGATCTTCCCGAGACTTACGTAACGGATGTCGTCAAAGGCTTCGCGGAGCCCTTCGAGAGCGATGGTGTTGATCACGCCGTCGGAGGTGGGATAGGTCATGGCGAAATTCCGGTAATTGCCGTCGCGGTCGTCGAAGAATTCGTTGAAACGTCTGCGGGCGGCGAAACCGTGGATCATGCTTCCGTCGTAATTGTTCATATACATCCACATGCCCACCCGGCGGCGGAAGATCAGCGGATTCTCGGCTCCCGGGAACGGACGGGCGTAGTTCATGACGAGCGCTCCGCCCGCATGCCAGTGCTCCGCCTCATCTTTTTCCACGGTGGTGCGGACAATCATGTCCTGAATGTCTCCGACGAAATCCAGATTGTTGATCCCCATGCCTGTCACGCGGATTTTCCCGCCATGACGTTTCACCACGGTCCAGGTCGGTTCCTGCAGATAATACAAGGCGTTATAGGAAGAAGCCTCGTCGATGCCGTACATGTATACATCCCGGTGTCCATAGGCCTTTTCGTGCCTCGCAAGAAATTCCTCCACTTCCTCTCCGTAGTCGGACATTTCCTTTTCAAAGACTTCCGTGGTCCGTTCCTCCGGTTTCGTCCGGTTCCAGCTCTGGCTTGTGGAACTCCCGGAAAAGACCGGCCGCAGCGGCATGCCCAGGGATTTCCGGACACGGACTTCTTTTTCAAACATCTCCTTGTTCGGCATGAACGCTCCGCTCGGATACAGCATGTTGTGCTCCTTCATGATCTTGAATTCCGCACGCATCCGGTCTTCGGAGGTTTTCTGATTCTGAATCGCCATTCCGTGGGAGAAATTCCCGAAGAAACGGCGGGAGGTGTCGTAACTGGTCCGCGCTTCCGGAAGCTGGAAGGGGAAAACCCGCACGGCAAGAGCAAGAGTGCCGACGCTTTTTCCATCCGCAGTCATGGTAAGCGTCCCGCGATAGAGTCCGCCGGGGGTGTTTTCCGGCACATGCAGCGTCAGCCAGTACTGCTGATTCTTCCCCGCCTCAGGCAGAGTGAGCGGAAGAAGCTGCGGAGCATCGCGGAAGGGAAGAAGATCCGGATCAAACGAGGAAATGGAAGTCGATTCGCGGCGGCTGGCGTCGAAATAGACGGACCCTTCAGGATAATCCAACCGGATCTCGTTGGTCCGGCGGATTTCATCGACTCTGACGAGCGAATCATCGTTCAGAAGCAGGTCGGGCGTCAGGAAACGTCCGCGGCGGTCGGCATGATAGTTCAGCCATGCTCCGCCCGCGCGGTACCAGCGCTTCACCAGCTTGAGATCCAGGGCCGACGCAGGAATTTCCGCGCCTCCGGGCCCCTTCAGCGCGGAAGCCGTCACATGAAACTTTTCCAGCATCTGGAACGGAATCACCAGAAACGAGGCAGATTCATATTCACCCTGCGCAGCAAAGATTTCCAGCACTCCGCTCAGAATCCCGTCTGCGGGCAATTTCCAGGGAGTCCGGATTTCCTGGCTGATCGGGGGAACCGTATACACCGCCACAGGTCCTGAGCAGGAGGCCTTGTTCGATGCATTCGGCATCTCGGCAGCCATCCGCTGCGCATTGCGGATTTTCTGTTCCAGCGCGTTCCACTGCCCTTCCGTCACGTCTTTGCGCCCGGAATACGATTCCAGGCGTTTCCCGAGTTCGTTCAGATACTTCGTGAATAAGGGATTCGCCGTATATTTCCCCGCCTCGGAAAGAAGGTTCTTCAACGCTTCCTTCTCCGCAGGGGCTTTCTGCTGCGGAGTCAGCCAGGGGGAGTTCAGAGAGGCCTCGTAGAGACGGTATGCCGCCAGCGCGCCGTTGAAACGCGGAGTGAAGCGGACAGGGGAGGAAACCTTCGGCAGAAGAATGGTGGCATTGTCATTCTCATACTGCCAGACTCCATCCACATAGAAGGAAAGCCTCTGCTTGTTCATGGAGTAATTCCACGCGATATGATACCATTTGCCTTTCTCGAAACGGTCTTTGCTGCGCATGGTGATGTAAGGCCCGCGGAGATCGTCCTTCCCGCCGTAAAATCTCAGAACGATGTGCCCGTCCTTCTCCAGCACGCAGTCCAGCACGCCCATGGAGACGGATTCGGGAGTCTTCGACGCTTCTCCGAATTCATCGAAACGAATCCGGAAACTCCCGGAAGACTCGCTCATGTCCGGTACTTTCTCCCCTTCCGCGGCGGAAAGGAAGGGCTCCTCTCCTTTCTGAAAGACAATTCCCGGAATCCCGTCCGGTCCGGCCTGAGCTTTGACATTCTTCCCCGGCTGCAGAAGGATGCTTTTCTCCGATCCCTTCACGGAGGGAAGAAGTGCACCTTTTTCCTGGAAATCACAGGAAATCACCGCCTGAGGCTCGAGCGCCACCGAGGAAACGCTTCCCGACAACAGCAGAAGCGTCGTCAGAAAACAGGCGAAACGCTGTTTCATCTTTTTTTCCTTTCCATCATTATATTTTCTGCTTTCCCTTCCATACTCTATATACTTCAACAGACAGAAAGGCGGCGGGGACAGCGAACGCCTTCCTTCTCTGCTTCCGTCAATCAAATTTCAGCGGCCGGAACATCATCCCGATGCTCACGCCGGAATCCCCCTGGGCGGAATAGGCTTCGTCCGCCAGCTGAGTCCTCGGGACGAATCCCGCATGGCCGTCCAGAAACAAAACGTTGCAGCTTCCCATGTGCCTGCCTTCGACCAGATCCCTCAAACGGTCCTGATCATCCACCGACCCCAAGGTCCGGTATCCTTTTGAAATCGCCTCCCATGCCGCGCCGGGAATATAATAGAGCCAGGTGGAAATCGACGTGCCTTTCCCGGAAAGAAGATTGTAATACACGTAATAATTGTTCCCGTGATCCAGAACATGCGCCTTCGCGGAGGGGTTCTTCGCAGCAGACAGTCTCCAGGGCGCGCTCCCTTTCTGCAGAGTCGGCACATGACCTGCCCCCAATCCCTGATTGACATCATACATGGCATACGAAGCGGAGGAAGGCGGCAGGCCGATCGTCCTGTTCCCTCCGCTTCCGCTGTAATCCAGAACCGCACGCGGACAGAGAAAAATTTTCACCACTGCCGGAATCCTGGCGGCGGGCAGACGGTTCAGATCCGTCTGTTCATATGGATGCCCCGCCTCCTCCAGCAGCAGACGATACCAGCGCATATCCCAGCTGTACGGCCCGCTCACATCGTTCCCGCAAATGATGTAAGACGGCGTCACAAATCCGTACGATGAAATATACGACTGTTCCAGCACGCCGATGTTCTTCAAATTCCCCGCACAGAATATCCGCTGGCTCGCATCCTTCGCCGATTTCAGCGCCGGCATGAGCATCGCCGCAAGAATGGCGATGATCGCAATCACCACCAGAAGTTCGATCAGCGTGAAGGCTCTGCTGACACTCCGGACATTCCCTCTTCTGCTGTTCTCCGCAGCGCAGGAGGATGCTTCCGGAAGGAAGAAACGGACCTGTTTTCTTTTCCCGGTGCCCGTTCTGCGGGGAAAACGCCGACAGAGGGGAGGAAAAGAAATCTTCCTGCCGGACCCCGCGCATGATTCCGGAATCGTCATCCGAAAATGGGGAATTCAAGTTCTGCATAATGGCTCAAATCCTTTTTATTCTGTCGTTTCTTTCCGTTGCATGGCAATACCGAAAATACATCATAAATAAGGCTGCAGTCAAAAAAGCAAAGCGGAAGGGGAAAGCTCAGTTCGCCGCTCTCCTCTCCACATTGTTTTCTGTCCGGGAAGAGGAGGGTCCATTCTGCCGGCAGGAAAGCGGAATCACGCTCAGCGCACGATAATCCGCCCCGGATTCCAGGCGCAGAAGCAGATCCGCCGCGCACTGCCAGAAATCTTTTTCAAAATCCGGCGAAAACGCCGCAATGTGCGGAGTGAAAATCACGTTTCCCATGGCAAAAAGCGCATTGGAAACGGAAGGAGGTTCTGGATCGGTCACATCGATGGCGGCTCCGGAAAGACGTCCGCTCCGAAGCGCCTCCAGAAGCGCGGACTCGTCCACAACTCCGCCCCGGGAAGTGTTGATCAGAAGCGCTCCGGGCTTCATCAGGGCGAATCGTTCCTCATTCATCAGATGTCGTGTGGATTCCGTCAGCGGACAATGGAGCGAGACAATGTCCGATTTCTGAAGAAGGCGTTCCAGCTCCATCGAATCGGGAATAAACGGGTCGAAATGAAGAACAGTCATGCGGAATCCGGAAAGCATCCGTTCCACATGACGCGCAATTCTGCCATAGCCGACGAGTCCGAGCGTCCGCCCCCGGACCTGACCGAGTTCCGGGCGGTTTCCCGAGTCCCAGACGCCCGACCGGACTTCCCTGTCCAGCATCGGAATCCTTCTCAGAAGCGAAAAGATCAGCGCCACCGCGTGTTCCGCCACCGCCTCCGCAATGGATTCGGGCGTATTGAGTACGGCGATTCCGAGTTCACCGGCTCTTTTCAGAGGCAGGGCATCGACACCGCTGCCGTTGCGGAGAAGCACACGGCAGTTCGGAAGACGGTCCAGAACCCTGTCCGTCAGCGCGGGATTCGCCCCGAACATCCAGAGAATGTCCGCATCCGAAGCAAATTCCGCCAGTTCATCGGACGTTTCACACTTCCTGCAGATCAGCTCCATGCCCGCATTCCGCAGCTGTGAGGGAATTTCAGGAGGAAGCTGGTTTTCCTCCGCGGAAATCATCGCACATTTCATTGACGCACCTCTTTCAGAAGATTCTGGTAGAATGCGTACTGACTTACGCAGTCACCCGTCAGTGCAATCCAGTTGACACCGCGCGCCTTCCAGGCAGGGAAGTTCCCCGCGGCGGTCCCCAGCATCACACCCGCGGCCTTGGTTTTCCGGCAGATCTCATCAATCACGCGGTTGAGTTCCGGATCGTCCATGCGGTTCAGGATCCCCATCGAGCCGGAAAGATCGCAGGGGCCCACGCAGATGCTGCCGATTCCGGGAACTCGCAGAATCTTATCCAGATGAGGAAGAGCATCTATGTGCTCGATCTGGATAATCACCATCGGTTCTTCATCGGACTGTTTCAAGTAGTCGAAGAAATTCGTCTTTCCATAACGGACTCCTCTCCGGACGCCGCATCCCCGTCTCCCGCGCAGCGGATATCGGCATGCTGCCACCGCGGCCTCCGCCTCTTTCGCAGTGCAGACCATCGGAACAATCACCGCCGCCGGAGCCATGTCCAGAATCGGCTTGATCACCCAGTGTTCATTCCAGGGAACACGGACAAACGGCGCACAGGACGTCCCCCGGAGCGCCATGATATGCCCCAGGACGCTTTCTATGTTTAAAGGAGCATGTTCCATATCGATCCAGGTAAAATCCATCCCCGCGTCCGCAGCCAGTTCGCTGACAGCCGGATCACTCAGTGAAATGGAGGTGCCGATGGCTATTCTATTCTGGGCAATGCACTGTCTGAAGCGTTCAAGATTGTTAATTTCCATAATTCCTCCAGTTCTCCACGGACAGTCCGTGTTTCTTATTTTGTTCAAAAAGCCATTGCGCGCATTCGCGCAGATTCCCGTATATGAGTTTTTCCGTCTCCCCGGAAAGACGGAAAAGAGGGACCGTCAGTCCCAGGCTTCCCGCCGTCCTCCCGGAAAGATCGCTGAACGGAACCGCATAGGATTTGATTTCCTCGTCCTCGTTCACCATCAGAGAAAGTTTCTTCTGCCGGATTTTCTCCAGTTCCCGTTTCAGTGCTTCCCGGCTGGCACAGCCTTCCTCCCACTGCATCGCGGAAGGAAGACCCCCGGAATCAATCAGGGCATCCAATTCCAGCGGCGTCAGCCCCGACAAAATCACACGCCCTGACACACTGTGATAAAGCGACAGACTGCTGTACACAGATATATTCAGCACCAGGCTCCGGGGAAACTGCGCCTGGGATATAATCCTGACATTCTCATCCTGAAGCACCGTTATCACCGCCGATTCCCTCGTTGCATTCGCAAGACGCACACACGTCTCCATCGAAAGACGTCCCACCAGAGGATCCAGATGACTCCCATTCCCCAGATTCCTGAATTTCTCCGAAAGCATGTAGCCGCCGGATCCGTCATTCAGAACATACCCCAGCGAACACATTTCCTTCAGAATGTTGCAGAGCGTCGGCTTCGCAATCCCCGTCCGGGCGCTCAGCGACTTCAATGTGATCTTCCTGTTGTAGTGAAGATATTCAACAATATTGAACATCTTCGATATGATCTTGATCATCCCGGACGCTCCTGCATCTTACTCGGTAAATCTCTTCCTTTCATTATAGATAATTTTTCTTCCAAGTCAATTCCTTCCCCCCTCTTTTTTCCTCTTTTTCAAGAAAACGTTTTACATTGTAAAACAAAAAAAATCTCTTCCTGATTTTTCCCGTGAAAAAGCGGAGAAAACGTTCCCGGATTCCGCGGCGGAAACAAAAAACCTGGAAAATCCGTAATCCCAGACATCCTGAGATTATGAAAAGGGCATGCCGGGGAAAAACGGAAAAAAGCACCCCCGGAAAAGCCAAGAGGATTCTCTCACGGAATTTCACTTTCCTGTTTTATAATGTAAAACAAAAAAACGAAATCCTCGGGAAGGCAGAAACGGGAACCCCTGCACTCAGAGTTAGCAGCAAGGATCCGCAGGGATCTGCAAGGAAGAGAGACGGACGGAAAATGAAATTTCCCTTGGGCCATGCAGCAGATTCCCGCACCGAAGGACAGGGAGGAAAAAACGGACTGTAAAGAAAAGAGCTGAAAAATTCTTTCCAGTATATATTCCCTCTTCAGCGGATTCCTCCACCCTGCAGAGCCAAGACTTCGTTTCCCGCAGCGGGGACACGCAATCTCTGAGCCCGGAAAAGCCGCTGAATCCCCCAGAACAGCAGGGCCCCGTTGATCAGGGTGATCAGAATCCAGGAAACCGGATAGGAAAGCAGGAGATTCTCCATCGTCCTGTAATGCGGGAAGATGGCGAGCACCCACCAGACTCGGAAGGCACAGGCAAAAATCATCGTGACAAGCGCCGAAAGGAAGGAATACCCCAATCCCCTCAGTCCTCCGCTGGCGACCTCCATAAAACCGCAGAGGAAATACGTCGTGAACATGATCTTCATCCTCAGCATTCCCCAAGTCACGACATCAGGATTCGGATTGAAGACGGGCAGCAGCACGGGTCCCAGCAGATAAAACCCCATTCCCATGATGAAGCAGCTGCATCCGGAACAGATCAGACAGTCGTAAAGACTTTTCAGAATGCGTTTGTACCGTTTTCCCCCGAGATTCTGCGCAACGAAGGAGATCGCCGTCTGATGGTAGGCGTAGGATCCGACATTGACGATCCCTTCCAGCCCCATGGCCGCCGTCGTTCCCGCCATTGCCAGCGAACCGAAGGAATTCACGGAAGACTGAATGATCATGTTGGATATTGCAAAACAGGAACTCTGCACTCCGGCGGGAACTCCGATTTTCAGCATTTCTTTGAAAATCGCAGGGTCGAAACTCAGTTTCCTGAGATTCAAACGGCAGACATCGCGGGAGGAAACAAGTGTTTTCAGGATCAGAGCGGCGGAAATCCCGTGCGAGATCGCCGTCGCCAGAGCCACTCCCGCCACGTCC
>CAJMAW010000105.1 GCA_905211485.1 uncultured Lentisphaeria bacterium | reverse complement strand
ATTCTTTTTCCTGTTACAAACTCAATTCCCCCTCAAATAAATAGAGGCGCCCTTAAATATTATAAAGGCGCAAAAAAAATGAGAATAGAGAATTTCCTGGACAACCAGCTTCAGATCTCAGCGGCTTTGCTGGAACTTGCGCGGAAGGGGAAATCGGCGAAAGAGCCGGATCCGGATCTCTCAATCGCCCAGATCCGGGTGCTGATTCTGGTGGCCCGTTCCGTCCCCTCGCGTCTGACGATCAAACAGCTCGGACAGCTTCTGCAGCTTTCCCCCGCGGCGACATCAAAACTGATCGACCGGATCGTCCGACACGATATGATCCGGCGGATTCCCTCCGAATCGGACCGCCGTTCCTATTATCTGGAGCTCACTCCGCGTTCCAGAGAAATGATCCGGCATCACAACCGGGCGGGGAAAGCGCTCTTTGACCGTCTGCTCTGCCAAGTGCCGCAGGAGGACAAGGAAACTTTCGTACGTGTCAGCTGCCTCTTCAACAAGGGACTCTGGTCTCTCCTGACACAGCAGGAAACGGAAACGGCTCCGCGCAAAGGGAAACCCCGTCTCTCTTCCTCCATCCCCTCTTCCTCCATCCCCTCTTCTTCCTCCGGAAGCTCCCGGCATGGAAAGACCGTCCCCACGGGGATGCAGAAAGGAAAGCTGCTGCAGAGATCCGGCATTTCATCCTCTGATCCGTCCGGAGCCTGCCGATCATCCGTGAAGGATTTCAGCTGACAGGCTGCGGTTCATTTTTACATTTTACAGAAGTATAATTGCATTGTGAAACATACGGGACATCCCCCCAGAACAGGAAACACAGGAGCAAAGCCATTATGAAAGAAACGAATCAACCATCCTCTCTTCAGAAATCCGGGAAAGGGATTCTGGAAGCAACCCTCCTTCTTTCGGCCGCCGTTTTCGCCCTTCCGGGACTTCTTCATGCGCAAGAACCGGAAGGGGATAAAGCCGGAGGAGGAAAAGAGAAAACGGAAGCTGCGCCTTCGGGTGCCCCGCAGGGAGGCGGGATGAATCTCACGGTAAGCGTCCCTGTGGACAGCGTCAGGGAAAAAGAGGATATAGAAAGGAGCAGTTACACAGGGCTTGTCCAGTCTCCGCAAATTGTGAGGATTGTTCCACGCGTCTCGGGCGAACTGCTTGAAATCGGGTTCAAAGACGGAGACAGAATCCGGAAGGATCAGATGCTCTACCGGCTCGACGACATCAAATATCAGGCCGCCGTCAAAAATGCCGAAGCACAGGTGGCGCAGTGCAAGGCAAAAGTCAGTTATGCGGAAAAGAACTATCTCCGGAATAAAACGCTTTATGAACGCCAGGCAGTCAGCCGCGATACATTGGAAAACGCAGAAAGCACACTTCACTCTGAACGCGCCTCCCAGAAGGCCGCCGAAGCGGAGCTGATGTCCGCAGAGCAGGACCTGAGCGACTGCACGATCAAAGCTCCCATTGACGGGATTGTCGCAGCCACGAATTATACGGTCGGGAATTATCTGACTCCCTCCTCCGGCACGTTGATCACGCTGTTTCAGATTCATCCGATCCGGGTCCGCTTTTCCATCAGCACCCGCGATTTCCTGACGAATTTCGGAACGCTGAAAAGCCTGAAGGAAGACGCAGAAATATCCGTTCTTCTTTCCAACGGCACGAAGTATCCACTGAACGGGAAGGTCGAACTCATGAACTACGAGGCCAACCAGAATACCGACACGGTCCAGATCTACGCCCTCTTTGAAAATCCGGAAGGCAAACTCATTCCCAACAGCACCGTCACAGTCACCATAGCCAAGAAAAACGGGCTGAAGCGCAGCTGCGTGCCCATGACCGCCGTGCAGCACGACGCCGATGGAGCGTATGTGTGGTTTCTCGGAGAAGGGAAACGGGCGGAGAAACGCCGGATTGTCCTCGGCCGCGCAAGCGAAGAGGATCAGATTGTCCTCTCCGGTCTGACTCCCGGAGACCTCATTGTGACCGACGGCACCCACAAGGTGATCGAAGGCATAACCATCCTCCCGGACATGCGGTCAAACGGAGAGCAGCAGTCCGGAAACGGAAATCAGCCCCCGGAGAATCAGAATTCCGGAACCAAGGAATGAACCCCCCAGGAGAAGAAAAGAGATGTTTTCCCGTTTTTTCATTGAACGTCCGCGTTTTGCGATTGTCGTCTGCGTCATCATGGTGCTGACGGGGATCATTTCCCTGACGAAGCTCCCGGTGGCGGAATATCCGGAAATCACTCCTCCGCAGGTCTTCGTTTCTGCCTCCTACACAGGCGCAAGCGCGGACGTGGTGATGCAGACCGTCGCCATTCCCATCGAAGACCAGATCAACGGCGTGGACGACCTTCTGTATTTCACCTCCACCTGCAGCAACGATGGTTCCTACCGCTGCGTTGTCACTTTCCAGAGCGGAACGGATCCCGATATCGCCATGGTCAATCTCCAGAACGCGGTCAAACGCGCGGAAGCCAAACTGCCTTCGGAAGTCACCCAGACCGGAGTTTCCGTCGAACAGCGCGGCAACGATATCCTCGCCATGTTCGCCTTCATGACCGATGGAAGCCACATGAGCATCATGGAACTTCATAATTATCTGGATGCGAACGTCAAAGATGCTGTTGCACGGCTTGAGGGCGTTTCCTCTGCGGATCTGATGTCCTCGAAAGAATACGCCATGAGAATCTGGCTCGACCCGCTCCGCATGGCAGGACTGAACATCTCGACCTCGGACATCACCTCCGCCATCCAGGGCCAGAACATCCAGGCCGCCGCCGGAACCATCGGATCGGAAGGAAGCAATCAGTACGTCAACTACAAGCTGAACGTGCAAGGACGTCTGACGGACGCTCAGGAATTTGAAAACATCGTTCTCCGGCGCGACTCGGACGGGAGCGTGGTTTTTCTCAAGGACGTTGCCCGCGTCGAAATCGGCTCGAAGAGCTATTCGGGCAAGGCCGCGTTCAACGGGGATGAAGTCATCGCAATGGCAATCTACCGGACCCCGGAATCCAACGCACTCGCCACGGTGGAAAGAGTCAAGGCGGAACTGGACAAATGGGCGGAACGTTTTCCTGAGGGGGTCAGTTACGACGTGGGATACGACCCGACCGAATTCATCAACGTCTCTATGAGGGAAATTGTCACGACAATTGTTTCGGCGCTTCTCCTCGTTGTTCTGATCACCTGGCTTTTTCTTCAGGACTGGCGCGCCACGCTGGTGCCCTCCATCGCCATCCCGATTGCGCTTCTCGGGACCTTCCCCTTCATGCTGGTGCTGGATTACAGCATCAACGTCCTGACCATGTTCGGTCTGATTCTGGTAATCGGATCGCTCTGCGATGACGCGATTGTGGTGGTGGAAAACTGTCAGGCCCTGATGGTGCGGGAAAATCTCTCTCCGAAAGAGGCCGCCCTGAAATCCATGAACCAGATCACAGGAGCGATCATCGCCACGACGCTTGTCACCGTCGCCTGCTACGTTCCCCTGGCCTTCTACGGGGGCATGGTCGGGAACATCTACATCCAGTTTGCCGTGACGATGTGCATTTCGCTGTGTCTTTCGACCGTTGTGGCGATGGTGCTGAGTCCGGTCATCTGCGCGCACATGCTTCGCAAACCGGCGGAGAAGCCCTCCGTGTTTTTCCGTCCCGTCAATGCTCTTCTGGACCGGAGCCGGGGGATTTACCTTTTCTTCGTGAAACTGCTCGTGCGGCGCGGGATTCTGACGCTGCTTCTTTTCGGAGGCGTCCTGAGCGCCGCATATCTCCTCTACGGCCAGACCCGCAGCGCCTTCCTCCCCCAGGAGGACAAAGGCATGATCATGTGCGACATCTCTCTGCCGAACAGCGCCTCCCAGGCCCGTACCGATGCCGTCCTTGAGGAATTCCGCAAAAGCATCCAGGACATCCCGGCATCCGCTCAGTTATGATGATTTCGGGACATTCCATGATCAACGCCAGCGGCGAAAACGCCGCCATGGGCTTCATCCGGCTGGATCACTGGGATAAAAGAAAAACACCCGAAACCCAGCTGAACGGCATCATTCAGCAGATCCAGAAACGGACGCAGCACATCACGTCGGCAAGAATTCTCTGCTTCACCCCGCCGGCCATCATGGGGCTCGGCGCAACGGGAGGAGCCGCGTTTGAACTCTGCGCCATCGGCGATGTCGACAACACGGAACTTTCTGAAACGGCGAAACGCTTTTCCACAGAGCTCTCCGCCGATCCCAGAGTCCGCTACGCCAACAGCTCCTACAACGCCGACACCCCGCAGGTGTTCCTGGATCTCGACCGCAAGAAGGCGGAAAGTCTCGGACTTTCGGCCGACACGGTGTTCAATGCTCTTCAGGGGAATTTCGCCTCCATCTACGTCAACGACTTCACGATGGCGGCGCACAACTATGAGGTCAAGATCCAGTCCTCAGCGGAAGACCGCAGTTCGCTCAACAACGTCTCTTCCCTGCAAGTCCGCAACAGCTCCGGGGAAATGGTGCCGATTTCCTCCGTCGGGACGCTCCGCTACACCGTGGGTCCGAATCAGATCACGCGCTTCAATAAAATGGTCGCCGCAGAAATGAATGCGGACGCGGCTCCCGGAATCAGTTCCGGAGAACTGATGAAGCTGATCGAAAACTTTGAACTTCCCTCGAATTACCTTGTGGAATGGACCGGAATCAGTTATCAGGAGAAGCAGAATGAAGGACAGCTCATCCCCCTGATGATCCTGGCAATGCTTTTCGCCTACCTCTTCCTGGTGGCACAGTATGAAAGCTGGACGATTCCCGTGCCCGTGATGCTCACCGTCTCCACGGCGCTTCTGGGCGCTCTCTGCGGAATCTGGTTCTGCGGAACCGAACTCGGAACAAAACTCGGACTCTCCGAAAGCGCCACGTTGAACATCTACGCCCAGCTCGGAATGGTCATGCTGATCGGGCTGACGGCGAAAAACGCCATCCTGATGGTGGAATTCTCCAAACAGGAACGGGAAAGCGGGAAAAGTGTTTTTGAAGCCGCGGTCAACGGGGCTTCGCTCCGCTACCGCGCCGTGCTGATGACGGCATGGAGTTTCCTCTTCGGCGTCTTCCCGCTGGTGATCGCCAGCGGCGCCGGCGCGGGAAGCAGACAGGCCATCGGAATCACAACGTTTTCGGGAATGCTGCTGGCAACTATGGTCGGAATTATCTTCACCCCAGCTCTTTATGCAGTATTCCAGCGTGTCCGTGAATGGGTAAAGCGAAAACTCCACTGGAATCCGAAAACAGTAACGATGGCGTCTTCTCCGGAGAATCCCGCCTGAAGAGTATCTGGGAGGTGGATTTTTCCGGGGAGCCGGCTCCCCTCTCTCTTCCTCTCCCAAAGCTCCGCCGCGGCGGAAGGGAGAAGGAGAGAGAGAGAGACGGGGAGAAAGGGGGGAAAAAAGAAAGAAATCTCTTATTCTCCCGGGATGGGGGAGGTGTTCACGTTTTTCTGCATCGGAGTATTCGTCTTTCCCCTCCTCCGGCAACAATCTTTCACGGATCTTTTCTCCCACCCAATCCGAGTCCTGTTCCATCCCTGTTATATGATTGGCGGAAGAGGCAGGAAGCAAGGGGGAAGCCAGGGGAAAAGGAGAAGCATGGAGCGGAACCTCCGGAAAAGAGAGGGCCCCCCGGAGAGATTGAAAAAAAAGTTTTACAGAGTATATTACGGGAATAAAAACAGGAACTCTTCCAGCGCACTTATACAATTTGGAGTCAACAAACATGCCGTCATCACTGAAAGACCAGATTAAAGAAGCCTTTATTCATCATTTGACCCGCTCGCTGGCGAAACGTCCGGAAAAGGCGAGCAATCTTGACCGCTATCACGCACTCGCGCTCAGCATCCGGGATATGATGGTCGAACGCTGGATCGCCACCAAGGATGAATACGAAGATAAACACCCGCGGACGGTCTATTACATTTCTCTGGAATTCCTGATGGGGCGGACTCTCGGGAATGCCATGATCAATCTGGGAGTCTGCGAGGCCGCGACGGAAGCGATGAAGGAACTTGGCTTCAACCCGGATGAACTTTTTGATGAAGAAGTCGATGCCGGCCTCGGGAACGGAGGACTCGGGCGACTTGCGGCATGCTTCCTGGATTCGATGGCAACACTTGAACTCCCGAGTTACGGCTACGGGATCCGTTACGATTACGGCATATTCAAGCAAATCATTCAGAATGGTTATCAGGTGGAGGAGCCGGACAACTGGCTGAGCCGCGGGAATCCGTGGGAAGTGCGTCGTCCGGAACTGGCCCGTGTGATTCAGTTCGGGGGCCGCGTGGAGCAGCATCCGGACGACCGGAACCCCTACCGCCGCAAATGGGTGGACACGCAGGAAGTTCTTGCGATGCCGTATGACACGCCGATTCCGGGTTACCGTAACAACACGGTGAACACGCTTCGTCTCTGGTCAGCCGAATCGCTGTGCGGGTTCAATCTTTCCAAGTTCAACCAGGGGGATTACATCAGCGCCAATCTGGAGGCGTCGATGGACCAGAACATCACGAAGGTGCTGTATCCGAACGACAATAATTATGAAGGCAAGGAGCTCCGGCTCAAACAGCAGTACTTCCTTGTTTCGGCGACTCTTCAGGACATTATCGGGCGGATCAAGTTCTACGGGGCGGACATGCACGACTTTGCGAAGGAATCCGTCATCCAGCTGAACGACACACACCCAGCGCTGGCGATTCCCGAACTCATGCGTCTTCTGATCGACGTGGAGAACTTCAGCTGGGACGAAGCCTGGAAGATCTGCACGGAGACGTTCAACTACACGAATCACACCCTGATGAGCGAAGCTCTGGAAAAGTGGCCGACGGCGCTGATGGAAAAACTTCTTCCGCGGCATCTGGAAATCATATATGAAATCAACTTCCGTTTTCTCCGCCAGGTGGCGACGAAATATATTGGCGACACGGAGCGTCTGGGGCGCATGTCCCTGATTCAGGAACGGCCGGAGAAGATGGTGCGCATGGCCTACATGTGCGTGGCGGTCAGTCACAAGGTCAACGGTGTGGCGACGCTCCACACGGAACTGCTGAAGGACGGTCTTTTCAAGGACTTCAACGACTTTTTCCCGGACAAGTTCGTCAACATCACGAACGGAATCACCCCCCGCCGCTGGCTCCGGAAGGCGAATCCGGAACTTTCGGATCTGATCACAGGCAGAATCGGCGACAACTGGGTGAGGAATCTGGACGATCTGAAAGCGCTGGAAGCCTATGCGAACGACCGTGAATTTCTGTTCAATCTGGCTGCGGTGAAACGGAAGAACAAACTTCGTCTTGCGAAATACATCTATGAGAACAACGGCATTGCGGTGAATCCGGATTCGATTTTTGACGTGCAGGTGAAACGTCTTCATGAATACAAGCGGCAGCTTCTGAACATTCTGCATGCGATCACGCTGTATCTTGAGATCAAGGACAATCCCGACGCCGATTTTGTTCCTCGTACGATTCTCTTCGGAGCGAAAGCCGCGCCCGGCTATTACATGGCGAAGCTGATCATCAAACTGATCAATGCGGTATCGGAAGTGATCAACGAGGATCCTGCGGTGGGAGACAAGCTGAAGATTGTGTTTCTGTCGAACTACCGTGTTTCGCTTGCGGAGAAGATCATCCCCGCGGCGGATCTTTCCGAACAGATTTCGCTTGCCGGCACGGAGGCTTCGGGGACAGGGAACATGAAGTTTGCCCTGAACGGAGCCCTGACCATCGGCACCATGGACGGAGCGAATATTGAAATACACGATGCCGTAGGCAAGGACAACATTTTCATCTTCGGGATGAATGTGGAAGAAGTGAAAGCTCTTCAGGCACGGGGTTATGACCCCTCGGAATACATTGCGCGCAATCCGCTTTTGAAGAGGGCGCTGAATCTGATCAAGGCGAATTTCTTCTCTCCTGCGGAAATAGACGTTTTCCGTCCGATCATCGACAGTTTTGCGTATGACACCTACATGACGGCGGCGGATTTCGGCTCCTACGCCCAGGTACAGAAGGAAGTCTCCGGGCTGTACCGGAATACGGAAGATTGGCAGAGACGTGCTCTGATGAACATTGCGAACATGGGGATGTTCTCAAGCGACCGTTCGATTCACGAATATGCGACGCGGATCTGGGATATTTCCCCTCTGCCGGTCTCTCTGGAATCCGCCCGCGGGCTTGAACTCAAATAATCCGGAAGGGGAAACGATTCTGCCATGAGACAGCAGCAAAGAAAAATTCCGGAGAGAGACTGCGGGAAGATGACCATTTATCTAAGCGGACCGATCATGGATGAACATGAGGGACTTGCCCGTTTCTGGCGTGAGGAGGCGAAACGTCTTTTGTCCGCGGATTTCCGGATTCTGGATCCGATGCGCCGGAAATTTGTGGACCGACAGGTGGACAGTGCGAATGAAATTGTGGAATTTGATCTTCAGGACGTCCGGGATGCGGACATTATTCTGGTGAATTACAACAAGCCGTCGATCGGGACTTCGATGGAGGTGTTTTACGCAGCGCACGACGAGGGGAAATTCGTCGTGACGTTTTCTCCCTTTGAATTTGAAAACTGCAGTCCGTGGATGGTTCGCTATTCGACAAAAATTCTTCCATCGCTGGAAAGTGCCTGCGAATACATCAAGACGCATTTCGGCCCTGAGATCAACTGATTTTTTGTGTCCTTTTCCCCCTTCTCTCCTTTTCCGAGGGATGGGGAAGACAAAAAAGCAGCCGTTCATTCCGCTCTGTGCTGTTTTGAGTTTTGAACGGTTGTTTTTTTGTTTGTATCATCCATCAAAAGGAAAATGGATTGGAAGATCCGCTGTTTTTTTGTCATTTTTTCCTTCCCCCTCCCCTGCTTTCTGAGCGGAAGGAAGAAAGAAACAATTTTCAAGGTTCAGAATGAGGTTTCTTTCTGAATTTTTTCTTTTCGCACATTATTTCTTCTTTTTTTCTTATGCAGTGATTTTTCTCCCCGTGTGGAGAAATCCGATGCAGATGAGGGCGTAAAATCCAAGACAGGGTTCGTTGATGAAGGATGGGGAAGAAGGGGGAAGATCTTGAGCTGGAATGGGGAAAGCGTAAAATCTTGCGGAAGAAAGGAAAGAATCGCTCATTTTATTCTTATTTTCTTTATTTATGGGAGGGATTGTTTGGCTGTGGGAAAATTTTTTCATTTAAAGGTGTTTTTTTCATTCGAAGTGCATAGATGGCTGAGAGAGGGAAAAAAGGCAGTATTTTCCTATTTATTCTGCTTGACATTTAAAGAATGGAGAGTAGATTAAGGGCATATCAGATGTTCCGGCATAGCTCAGCGGTAGAGTAGGTGGCTGTTAACCACTTGGTCGCTGGTTCGAATCCAGCTGCCGGAGCCATTTTTTTGCCTCCGTTTTTCCTGTGATTTAGCCTCAAATTCAGCTTTGATCTACCCTTTTAGAAGCCTGTCGCATCTCTTGATGAGATGCTCTCAAACAGGTCGAATAAGTGGACTATAAGGTGCCCATAAGGTGCCAATAAGTTACCACCGGAATCTCTTCTTTTCAAGTCTGGCAGTCTTGTAGGTTCCAAATGACCAGCGACACTCCCCGGCTGACGCTTTTATCAGAAGGAGGGCCACCTACTCTACCGCTGAGCTATGCCGGAGCGTTTATGATGCTATGTAATATATCTGCGGTTTTTCATTTTTCAAGCCGAATTTTCTATTTTTTTCAGATTTTGTGTATCGTACAGCAAAATGTACGTTCAGCAGAACGGAAATGAACGTTTGGTTTTGTAATTTCTCCGCCAGAATTACGAATCCGTGCTGAAAAAACAGGAAGCAGTTCGGTTTTTTTTCATTTTTTTCCAAATCATCAGTGGTTTTAAACGATTTCGGTTGTAGATTACGATATCAGGATGATTGTCCGGAAAAATTCAGGGGCGCAGTCAGACAGTCGGCGCAGGTGTCCTGCGTCTCCGCCTCAGAACCGACCCGGAACATCCGCATAACACTTGGAACTGTAATATTCTGCGAGGCAAAAATAATGTCATATTTCTTGACTCTTCCGGTATTGGCTCAAACCAATAATAAACTGTATTATGCTTTTGTACACTCCGACGGAGTGGGACAGTTCATCGTCGTCGTGCTGTTCCTGTTTTCCATGGTCACCTGGACCATTATGATAGACAAAGGGATCAGTCTGAAAAATGCGCAGCGGGACTGCGGCGCGTTTCTGGCGAAATTCCGGGCGAAACGCAATCCGCTGTCCTTTGCCGACCGGATCGAAGAAGATCCCAGTCCAACTGCACGCGTCTGCGAAGCCGCCTATCAGCGGATCACCCAGATGGGAGCCTTGCAGGAAGACGGTCCCCGGCGTACTTTGACCGATGAAGAAATTGACGTGGTGCGTTCCACGCGGGAACAGGCGGTGGCGGATCAGATTCTGGAAATGGAACGGAAGATGATATTTCTGGCAACAGCAGTGACCATCAGCCCGTTTCTGGGGCTGTTCGGTACGGTGTGGGGCATCATGCTGGCGTTCACCGACCTGGCAATCGCGGGAAAAGCGGATATTCAGACCCTTGCTCCCGGCGTCAGCGGTGCGCTGCTGACCACCGTGCTGGGACTAATCGTCTCCATTCCGTCTGTCGCCGGATACAACATCATCAACAGCCGGATCAAGGCTACGATCGTGCATCTGGACAATTTTGTGGAAGAATTTCTGGTGAAACTCAAAATCGAAAAACTCAACGGTGTCGGCAATACCGATACGTTCCGGGGAACAACGGAGATCGACCATGCGGCGGCGTTTTCAAAACAAGACATTTGACGAGATCAACATCACACCGCTGATGGATACGGTGTTTTTTCTGCTGATCATTTTCATGATTACCGCGCCGCTGCTGGAATACAGCATTGACGTGTCGCCGCCGAAAATGGAAGCGGCGGAAATCAAAGTGGATGACTTCACTAAAGTTGTGCATATCAATAAAGCGAAAATCATCCAGTTCGAAAAGAAAACCCTGACCATGCAGCAGCT
>CAJMAW010000104.1 GCA_905211485.1 uncultured Lentisphaeria bacterium | reverse complement strand
TAGCCGAGTTTCTCCGCCAAATCGGAGAC
The DNA here is from genome assembly GCA_905211485.1 of uncultured Lentisphaeria bacterium. Lineage (GTDB taxonomy): Bacteria > Verrucomicrobiota > Lentisphaeria > Victivallales > UBA1829 > CAJMAW01. Next base: position 11,159 of record CAJMAW010000104.1, on the reverse strand, counting down.
ATTGCCAGCCTCGCCGTTGATCAGCATGTCCGTCCACTGCCGCAACTTCTGGATCGCCCGGAGAAGCGAGGTCTGTTTCAGCCGCTCCGCGCCGGGCGCCAGGATCACCAAGTGCCGATGTCCGTCTAGGAGAGTTTTTTCCTGCCACCCTTTGGGTAGTGATAATACAGCAGATTTTGAGGTCAGCGGGGCGCTATTATCACCAGTTAGACCGTGGGTGGCGGTTCCAAACACGACCGTGTTTCAAACCGCACCCCGCCAATTTCCGCGCGACAGGGTAGGATTGCTGACCTCAAAAATCGGCCGAATCCAACCCCGAGTTCGAATCCCTCGCGGGCGAGTTTTTAACCGCCACCCGGCTGGGTAGGATTCCGGAAAGCATTATTGCTGATTATGAACAATTTGTGAAAACACTCCAGTTTTTCGGGGGCTCCCGGAATTCTCAGAATTCAGACTGAGAAGGGCCGAAAATCGGGAGAAAACGCTCTGATTTTGCGGTCTGAGTGTGTTTCAAACACACGACGATATGGTTTGTAAAACCCTTTGTATCAACGGGTTTTAGCGGAGGCTGCGCAAACTGACTCTGATTTAAAGAATCTGATGAGGACAAAAAGAATGGCGGAGAGAGGGGGATTCGAACCCCCGGTAGAGTTTGACCCCTACGACGGTTTAGCAAACCGTTCCTTTCGGCCACTCAGGCATCTCTCCGAATCAGAGCTTCTATCGGCAATTCAAAAAATTTACTCCCTTTTCCTCATTTTTCAAGACTATTCCATGAAAAATATTCCGGGATTTTTTTCCCATACAAACTACCAGACTCTATTCTCCCCTTGACAAATCTCCTTTCTGGAAATAGATTCCAGGCGATTTGTTCTCACACCACACTCTCACCTTCAGAAACGGATCCCTCATTTATGAATATTCAGGAAATCATTCAAAAACAAAAAAAATTCCCCAGATCTGAAATCAAAGACAGAATAACGGTACTCAGAAATCTCGCTCTCTCCATCAAATCACATGAAGAGGAAATCTTCCGCGCTCTTTATGAGGACCTCGGAAAATCCAAATTTGAAGCCTGTGCAACGGAAACTTCCATCGTTCTCGAAGACATTGCCATGCTCTGCAGAAAACTCCCCGCATGGGCTAAACGCAGAAAAGTTGGAGTTTCACCACTCAACATGCCAGCAAAAGGAATGATCTGCCCGGAACCGTATGGAACCGTCCTTATTTTCTCGGCATGGAACTATCCTTTTCAGCTCATGATGTCACCTTTCGCCGGCGCCGTCGCCGCAGGTAACAGCGTCGTGCTCAAACCCGCTGAACAGGCTCCGGCCACAGCTGAAATCATTCAGAAAATCATCTCAGAAGTCTTTCCAGCCGAACAGGCAACGGTCTGCATCGGCGGGACCGAAACTTCCAGGGCTCTCCTGAAAGAACATTTCGACTACATCTTCTATACAGGAGGGACCGAAGGCGGGAAAGCCGTCGCTCGCGCCGCCGCTGAAAATCTGACTCCCATTACATTGGAACTCGGAGGAAAAAGTCCCTGTATCGTCGATAAAGACGCAAATCTCACGCTCACGGCAAGACGCATCGCATGGGGAAAATTCCTCAATGCAGGCCAGACATGCGTCGCACCGGACTATCTCCTCGTCCACGAGTCTGTTCGTCAGAAACTCATTGACCTCATGCGTACCCAAATCCGGAAATTCTTCGGAGACGACCCCATCCGATCCCAGGATTACCCTCAAATCGTCAATGAAAGGCATTTCGACAGGCTCATCCGTCTGGCCGGAGGAAGGCATATCGACTCCTCCAGAGAAAAACGCTTCATCGCCCCCAGCATCATCGACGATCCCAGACTCGATGAACCCCTCATGCAGGAGGAAATCTTCGGACCTCTTCTCCCTGTCCTCGGCATTTCCAGTATCGAAGAAGCCATCCATTTCATCAACAGCCGTCCGAAACCTCTGGCGCTCTATTATTTCTCCTCCGCAAAAAAAGCCTTGAATCAGATCCTGAATCAGACTTCCTCCGGCGGAGTTTGCGTCAATGAAACCGTCACCCACCTGCTCAATGCCTCCATGCCCTTCGGCGGCGTTGGCGCCAGCGGTATGGGCGCTTATCACGGACAATGGAGCTTCGATACCTTCACACACTATAAACCGGTCATGGAAAAAGCTTCCTGGATCGACCTGCCTATGCGTTATCCCCCCGGACTCGACAAAAGACTGAAGCTTCTGAAATTTCTCTCAAAATAACAAAGAAAAATGTAAAATCCCCAGGAAGAGAAAAAAAGAAAGAAAAAAGAGGAATGACCAGAAAAAAGCGGAGAGAAGAAATATAATAAGGTCATCCATCCTCTCCCGTCCGGCAGGATGAAGATTTTTTGAAAATCCTGTTTCCCCCGCTGGAAAGCGGATCCTGGAAATTACGGAAAAAAAACAGAAGCCCCCCTCCCCGACTGAAAGGAAAGCTCATCGGCAGAGAGGGGGGATTTTTTCTGTCTCCGGCTGCTGGCCGGGAAAACTCATCCGGGTCAGCGGCTCAACTTCTCCTCAAGATATTTTCTGCGCATCTCATCCAGTTTGAAACGGATTTCCTTCCAGCCGGGAACAGCTTCGGAAAAGACTTTTTTGACATCCTCGTCGCTCATATCCGCCTTGACAAGCGGAATGTACTTGTCCAGTTCCGCGACATAGGGCGCCACAACCTTTTCATAGAAATCCGGATCCCCGAGTTCCGGATCGCGCCAGAAATCAATGATTCCCGCCTTCCGGCCACTGGTCACCTTTTCCGATTTATAATCGGAGAGAGCCTTGAAGATGATCTTCCGCCTGATGGCGTTCTTCTGCGCCTCAGTCAGATCAAAGGCAAGATTTCCCCAGGTGGAACGGCCATGAATGGTTTTGGTTCCGTTCCAGGAGAATCCGCCGTCTCTGCCCCACTGGATGTTTTCAAAATCCCAGAGATCGCCCTTGTCCGGGATCTTGTCATAGAAAAGATCCCAGTCGAAGAAGAAATAGGTTTTATATCCGTCGGGCGTGAAGACGTGCTCTGTCCGGAAGGAGCCGTCCGTCAGCTTCGGTCTGCGATGATGCTCGTTGTTGTAGGTGGTCTGCCAGAGGCCGGAATCGCCGGTCTGAAGATTCGGAAGAATACAGAAATAAGGCTGATTCGTCCCGGGCGCAAGATAGATCTCATAGGATCCGGCACCCAGAAGACGGGCCTCCACTTCCTTTGCACGGTCGTCGTAGGCGTGGAAAAGAAAATGAACGCCGTTCACATCAGCAAGAGCGGAAAACTCAGTGTAGCGTTTCTTCGCCTTTTCCGCCTCAGCTGCGCTTCCAATGCCGCCGCCGCGGTTGCCGGTGGAGACATCCGTCACCAGAAAATCCATGTTTCCGCCGTAACTGCGGTCCATCAGCTGTTTTTCAGGCTGATTCTTCAGTGCTTCCCACGCCACAATCCCGGAGACAGGTGTCTCGCTGTAGCCCACATCATAGACTTTCTTCTCCTGAGGAACGTACAGAGATTCATACACCTTGTATATATCTTTCGCCACCACAGGCTTATTCGCAATCATCGCCGTGCGCCCAGCCTTGATGATGGCATCGCTGATTTCCTTGTTGGAAAGTCCGGCGCGGTCCGGGAATTTCGCATTCACCTTTTCAAAGGCTTTCTGAAGCTCTCCGGAACGTTCCGGCGTCGAAAGCGCGGCCGCGCTCAAGGCAAGACGATAGCGTTCGGATGCCGTAAACAGCGGATTCAACGAGGCTTCTTCCGCAACTTTCGCCGCTTCGGCAAGTCTGCCAAGCCCCGCAAGGGCGTTCACACGATACAGATGCGTAAAGAAATTCTTCTTGTGTGAATCCAGATCACTGAGGATTTCCGCACAGCGAAGCGCAAAGTCATAATCCGCATACTGCATGGCCGTTCGCAGCTGATTGAAGAAAACATATCCGTTCGGATTCGAGGATTTCCAGAAATTCAGATACTTTTCCATCAGCTTCCTGGATTCGGCATCCGGAGAAATGAAAAACTCATAGGCCAGGCGACGATCCTTGATGGACTGTTTTTCGTCCTCCAGAATTTTACGCGCTGTCTCGCGGGCTTTCTCCGGTTCTCCGTTCTTTTGATACACATTGGCCTCGGCAATCCGGTCTCCGCCTTCGCGATAGACTTTGGCTGCTCCCTCCACATCATTGAAATAAAGAAGGAGCTTCGCAATAAGTTCGTTCACACGGGCCTTGGTGGAGGGAGAAGAATCCGTCTTCAATATGTCGCGATATGCCTGTATGGCTTCAGGCTGTTTGCGCTGCCACTGATAAAGACGCGCTATGTTGCTCTGAAGCGATATGACATTCTCCGTGGACAGATTCTTCAGCTGAAGAGGAAGGCGGACCGTTTTCATGGCCTCATCCATTTTCCCGTTCAAGGCCTGGTGTTCTGCAATTGTCCAGGAAGCAGCAATTTTGATCCTGTTCATCTCGGAATTCGCGGAGGAGGAAGCTCCGTCCGGAGAAGGAAGAGCCAGAATCGCCTGTGCGCTTTCCAGCATTTTCCCGCCGGAGGCGTTGTCTTTTTTCGCCACTTTGGAAATCTGTTCCAGAAGACGGGCTTTTTCCAGATCCGAAAGACTGGCGGATCCAAGAAGTTTCTCAGCGGCTGAGATCACAGGCTCCGTCACGGCTTTTCTGTCGGAAAGCACCCGATTCGCCATGGAAGTCAAGGCCCGGATCCGAGCCGAATTGGAATAGGCGTCATCCTCGGTGATCTGCAAAGCAATGCGGTCGGCATCGGCGCGTTTCGGCGGCTTCATGCGCATCAGGATGTCCGCAGAACGGAGGAGCATGTTCGCTTTTGCGTCGCCTGTGAAACCGGGGGTGGTGAGCACTTCCTGCGTCACGGCATAGGCTTTGTCCAGACTGCCCGCAGTCTGATAATGTCCGATGATGTTTCCGTAGAGTGTCACCTTTTCTTCCGGTGTGCAGTTCGGATCGGCCATCTGTTCACGGATCAGGGAAATGGCCGCATCAAAATGTTTGGCTCGGGCAAGATTGTGAATGATGGCGTTCTGCTGGGTTTTCACCTGGGAGGGGGTCAGAGCACAGCGGGAAAGAATCTCGAAACCGGTAAGGACGGCGTCCTCATATTGGTCGGCACGCACCTGAAGACCCCGTTTCACATCCAGAACGGAAAAGAGTCGGTCCGGAGAAAGATCCTTGCTTTCCAGAATCTTCTGATTGAGTTTCAGTGCCTCTGCAATTTTGTTCTGACGGGAAAGGGCGTTCACTCTCTCCTGCGTCGCCTGAAGACGAAGCGCCGCGGAGACGGAGGAATCCCCTTCCAGCTCTTTCAAAATTTTCTCCCCTTCCGCATATTTGCCGCGGTTGACCTCCTGCCGCGCCGCGGCAAGTTTATCATTGAACGCTTTCTGCGCCTTCTGCTGCTCCGGAGTCAGCTGAACAGCCTGCTGAGGAACGGGAGAAGGCACTTCAGAAAGAGTGGAAAACGAAAAGGATGCACTGGAAAAATCCACACTGCCGGAGGATGCCGCGGAGATCATTCCCGAAGGAGCTGTCCCGGCGGAAGACTCCGAACTGCTCTGTGTGCTGCATCCGCACACAGAAAGTGCCAGAGCAGCAGAAAGAATATAAGCGGTGTTTTTATTCATGATAGAGTCATACTCCTCTGTCTCATTTGTTTTTTTCAAGAATGTCCTGCAGATTGAGGATCTGGTCAATCATTTCCAGGCGAGTGGCATTCAGATCGGAAGAGGCCGGATCCAGACTGGCAAAGAACTGGAGAGCCTTGCGCCCCGCATAACGGACATTGACAGAACTGGATTCCGCAGCCTTCAAGGCAAGCTGTTTGAGCAGCGTCGCGTAACGGATGTCGTCAATTCCTTCACGATATCCTTCCCATGCGAGGGTGTCGATCACGCCGTTGTACTGACCGTAGGCCAGAACCATCGGCTTGTATGTCGTGGAACGGTCATTGTAAGGCCCGAAATGATGCGCGTAGTTGCACGTTGCGCTGTAATTGGAAAGATATGGCGCCATCCCGTACTGACGGCGGTTGAACGCAGGATTTTCAGGCCCCACATGGTGAGTGGCATACCAGGCAACCCACGCATGATTGACCTGATTCCAGAGCTTGGTGGAGGAATCGTCCTCCGGGAATTTGGCGACATTATGAAAATCGTAGACATACCCGGTTTTGTAGAAAACGGCGTCCCCGCCCGCAATGATGAATTTGAATCCTTCCTTCTGATAGGCCTCAAAAACAGGACGGGCGTTCATGAGCCATCCGGCTCCCGGTTCGTCTCCAAAGCCCAGGAAGACATTGTTGTGCCCGGCATTCTTCTTAAACCAGTCACGCCGTACAATCGCACCGTTTTCCAGTTCGTAGACGTTTCCATCCCGAACTCCGCTGCCCAGCAGGGGATCGGTCATCATTCCCGCCTGTTTCAGAAGATCGATCTGCAGTTTCAATTCGGGGCCGATATCGCCGCGGAGCCAGTGGATCAGCTGGTTGTGCGCCTTTTGATTCTTCATGACTTCGAGATACTGTTTTTCGGCAAGTTCACGGTCTCCGCCGTTTTCAGCCATGATCAGGTCGAAACTGATATAGCTGTAGGAAGCGGTCAGGTAATCTTTTTCAAGGTCAAAATAGGACTTGGGCGAAGGAAGAGTGAACGGAAGAACTTTCAGGATAACGGGGATCTTCCCGATTTCACGTTTCCCCTGACTCAAAACAACTTCTCCCTGATAGGTCCCCGGAACGGCATCCGCCGGCACGTGCGCGGTCAGGAAAAACTGCTTGAATTCCCCGGCATTCAGCGTGACCGGCTGAAGAGTGTCCGCATCCGCAAAGGATTTCTTCATCGGGCTGAAGATCCCATAGCGGCGGTAATGTTCATCATAGCGCGAATCCAGTTCCAGATACGGGGTGATCCAGCGGTATTTCACGGAATTCCCGTTCTTTTCGCGCGCATAATTCGCTTTTTCATCAGTATCGACGCGGATGAGGTCTTCATCGTTCAGAAGAAGTTCGGGAGTCAGCTTGAGTCCGGTGTCTCCGAAATAGCTGTACCAGCCGTTGCCGTTCTGATACCAGACTTTGATGACTTTCAGGTCCAGATTCCCAGCAGGGAAAACCTTCCCTTCCGCATTCTTGAAGGGAGAAAGAGTCAGCGTCACCTTCCCCAGATTGGAAAACGGGTAGAGGACAAAGGAGCCGGGTTCATATTCGTCTTTCGCGGCAATGATCCGGACAGGGGCGCCGGCCTGCCCGTCAAGCGGATATGCGTCAGGAAGGCGCTGCAGTTCGCTCATAGGCGGAACCGCGTAATGAAGAAGCGTTGACGGCGGACTCGAAAGCGTTTTCAAGTCATTGGCTACACGGACCCCATTGGCAATGGCCTTGCTGTCTTCCGGAGTATCTTTCCCCTGCAGACCTGAAAGATAGACTTTCAAGGCATAGGGCACAGATTGAATTGCATCCGGCAGCTGGAGCCGGAAACTGGTCAGATCGTCCTGGGTGAGTTTCTCAACCTGGGCGCCGGCCACGAACGGAAACAGCGCCAGAAGCGTTAAAGGCAGGGCGTGCATCACTTTGTGACTCATAACACGTTTTTCCTTTCCAAAAGGTTTTGGTGTCGCGGGGACTTATTGTCCTGTACTCTGGAGGGCGGCGTTTCTCTTTTCAACTGAAATCGTATGTTTATACAGTAAAAAAGTCATTCTTTACAATCCTGGAAAAAGCTCCTTTTTTCCCCTGATTCCATTTGAAAAAATCACAAGAACCTCAAGTCTTTTGTGTCTGCCTCTCTGTATATATTGCCCGGAGCAACAGCAGCACCCCCCTCTCTCTGCAAAAAAAGAGGGATTCCCGATCAAACAGGAATCCCTCCCCGGAAAGATTCAAAAAAAACAGTCTTTCGCCGGATCAGTTCAGGAAAGCGCCCATTTCCACCAGTTTGGCCCGGACAAGTTTCCCGTCCAGTTCCGGAAGCGCAACCCCGGACGCCGAAGACATCGCCGCCGCCACGCCCGCGGCCTGTCCCACAGAACACGCCGGAGGCATCACCCGGGAACTGGCATGAACCGCATGATCCACTGAAATGGGACGTCCGCCCACAGCCAAATTTGAAATTCCCCTCGGAATGATGCAGCCGTAAGGGATTTCATAATAATCACTGGACGGAATGAATTCATGTTCGGTTCCGGTTCCGTCCGGATTGTGAATGTCAATCGGATAATTGCAGCGGGCAATGGCATCCGCAAACTTTGCCCGGTTCCGGAAATCCTCCCGCCGGAGATAATGCAGCCCCAGGATCCGGCGGCTTTCACGGACTCCGATGTGAGAAGCGATGGAACGGATCTGCGCATTCTCAAATCCAGGGACCTCCGAACGCAGCCAGCGGAAAAATTCCTTGAACTGACGATGCCCTTCCAGCTCCGCCTCCGAAAGCTCCAGACCGTCCACACCCGACTTCCGGATCACGCGCGTTGTATTGAAATGAATCACATCCTCATCGAAATAAGAGAAGTAAAGCACATTCTCCCTGGGGCAATCCAGTTTTCCTGCCGCCTTTGCCTGATTGTACAGTTCGCTCAGATTCTTCGGAACTCTCTTCCGGTCAACATGGTCCAGTTTGAAACACAGGGTCATCGGCTGACAATTCCCGCTGGGTCCGCCGAATTCAAACGGACAGCCCGCCATCACGGCAAGATCGCCGTCACCGGTGCAGTCCACATAATTTTTCGCACGGATCGCCACAAAGCCGGATTTGGAAGTGAAATAAACCCAGGCAATCTTCCCGTTCTCCAGATGCACGCCGGCAAGATTGTGGTGATACAGGATCCGGACCCCGGCCTCCAGGCAGAGATCCTCCATCGCCATCGGGGCAATGTCCTTGGAAAGGATGCGCGAACTCCATTTTGCCACTTCCGTGTCCGCCTCGCATTCCCGGCGCAGGTTTCCGGGCAGATAGGAAGCCATCTTCGCCACCCATTCCGGATAGATTGGTTTGTCAAGGGTATAAGTGGAAACTTCTTCCCCTTCCTTCTTCTCCACGGTGTAATGATTCGCCATGAAAGGAGTCACTTCCCCCTGGGAAGCCATTCCCCCGAGAATTCCGCAGCGTTCCGCCAGAATCACGGACGCACCCGCACGGGCGGCCATGACGGAAGCCCCCAGTCCTCCCGGGCCGCCGCCCACAACCAGTACATCCGCTTCCGCGATCACCGGAATTTCCATGTCCATCTGAAGCCGAACTTTTTCCATTGCCACAACACCTTTGCAGTTTCTGACTGTTCCGATCTGCGGCGGAATCCCTCCATGGGAGTCTGCCGCCGTTCTTCATCTCTTTATTATACAGTACACATAAAAAATGAAAAAAGAAATGGTACGGATCTGCTGTTTTATTTGCAAAAACAGCTGTTCAGGGCTATGATTAAAGAGAGGTGGACATATCCGGCGCCACTCTTTTCCCGGAGAATTGACATGAGTCTTCTGAATATTCCAGAAAATGCAATCCAATGCTTTGAACAGTGGTCGAACACGCATGTGACGGTGTATGCGTGGGACAATCTTCTTGCGCTGTCGCTTCCGCAGAGATTCATTCATGTCGAACCCCAATGCGTACGGGTCAAGTCCGAATATGAAAAAAAATGCATCAACTTCGACAATCGCGACTCCAGGGACAAAAACTGGCAGTATCCGGATGGTTATCTGAAAATCTGCCATGCCGGTTTTCTGGAATGGGCCGCCCCTCTTCATCATCAGGGCAGGATCTCGGGTCTACTGCTTGCCGGAATCCGCCGCGCCGCGCGCATGCAGGATGGCGAGGTACAGCAGCGCCGCGTCGCCGCTGCCACCCGCGATCAATCGCTTGACCGTCGCCGATGAGAGCGTGATGTTCTCCTCGGTGCTCAAATGCAGCACATAGTCTGCCATGTTCCCCGCCTCCTTTCGTCCATTTTCGATTCCATTATTCTACATGAAATTTTCCCGTTCGTAAACATGAAATTTTTTGCTTCCCCCTTTTCACATTTTCACTCCCGTGTTATACTGTTAGAGATTATATGGGTGGAATTTGCCCTTTTTTGTGCAACGCCGAAATAGAAAGGAGCACACAAATCATGGAAAACCGCATCACGATCTCCATCTGCGACGAGGAATACACCTTTGTCGCCGAGGAAGCCCCCTCCTATATGCAGAAGGTCGGCTCCTACGTCAACGACAAAATGAGCGAGCTGCTCGACGCTGCCAAGGTCGGCCGCACGGACGCCGCCGTGCTGACCGCCGTGAACATCACCGACGAGCTCTTCAAAGAGCGCGAGGCCGGCGACGCGCTGCGCCGTCAGGTCAAGCAGTACCTTGACGAGGCGAGCCAGGCCAAGAATGAGGTCAGCGAGCTCAAGCGCGAGATCTTCAAGCTCCAGCAGCAGAAAAAGTAAACCCTTGACGACGGAGCTGTTAGCGCCCGCGGGCGGGCAGGAGGCGCTTGTTGCCGCCGTACAGAGCGGCGCAGACGCCGTGTATATGGGCTTTGGCGCGTTCAACGCGCGCCGCAGCGCGAGGAACTTCTCTGACGAGGAATTCCGCGCGGCGGTCTCTTATTGCCATTTGCGGGGCGTGAAGGTCTATCTGACGCTCAACACGCTCGTCACCGACCGCGAGCTCCCCGCGCTTGCCGCGGAGGCGCGCACCGCGTCGGAGTGCGGCGTGGACGCGATCCTGGTGCAGGATTGGGGCGTTCTGGCAACGCTGCAAAAAATAATTCCCGACGTGCCGCTGCACGCCTCGACGCAGATGAGCCTGCACACGCTCTCGGGCGTTCAGGAAGCGGCAAGGCTCGGCATGACGCGCGCGGTGCTCGCGCGCGAGCTTTCGCGCGGGGAGATCGCCGAAATCTGCCAAAAAAGCCCCATCGAGATCGAAACGTTCGTCCACGGCGCGCTGTGCATGTGCTACAGCGGCCAGTGCGAGATGTCTGCCGTCATCGGGCGGCGCAGCGGCAACCGCGGCGCCTGCGCCCAGCCCTGTCGGCTTCCCTATGGTTTTTCCGGCAAGGCAAACGCTCACCCGCTGAGCTTGAAGGACGCGTGCCTTGCCCCCTTCGTGCCCGAAATGCAGGACATGGGCGT
>CAJMAW010000103.1 GCA_905211485.1 uncultured Lentisphaeria bacterium | reverse complement strand
GGGCTCCTCGCCCTCATACTCCTCGGCAGGATTGCATCTCCTGCACCCGGCAGGCGTTGCCTGCCGTATTTTTTTTCTGTTCTCATTCTGAATGATGATGGATTTTCATCCAGCCACAGGAACAGAACAGCAAAAAAATCCCGGTGGCAAAATAAAAAAGACGTGCTACTGTATTAACCCGCTTTTGATTTCAGGAGCATATTGAAAATGATATTTGGAATTCTCTCAGGATTCGTTGCCGCCGCTCTGCAATCGTCCTCCTATGTGTTCTCACGCTGGTTTATCCTGAAACATCACGGAACACTGGAACTGGTGATCTATTCCCAGATCGCTATGGGACTCGCCGGACTCCTCCTTCTCCCGCTGGCAATGCCATGGGGAATTTTCCCCCTCCAGAAAGAATTCCTCTGCCTCTTCTGCGGTTGGCTCCTGAGCGGGACAGCTTCCCAGTATTGTTTTTTCAAAACACTCCGTGAACTGGAAGCTTCACGCCTCTCTTCACTTCTGGGATTGAAAATCATCATTCTGGCACTGATCTATATCCTTCTGGAACACCGCGGATTGAATGCACTGCAGTGGTGCGCCGTCTTCCTGAGCTCCTTCGCGGGAATGGGAATGAACTGGAGCGGAGGGCGTATCTCGCCGCGCGCGGGGATCTGGCTTCTGCTGACCCTGCTGCTCTATTCCATCAGCGATATTTTCGTCACAAAAATGGTGCTTTCGGCTCACGGACCTTCCCTGCTCATGGATTCGCTGGGAATGACCGCACTGATCTACTGCGTACTCGGAATCTGCTCACTTCCCGTGCTGATGTTGAGGAAAGTCAGAAAAAGCGTGAGACTTTTCCGGGATTCAGTCCCATACGCTCTGGCATGGTTCCTTGCCATGATTTTTCTTTTTGCATGCTTCGCAACACTGAATGTGGTGTTCGGAAATGTGATTCAGGCGACACGATGTGTGATTTCTGTCCTCCTGGGCATTCTTCTGATGAAGGCGGGTTTTCTTCGTCTGGAACCGCCTGCGGGGAAGGGCGCCTGGATCCGCCGCGTCTGCGCGTCATTCCTGATGCTCTGTGCCGTCTTCCTGTATTCCTGGAGCGGAACGGGAAGCTGAATCCACAGAAAAAGAGTTGTTTCAAGAGTGGATTTTCCCGCGCGGAAGTGCTATCTTAATGAGCAGAAAAACTATGAAACTCTAAAACAAAACTGGAAAACAAATAATTCATGACCTTTCCCCCCCTTGCCGGGGAGGAGGATTTTGTTTCCATACAACACAGAGGCAAAAAACAAGAAAGGCTGAGAATATGTTCGGAAATACCTTCGGTCGTCTTTTCCGGATCACCTGCTCCGGAGAATCCTATGCGGGCGGTTTCCGCAAAAACCTTCCTATTCCTGCAGAACTGTACGGCGGTCTTCTAACCATCGTGGACGGCGTCCCCCCGGGAATCAGAATCACCGCTGAAATGATCCAGGCGGAGCTCGATAAACGCAAACCGGGGCAGACCCCGCTCGATTCCCCGCGGAAGGAAAAAGACAGGGTCTATATTTTCTCCGGCGTGATGGAAAACGACCTCACCACAGGCGCACCCGTCGGAATGGTCATCCCGAACAATGACATTCAGGATGTTCACATTGAGCAGTACCGCGAATACAAGGACCAGATCCGGCCCGGACACGCGGAATACGGATTTTTCAAAAAATACGGCGAGTATGGAGACTGGGTCGGTGCCGGACGCGCCAGCGGACGCGAAACCGCCAGCCGCGTCGCAGGCGGAGCCGTCGCCAAAGCCATTCTCGACAAGATGGGAATTGATGTGATCGCCTATACCATCGAATCGAACGGCATCCGGGTGAGGGAACCCGTCAGCTACGAGACCGCGAAGGCCAACTACCGGAAGAATGAAATCAACTGCCCCGATCTGGAACTCGGCGAGGAAATGCGCAAGGATGTGCTCCGGATCAAGGGAATGGGCGAAACCTCCGGCGGCGTCATTGAATGCATCGCCAAAGGCGTGCCCGCCGGACTGGGGGAACCCGTATTCGACAAGCTCAACGCCATGATCGCCCATGCTGTCTGTTCCATCGGAGCCATAAAGGGAATCGAATTCGGCGCCGGCTTCGAGGCCGCGCGGATGCTCGGAAGCCAGAGCAACGATGAAGCTTATCTGGATGCCGACGGCAGAGTCCGCTTCAAGACCAACAACGCCGGCGGAATTCTCGGAGGGATCTCCACCTGGGAGGAAATCCGCATCCGCTGTGCCGTGAAACCGACTCCCACCGTGTCCGTCCCCCAGGCCACCGTGGACATGGTCAAACAGGAGAACACCGTCCTCTCCCCGATTACACGGCGCGACCCGACTCTCCTGCCCAGAATCTATCCCGTGATCGAAGCCATGATGCGCTGCACCATTCTCGATGCCATCTATATGGCTGAAGCCTACTGGAAGGTTTCCGGAATTGATGAAAAGTGGAAACGCATGTGAAATTCCCGTCTCAGGCTAGTTCAGAAAAGGAGAACCCGGAAAATGAGTGACGGAAAACTGTTGTTCGGAACCGCGCACGGAGTCATCACCCCCACCATGCCGGTATCCCTTGCCGGATATTTCAACGTTCGCATGACCACGGGAGTCCTGGACGATCTCGAAGTCCGCGCCCTCGTGCTGAAAAAGGACGGAGCCGCCTTCCTGCTTCTGCAGTTTGATCTGATTACCGTTTCGGAGCTTCTGTATGTCGAACTCCGGAAGGCCATCGCGGATCTGACGGAATTCGGGGAGGAGAATATCCTGATGACGGCGACCCATACCCATACCGGGCCGGATTTCCGTCCCTCCTGTCCCGTGGATGCCTCGGCCTATTTTGATTTTCTGGTGGAAAAGGCGTCGGAAGTCATTCACGAGGCGGCATCGAATCTCCGTGAAGGAGAACTCGCATACACCCTCACGGAAGATCGGCGCTTCTGCTTCAACCGCCGTTACTGGATGAAGGATGGAAGCGTCCTGACCAATCCGGGAAAACTCAATCCGCAGATCTACCGGCCGGAGGGAGAGACAGATTGTGAAATCCCGCTCGTTGCGATTCTCCGCGACGGCAAAGTGCAGGTCCTCCTCGCAAACATTGTCAACCATACCGACACGATCGGTGGAACGGAAGTTTCCGCCGACTGGGCCGGATTCATGCGCCGTACCCTGGAAAAGCAGCTCGGTGCCTCCTCCATGGTCTTTCCTCTGATCGGATGTGCCGGGAACATCAATCATTTCGATGTTTCCACGGATCGCGACCAGACCTGTTACGCCGAGGCTGAACGCATCGGGATCGGTTATGCCCAGACCGTCTCCCGGGCTTTGGAAAATCTGCGTCCGGTGGGAGATTTCACCATGAAGAATCTCTTCGCCTCCGCGGAAGTCGGCGGTGCCGACATTTCGGAAAGAGAAATCCGCGCCGCAGAGAAAACTCTGGAAAAATATGCCGATGTGCCGGATGCGGTGGGATCCAAAATTTCTCTGACGAGCGAGGACCTGGCGAAACGTTCCCCCATCGCCCTCAAGTATTTCGCTTCTTCGCTTCTCGGGATTGCCAAGGACAGGGACATGCGGCGTTTCCGTCTTACGGGGCTGGAAATGGGGCCGGTCGTCCTTGTGAGTCTGCCCAGTGAACCGTTTGTGGAGATCGGGCTTGAGATCCGCAGAAAGATTTTCCCGGACAAACTCTGCCTGGTGCTTTCCCATGGAAACGGAACCGGGCATGTCCGTCTCGGAGGCGGCTACATCCCCAACCGCTGGAACTACGGGCGCGGCGGTTATGAAACAGAGCCGCGTTCCAATCCTTTTGAGCGCGCCACTGCGGAAAAGCTGATCGAAGCGTGGCGTAAAGCCGCTTCCGCTGCTCGCTAGCAGGCGCATTGCCGTCCCGCGTACTGGCCAAAGGGATGGAAAAGAAAAAAAGAAGAAGAAGGACCGGGCATGCCGATCCCTCTGGAAGAATGATAGGGGGGGATTCATTCCAGGGGGGCGGATTGTCTGGCAAAAGTGTTTCATCCGGGGAAAGACGCGGAGAAAACGAGAAAAGAAAAAAGAATGCGGGAAGGATAAGGAATATTCCCTTTCTGTGTGTCTTTCACTCACTGTTGCGGGGGATGCACGGGTCTTTTCCCCTCTCTTTTCCTTTTCCGTTTCCGTACTGTTTTTTCCTTTCAGGGAAAATGCGGGAGATTTTTTTGTACAAACAGTTTTTTCAGGCAGATTCCCCGGGAGGAACGGAAAACTCCCGTGTGCTGAGAAAAACTTTTACTTGGAGCGGCGCATGCCGGAGGCATCATCATTATGGGAGCGTTTCATCTGATTTCAGGCAATGATGAATTTGCCGTGAAGGAATGTGCGAATGAATTCATTCGCGGACTCTGCGGGGAAATTCCGGAGGATAACCCGGATCTGGAAATTATCCGCGGCGATTCCGAGAATGAGAAATATCCCGACATTCTGGACCGCCTGATGGACTCGCTGAACACGCCGTCCTTTCTTTCCCCGGAGAAGACGGTGTGGCTGAAGCACTTCAATTATTTTGAGGAAGCTGTTTCGGAAGCGTCGTCGAAGAAGAAAGTCTCCCGTCTCGAGCGTCTTTCCGAGTATCTGAAAGCGGGGATTCCGCCGGACATCACCCTGCTGATAGACGGACCCGGACTTGACCGGCGCAAAGCCTTTTTCAAACTTTGTGAAAAGGCCATTGCCGCCTCCGGCGGGACTCTCCAGTGGTTTGACAAAGCCGACCCGAAAGCCCGCGGTTATACGGCACTCCTGATGCGGAAGATCCGGGAAATGGCCATGAGCGCCGGGAAAAGCATGGATGATGCCGCCGCCTCCTTCATAGCGGAGACCATCGGTTCGGATACGGCCACGCTGAAAAATGAAATTGACAAACTGGTCGCCTATGCGGGCAACGAGCCTGTGATTCATGTGGATGACTGTCTGGAAGTCTGCAGCCGGAATGTCGAGACATTGTCCTGGGAATTTTCCGGAGCGCTTGCGGAGCGGAATGCGGCCAAGGCTCTTTCCCTCATCCCGGGACTGATCGAAACCTTGGAAGAACGCGGTTCGGCTTCCGGCCCTCTGGCAATTGTTTCCGCGGTGAATTCCGAATTCAAGCGGGTGATCGGGCTCAAGTGCATCGGGCGTCGTTTCCAGATCCCGCGGAACGCGTCGGCGGACTTCTTCTATCGCCTCTTCGATACGGAAAAAGCCAATCATCCGGGTGATCCTTTTTTCGCCATGCATCCTTTCAAGGCCTTCAAAACATGGGAAAATGCGGTCCGCTTCAGCGACAGGGAGCTGGCGGAAGCCTTCCGCGCCATTTTTGAAGCCAGCCGGATCATGGTGACAGGGGGGGATCAGCGTATCGCGCTTGAAAATCTCGTCATTAAAATCGGGGGCGCGGCTTCCTGAAAGTGTGTGTCGCCGCCGGAGAGTGGTCGCGAGGAGCTGCGTGTGTCCGGGCAGACGGATTTTTCCGCAAAACGGAATTTGATATTGTCGACCGTTGACGTTCTCGAATGGGTCGAACAGTCGGGAAATCACATCAAATTCAAAATGGAATTGATATTGATTATGAGTAATAATAAAGAATGGTGGGCGTAGTAGAACTCGAATCTACGACCTCCACGATGTCAACGTGGCGCTCTAACCAACTGAGCTATACGCCCCTGTTCTAAGGACCCTTTAGTATATATCCGCCTTCGTTATTTTCAAGCGGGAAAACAATTTTTTCCTGAAAAAAGCCCCTTCCTCCCGATCCTGTTTTCCACCTCTGTTTTTTCTTTCGTTGTTTCACACCTCCCCGCAGGGAGCGGAGCTGCCGATTCGTTTGCCATGCGGAGAAAAAAAACAGGAGGACCTTCCGCCGACATCGCGGATTCCCCGGGAAAAAATACAATGGCTCTGGAAAAAAAGGAAAAAAAGAGGCGGAACAAGGCGGAAAGAAGAAGAAAGAGAAAGAAAAGAACCCCATAGCATCATAAAAAATACACTCCGCCATCTCCTCCCCCCGGAGAAAAAGGAGACCGGGAAAAACGCTTCCTTCCCATGTCTTTACCCCGGACTTGCGCCTGCAGGTCTTGACGGCAGAGAAAAGGAACGGTCCTTCAGTTCGACAGGAAAAAAATGGCGCACCCATAGGGATTTGAACCCCAAGCCTTCTGATCCGTAGTCAGACGCTCTATCCAATTGAGCTATGGGTGCACATGCCGGATGCCCGACAGAGTCCTTAACATAGCATTGGAAAGGGCATTGTCAAGATATTCCGGGCATTTTTTTTCCATTTTGCGCTCCCAGCCGGAGTTTCTTCTCCGGAAGAAAGCAGTTCAGGAAGCTTTCCCTCTGCGGATCATCTGCCCGGGTGGTCCGCCGACGGAGGAATTTCCGAAGCCTCTCCGGATTTCCGGGCGGATGTCCCGGATTCCGCATTTCCTTCCAGTCCTTCCACTCCTTCCGGTACTTCCGGCATCCGGTCGATTCTCCATCCGGAGCCGAAGGATT
The DNA here is from genome assembly GCA_905211485.1 of uncultured Lentisphaeria bacterium. GTDB lineage: Bacteria > Verrucomicrobiota > Lentisphaeria > Victivallales > UBA1829 > CAJMAW01. The sequence goes on along the minus strand of CAJMAW010000103.1, from coordinate 4,699 downwards.
TCAGGAGCAGTTTTTCCGGCTGCTCCGGATCGCGGGAAAGGATCAGGATCCGGAGCTGCGGAAAACGTTCCATCATGCGTTCGGCAAAGGGAATGCCGTTGACGAAGACCGCCGTGGAAAGAGCGTCAGCGGAAACTCCGTCCGGCGCAATGACGGAAACGGAAATCATGTTTTCAACCGGTTTTCCTGTTTTCGGATTCATGATATGCGTGCAGTGTTTTCCGTCGATCACCACATAACGTTCATAGTTTCCACTGGTGGCGACCGCTTCGGAAAGCAGTTCCGCGGAAGCGAAGGATGTTTCTTTCCGGAAAGGGTCCCGGATTCCCACCCGGTAGGTGTTCCTGCCAGGAGGAGGGGCGTCCAGACAAAGTACATTGCCTCCGAGATCCAGAAAGCCCGAATCCAGGCCCTGTTTTTTCAGCTCGTCCGCGGCTTTGTCAAGAGCCCATCCCTTTGCGATGCCTCCGAGATCAATGCTCATGCCTTCGACCCGGAAGCGGACGGTATGGGCGTTGTCGTCGAAGATTACTTTGTCGAGTCCGGTCCGGCTCAGGGCGTCCGCGATTTCCGCTTCCGAGGGCAGGGAGCCGCGTTTCCGGTGAAAGCCCCAGAGCTGCATCAGTGGGGTGATCGTGACGTCAAAGGCGCCTTCGGAAATCTCATAATAGTGCCGTGCCTCGCAGAGAAGCTCCCATAACGGGCCGCTGCAGGGGAAGGGATTTTCAAACGCCGTCGCATTCAGACGGGAAAGCTCGCTCCCGGCCTGAAAAATGTTGCAGAGTTTTTCCACGGACTGAAAACTTGTCTGCACTTCCTCGAATCCCTCCTGAAACGTTTCCCTGTCCGGCCCGTAAAGCTGTATGGACGCCACGGTGCTCATGATCCCGAAGATGCAGCGCTGCCCGAAAAGAGGAGCGTTCCCGTTGTATTTTCTTCCTTTTCCCGAAACATGATACATCAGAAGGATCAGAAGGCAGAGCGGTATGCAGACAAGAAGTTTCCTGAGAACATACTTCTTCCAGTTGACGCCGTCTAGGCTGCTGTTTTGATTGCCGTTATTGCTGTTCTGACTGCTGTCCTGACTGTGGTGACTGTTCATCGCTAATGTCTGTTTCCTTATTTTTCATCTGAATCATTTCTCCAGGGAAGGCCGTGTTGACGGCGGCAGGGCTCTCATCACCCGGGATGGATATCGGTATCTGTTGCGCTGCGGAGCTTTTTCCGGACGCGCGCGTCTGCCCTCCGTTTTTTCAGGCTCTGGGATGGAATTTGCGGTGGACGGTCAGAAGTTTCTGGCTGTCGATATGCGTATAGATCTGAGTGGTGCTGATATCGGCGTGTCCGAGCATTTCCTGAATGATTCTCAGGTCCGCGCCGTTTTCGAGGAGGTGGCTTGCGAAGGAATGGCGCAGGGTGTGTGGATGAATGTTTTTGGTGATGCCCGCTTTCAGAGCGGCTTCCTTCACGATGGCCCAGATTCTTTCCCGGTCAAGAGGTTTTCCGCGATGAGAAAGAAAGAGTCTCGTCTCGTTCGGATTTTTCAGGAGAAGGGGTCTTGCAGAGGCGAGATACTTTTCCAGGAGTTTCCGCGCGATTTTCCCGATCGGCACGATCCGTTCCTTGGAACCTTTGCCGAGGACGCGGACGATGGCGTCGTCGAAATTTACGGATCCGAGTCTGAGTGTCGCCGCTTCCGAGACGCGCAGTCCGCAGGCATACAGCATTTCCAGGATGCATCTGTTCCGGAGAGCCAGCGGGTCTTTGCCGTTCTGGGGAAAGACATTGAGCAGGGCTTCCACTTCGCGCGGAGTCATGAAATCGGGAAGAATCCGCCAGAGTTTGGGGGAATCCATCACGTCCGTGATGTCTGCAGGCACGATCCGCTCCTGAAAGAGATAGCGGAAGAAGACCTTGATCGCCACCAGACGTCTTGCAATGCTGGCCGGTTCAAGCCCCCGGTCTTTGCAGCTTCCCAGATAATCCACGATCATGGAACGGTCCACCTTTCCGAATCCGGGTATGGAAAGCTCTCTCAGAAAATCCAGAAAATCCTGAAGATCCGAACGGTAGGCATGAACGGAATTCTCCCCGAGTCCCCGCTCCAGAGAAAGATAACCGACAAAATGATTGAGAACCTGTTCCATGGACATCATTACCTTCTCCCTGACAAGCTTCTCCTTCTCTCCGGAATCTGAACATTCAAAACAACAGACCATTGCATACTGCATGGAGAATACATGAAGAAAGGACGCATCCGGCAATCAGGAGGGAGATCTGCAGGAGAAATGCCAGTCCCCGGATCATCGGGAAACTGGCGGGAGCGACGGGACTCGAACCCGCAACATCCACCGTGACAGGGTGGCACTCTAACCAGTTGAGCTACGCCCCCGCAACTCTCATCATGCCCTTTAAAATACATGAATTTTCCGGAAATACAAGCCGGAAATCAAAAAAATACCCGAAAAATGGAATCCCCTGTTCGCAAAATCATCAAAACGGGGAAATATTCCCGGAATGACGGATTTTGAAACAGACAGACAGCTCCGGGATCATCATGACAAAATATGCGGACAGGGAAACATCTTCGCGCAGCCGCCCTTCTTCCGGAAGAAGGCGCTCTCCTTCTGCCGCCTCCGGGAATTCTCCTTACGACTTCACCGTCGATCTCCACGGAATGTATGCGGAGGAAGCCATGGAACTCATGCGCAGGATGCTTTGCGATCATCCCCGATGCCGGATTCTGGCTGTTCACGGAAACGGGAACGGGGTATTGCGTTCCAGAATCCGGGGAGGTTTGAAGTCGGGGCGTCTGCCCTGCCGGGAATATTTCCCGGGAGAAGATGTCGGCGCTCCGGGATCGGACGGCGTGACGGTGATTTACACCTGAAAATCAGGAAGTCCCGTCGTCTCCTCTGAGAAGCCGGAAGCGCCGCAGGGGACCCCGTCTTCCGTATGCGGCGGAATATTCAATGCATATCATAATGATACGCGACGCATGCCATTTGGCAGCAGAACGGAACATAGATTATAGGCAAGATACACAGACACTGCTTGATTCAGAATCGGCAGCGGAGGAAAGTGAGGGTTGGACCTGATGAAGGAAATGAAGGATCCGGTGAGACGCCTGGAGGAGATTATGAAACGTCTCCGCTCTCCGGATGGCTGTCCATGGGACCGGGAGCAGACGCATCGCTCCCTGATGCCCTGTCTGATGGAGGAGTGCGCCGAATTCCTGGATGCCGTGTCGGAAGACGATGACGCAGGCATGTGCGAGGAACTCGGGGATATTCTCATGCACGTGGTCCTGAATTCCGTCATGGCGGAGGAGCGCGCTGCCTTTACCTTGGACAATGTGGCATCGGGCGTGGCGGAAAAAATGATCCGTCGTCATCCTCATGTGTTCGGTTCGGACCGTGTTTCTGCTTCAGAGGAGGTCGTGGGACTCTGGGAAAAGGTCAAACAGGCCGAAAAAGGAGCCGTGCGCCGTTCGGTCCTCGACGGCGTTCCCAGACATTGCCCCGCACTCCTCCAGGCGGAGAAACTTCAGCGCAAGGCCGCAAAGTTCGGCTTCGACTGGAGCAGGGAAGAGCAGATTCTCGGAAAAATCGAAGAGGAACTCGCGGAACTCCGCGCCGCCTATGCGGAACAACAGTCCCAGGAACGCATCGACGAGGAAATCGGAGACCTCCTCTTCGCCGTCTGCAATCTGACCCGTTTCCGCAGACGCGCTTCCGGCGAACTCCTGCTTGCAGAAGCCAGCGCAAAATTTGAACGCCGTTTCCGATTCATCGAGGACGCATTGAAGAAATCAGGGCGTTCTCTTGAGGAAGCCTCCCTTGAGGAAATGGACAATCTCTGGAATCAGGCAAAAGCTTCGGAAGGATCTTCTCCTTCCTCCTGATGATGGCATGACGACGGTCCGGGGATCGTCATGCTTCCAACATCTTCGCGTGCCGCCGCCCGCGGATGCGGGGGCCTCTGCGCGGGGCCTCTCCGATTTGTCTCCTTTTCCCCGTTACCGCACGTTGTTTCGCCAAAGCGGCGGGGCGGCCGACGAAGGGCGAAGAAAAGAAGAAAAGCAGAAGGCTGAATCCTGAAGGCTGAATCCTGAAGGCGGGAAAAAAAGAGATCCCCCGGCCTTCAGCGGAGCATCCTGGATATCAGATATCATGGACCTGATTTTTTGAGAATTCCCGAGTTCAAGGACACTTCTTTTCACTCAGCTTTTTCCTCCTCTTCCTCAGCTGAATTCCTTCGTTTTGAGCCTTTGCGCTATTCCCGGCATCTCTCCGTGCATCCGATGTTTTCCGGATTCTGCGGCAGATTCCCCCTGTTTTTCGTTTCTCCCATTTTTCGCTTCACCTTGTCTCTTCTGCGCTTACTCTGACAAGGGAGAGGATGATGGCGGCGGAGACGGAAGAACGGATTGACGGATCCAGAGAGAACGCAGATCGCGGGTTCTTTCCCCGATATCGGGTGCGGCGGTGATTTCAGTGACCATCGCGATCAGGCGGGCGCCGCTCTCCAGAAGGGAAGGAATGTGATGTTTCTTGATTCCCCCCATGACGCTGAAAGGAATATGCAGAAGAGGCGCGGTCTTGAGGAGGATGTCTGTTCCGAGCGGGCGGACCGGGGTTTGTTTGGTTCCCGTCGGGAAGAGGGGGCCCAGGTTGATATAGTCCGCGCCCGCGGCCTC
>CAJMAW010000102.1 GCA_905211485.1 uncultured Lentisphaeria bacterium | reverse complement strand
TTCAAATAGAAACAAACGAGATTTCTGTCAAAAAAAGCATTGATAGAGGTTCCCTATAATATTCGCAAGCCTCTCCCCGCAAAGGGAATCATGACAGACGGGGCTCCGTCTGAAAGATCAGAAAGAGATCAGAATCAGGAATAAAACATCAGCAACCTGAACAGAGAAGGCGCGGAAAAAAAGAGAGAGAACGTGTGTGTGCGCGCGCAACTGCGATAATGCGGCAGACTCTCTTCCTTTTTTTCCGCCTGATGAGATAAAAAACAAAAAAAGGAGTGAAAAAAACATGTCATCCGATGCAGGGAGCAAAAAAGTCGTCGCCGGAATTCTCGCCATTCTCTTGGGATCGCTCGGAATTCACAAGTTTTATCTCGGCTACAACAAGGAGGGAATCATCCTCCTGCTGGTCACTCTGATTTCCTGCGGGGCGCTGAGTTTCATCACATCCATCATCGGACTGGTGGAAGGAATCCTGTATCTGACAAAGAGCGACGAGGAATTTGAATCCACCTACATCATCGGGAGACACCCCTGGTTCTGAAGAAGGCATCTTCTCTTCCGAAGCCTGTCTCATCATCCGGCAAAAAATGAACGGCCCTCCCGCGGAAAGCAGCGGGAAGGCCGTTTTTCTTTTTTCAGTCCTCTGTAGATCCTCCTCACTGAGAGGGGAAAAACTCATCTCTCCAGGATTCCGGAAATGCGCGGCAGACGGAATCCCGCAAGGCCATTTTCCACACAGAATCCGGCTCCGCCGGAATCGAGTGCGGAATCGGGATCGGAAACGGAAAGGAGTGTTTTTCCGTCCACGGAAACGGAAAGGAGTCCGGCGCGGACAGAGCAGAAGAGATCGAAGACACGGTCCTCCTCCATCCGGAAAGGGATCTGCCCGAGTGTCTTGCGTCCATAGAAAAAGCGGACGACGGAAAGAGTTTCCCTTTCAAAAAGCAGCGCATAAAAGCGTTGAAGCCCCTGATAGCAGAGAACGACGCCTGATGCGTCCGCAGCGTGGATTTTGAAACGGGTGTGGACTTCAGCGGACTTCCAGTCGCGGTTGCCCGTGATCAGAATGCCCATGCCCTCGTTTTTCCCGAAATGAGTGATGTTTTCAGAATCGTCTGAAAACGCTCCGCGGACCGTATCCAGATTGGAAATCCATCCGAAAGGCTCCTTCGGGGAACGGAAGGCGATTCCCTGTTCCCCGGGCTCGACACGGGCTTCGCCGCCCCAGTCGACCCAGTCCAGCAGGAGTTCACCCGGACCTCCGGCAGTCTCGAAGCCGAACGCCGTGATGACGTTCTTTGAAGGCGTTTCCCCGATCTGCCATTCCAGACGGAAGGGTCTTCCCGCTTCCAGCGCCAGAGCCGGAGAGCGGAAGAGCGTCTTCTCCCCCCCCGCCTCAGCCGCCGTTTCGACGACGAAGGCCAGAGTCGTCCCCGGAGCGGCGGAAAGAGTCCTCCCTTCCGCAGTCAGAGTCATTCCCCCGTACAGGAACGGAGTCCCCACGAATCCATGGCAGTCTCTGCCGCCGTAAACGGGAGTCCAGACGCGTCCGCCGGAGCGGAAACGCATCGACACCCCGAAGCGGCCTCGGAAAGCAAACTCCTCCGGCACAGTCACATGGGAAAGAATCATCCCCCCGTTTCTGTTTCTGTCCGCCATATATCCGTGCAGAGCCCCCGGCATCTCAAAGTGATGGCGGGCTCCCCCCTTCGGAGCGGGAAGCGGCGGAGCCTTCATCACCCTGCGCCCGATCGCAGCAATCCGGAGTGCATGCTGAAGGAAATCCGAGGTACCGAGCGTCCCCTCCCCCGACGTCACCAGAAGACGGTCCGCAAAAGGAGAACGGAAATCATACGATTCGCAGATTCTCTCCAGCCCCGCGGCAAGCGCCGCCACGCTCCCTACGTTCCCCGAATTGCAGTCCGTGTCCCATCCAGCGGTATTGACAATGCACATGCAGCGGAAGAAATCGCTCCCCCCGTAAGCCCAACTCATGACCATCACGGCGTGGTTCGGAAGCACGTGGCAGTTGCCGCCGTAAACGGAATAGCCGTATGTCTGCCGGATGCGTTCAAAGGTGTGCTTCCAGTCGCCGTCCTCCTTCGCCCAGGCGCGGACGGCGCGGTGGACTTGCGCAATCATGCAGTCCGGGGGAATGACGGACACTCCGATGTCGAGAAGACGCTCCATATCCTTTTCCTCGAAAGCGGCGGAAACCATCGCCGCCACCACCTGCGCGGCATAGACCGCCTCCCCGTCGTGAGAGACCGATGCCGCCCTGCGCGCAAGCTCCGCCGCAAGACGCGGATTCCCGGGAGCAACCATCCCCCACACATCAATGAAAATCTGCCCCCCGATCTGTTCGGCGACTTTCCTCCCGTTCAGTTCCGCCGATCCCGAACGCGGCGAGGGGATCCCGTGCTTCAGACGCAGAAACGCCGTATGTTCCGTGGAATGCGCCATGCCCCCCCACCAGAGAACCGTCTGACCCTCCAGCAGATAATTGAGCCAGGTCTTCCCGTAGAAGTCCTCCGGCGTGTTTTCATAGAGTCCCGAATCCTCCAGAGTGCGGATGAAAGTGAGAGGGCCGGAGATGTCGTCATCCGGCACGGCGATGGGCGCGTCCCCCTGGGTGTAATGGTCGAGAATGCCGTATTTCTCCTCGATCATCTCTTTGGACCACCCTTCCTGACATTTCCCGAAATACACTCCGATCCCTTTGCCCAGAAGGGCCGTGTACACTTGTTTTTCATAGTCCTGCATCATCGTCATACGGCAAAGCGCTCCTTTTGCAATAGGCTGATCCGTTGTTTTTTTCTCTTGCAGACTCCGTGCGTCTGTGATACTTTAACGCATTTCCAGGAACAAATCATTGCAGAAAAAGGGAAAAATCGTGCAAAACCGACCTTTTCAAAGTTTTCAACGCAATTACGAACCCATCCCGCGCGAAGCGGATTTCCCGGTAAATCATTTTTTCCACGCCCCGCCGCCGGAAAAGATCGAATCCCTCCATCTGCATGACTGTCTGGAAATCGGGCTCTGCCGCAGCGGAAGCGGCATCTTCATTGTGGAGGACAAAGTCATGCCGTTTCAGGCCGGAGACATCAGCATCATCGGACAGACCGAATTCCACAAGGCTCAGAGTTTCGGCCGGATCCGCTCCGAATGGTATTTCATCCAGTTCCAGCCCGCGCAGCTTTTCGCGGAAAAAGGCGGCGGAAACGAATCCGCATCCGACGAAGGAAAAACCGACTGCCCCGGACCGCGCCTGGAATGCAATATTCTGGACGGAAACTCTCATGTCTTTCTGAAATCCGTTCTGGAACAGCTCTGCGGCGAACTGGAAAATCATCCCCCCTTCTGGCGGGAAGCCGCCCTGGGCCTCCTGCGGTGGGTCACAAGCGAAATCGAACGGATCGCGGATCCCGGAGAAGGGAATCCCCCGGAATCCTCCACGTCCCTCCGCCGCGCCAGCATCGAACGGCTCGGCCCGGCACTCCGGATGATTGCAGACGGGTATCCGAAACGGAACCTGAGCATCCCTCAACTCGCCCAGGCATGCGGAATGAGCCTGACTCATTTCCGCCGCGTTTTCCGCTCCACGTTCCGGAAATCCCCCCTGAAATACCTCACGGACTACCGCATGCGGATGGGCGCATGTCTTCTTCAGCGTGAAGGCTGCCAGGTCATGGAAGCCGCCGCGGCGGTGGGATACGGCGCCCCTTCCAGCTTCCACCGCCATTTCAAGGAAACCCATGCGGAAGCGCCAAAAAAATACGCCATGCGTTCCCGACAGGGGAAACGCTTTGTCATTCCACCCCGTCAAGAGTGATTTTCGGCAGGCGGCCGTAGACACGGAAGAAAAACGTCCTGGCGGAATCCGAAACGGGATCCATCAGCACGGCCTGCGCGGCGCATCTCCGGGCAAAGGTCTCATCCCCCGCATTCCAGGCGTTCTCCCCCGCGATCAGGACCTTGATGGAGGCGATCCGGTCTTCCGGACGGATCACGCGGAACACGCTGTACACACGCGAAAGACTCCGCAGATCCGGCGGCGGATCAATCCGGTAGAACCAGAGCAGTTTGTTGGAATGATAATACATCATGTTGGCAGGGGAATCCCCGGGAATTTCCTTCGCGGCGGCAATGTAGCGGTTGGAATAGGGCCCCATCGAGCCCAGGCTGCCCTTGTTGTATATGAAATACTCCGCATGCAGCCGGTTGCAGAACTCCGCAAGCTGCTGCTCCGTGCCGTGGAAAACAGTGTTCAGGAAGATTTCCGTCGGACGGCGGATCCGTTCCAGGCCGAACTGCGGATTCAGAGCAATCGCGGAACCGCAGTATGCCTTCATCATGGGGCCGATCGTCAGATTCGCCATTACCCCCTTTCCGCGCGTGTTTTCCGAGCGGCGGAACCATTCAATGAGTGCGGCGGTCTCCTTCAGCTGGACATCCCCGGTGTATTTTCTCTTCACCGCAAACAGCGACGCAAACAATTCCACCCCCATGCAGAATATGCACCCGCAGATCAGGAACACCCGCACCCCCTTCATCAGGCGGGGACGGGCCCGGAGACGCAGATAGGGCTCCTCCCCCTCCCTCAGCGCACGGTAACGGAACGCATGCAGATAGTCCTGAATCAAAAGCGGAAGCGACACGCAGAGGAAGAGGATAAGAAATTCATGATACCTCACGATGTAAATGAAGCCGATTGTGAAGAACAATGTGAACAGCACCGGCATCAGAGAACGCGCAGTCCCGCGGAGAAACGCCGCACGGGGAAGAGAAAACACTGCGGCAAGAAAAAGCAGGAAATAAAAAAACGTCAGCGTCACGGGAAGGAGTCCGAAAATCAGCCGGAAGAGCGTGAACTTCATCATCAGCCCGAAATACAGGCTGGGGAAATAGGAAATCACTTCCATCCAGGTCGCAGAATGCATGGATGGCGTCCACATGATGCGGGCGTCGTAGGTCAGCAGATCCGGATCGGGCGGCTTCACGTTCCCGAAACGGATCTTCGCCCGCATCAGTTCCGAAAAATGACTGTAATTCGACGCATATTCAGGCGTGTTGACAAAGAAATACCACACTCCGTACAAAACCGCCGACACCAGCAGCACCCGGATCAGCCGCTCCGGGAAACGCCGTTCCTTCCACTGCGCCACCCCTCTATTCAATTCTTCCGCTCCCCCGAAGCTGCAACAGGCCCTCCCCCCGCCGAAAAGCAGAACCGAAATCAGAGTCGGCAGAATCACAAGAACCAGGGGTGACATGATCAGACTGTAGGCCCGGTTGAAGGGAATGATCAACGCACTCAGGACCACCGCCGCCGCAATCAGAATCCACGCATTCCTCCGTGCGGCAGTCACCTTTCCCCCGAGCACGTAGCGCAACAGTTCAAAGATTCCCCAGAGGCTGAACAGCATCTGGCAGAGATCCCAGGTGGACATCGCCGCAAAAGCACAGAGGAAAAGTCCGACTTCCTTCCAGCGCTTCGGCCTAAGATAGACCGCATGCGCCAGCAGAAACGCTCCGAGCAGGAAAGGCATGCAGAACTCCCCGCGGACCAGATCCTGCCCCGTCGCCCGCGCAACCGAGGCAAGGGCGACGGCATGAAGCAGTCCGCCCATCAGCGCCAGGGGCCTCGGACACTTCAATACAGTCAGCCACAGAAACAGCAGTCCAGAAACCAGACTCGCCCACAAACGGATCTGCAGACTCATCCACCAAGCCATTGCCGGATTGTCCTGGAAACGCTCTTCTCCCGGTTCCGGCACAGGATCCGGGAAGAGAGCATTCTTCACCCGGTATCCCCAGCCCAGAAACCATTCCAGGCCCATGACCATCTGTTCGTAGGGGGCGAGATCCTCCTGGCCGAGCAGGAGTTTGTCGCTTTTCGGAACGCCCCTGCCCTGCGCGATATCCTGCGCATAGGAGAACATCATGCCGCTCTCGATGGTGAAGGGCGCGAAATTCGCATGCCGATACGGGAAGAATTTCCGGAAAAAGGAAAGCTCCTTCTCCTGAGGGACATCCCGGATGATCTTCCCGAGATCGTATACGGCGTTGTTGTAGTGATAGGTCTTGACCGAAAAGGAGACAAAGACACAGAGAAGAAAGAGCAGGAATGTCACAAGAGCCCGTTTCCATTTTCCTTTTCCGTCCCCAGTGCTGCACCGCGGACTTCCCGCAGACAAACAATTTTCCTTCATGATTCAGAACACCTTCCGCATCTGGGAGGACTGAATGCCGAGCTCCTCCCGGTATTTGGCGACAGTACGGCGCGCGACCTCGAAACCGCGCGATTTGAGCATCTCCATAATTCTGCTGTCCGAAAGCGGGGCCGCGGGATTTTCCGACGCCACCGCCTCCCGGATGATTTCCTTGATCCCGCGCGATGAAATCTCCTCTCCGCTTTCCGAACGGAATCCCCCTGTGAAAAAGAAACGGAATTCAAAAAGTCCCATCGGCGTCTGCATGTATTTATTGGCGACGGCGCGGCTGACCGTGGTTTCATGCAGTCCGATGCGTTCAGCAATGTACTGCATGGTCATGGGTTTCAGCCAGGCAGTCCCCTTGCGCAGGAAATCATGCTGCATGGATACGATCAGTTCGGCAATCCGGAGGATGGTCTTGCCGCGCTCCTCCAGGGCGCGGATCAGAAGACGGCCGGAAGCCAGTTTCTGGCGGAGGTACGATTTCGTCTCGTCCGGAAGAGAGGGATCCTCCAGCATCCTCATGTAGACGGGGGAAATCACGAGTCGGGGAATGTGCTCGCTGTTGAGCGAAACCTTGAATTCCTCCCCGTCAGGCTCGACGATCACTTCCGGGACCACATACACCGGAGTCTCCGCCGAAATCGAAGAGGCCGGATGCGGATTCAGCGCATGCAGCTCCTCCATCAGGTCATTCAGCTCGTCCATGGAAATTCCCATTTCCTTTGCCGCCTGCGGCAGTTTGTTCCGCACGACCTGCTCGAAATGATGTCTGACCAGTTCGGACAAAGGGGAATCCGCCTTCCCCATGCGTTCCAGCTGCAGAAGCAGACATTCCCGCAAATCCCGTGCCCCGATGCCGGGGGGATCGAAGGACTGCACAAGTTTCAGGGCCTTCTCCACAGTTTCCATCTCCGCGGAAGTCGCCTGAGCGATGTCCGCAAGAGGGGTCTTGAGGTATCCCGCGTTGTCGATGCTTCCGATGATTTCCTCCGCGGGGGCCTTCAGTTCGGTGGGAACGTCGGAAAGACGGAGCTGCTCCATCAGATCCTCCTGCAGCGATTTTTCCGCGACGATCGAGTCGAACAGATGACGGCGGCGGTCTTCGCTTTCCGGGGAAAAGTCTGAGGAAAAGTTCTCCTCGCGGTAGACGCTCCCGGGCAGGAAATCGCTCCATTCACCGGAACCGTTTTCAAGATATTTTTCAAGGCCTTCCGTGAAATCGTCCCGGTTGACATCGAAACTTGGAATTTCGGAGGGAATGCCGTTTTCGGAATCGGAAGCTGCCCCCGCATCCCCGGAGACGGCAGAAATGCGGAAGGAGGAAGGACGGGAGGGATCATCCAGCTCCTCACCCGGGAAAGCCTCTCCGGAATCGGGAGCAGAGTCGAAATCAGAAGAGGCATCGGCAGAGCCGGGAGCAGAGTCGGAACCGGGTTCCGGGGAAGAAGAAGCGGGATCGGCAGAAGAGCCGGACAGGGAATCCCCCGTCTCCAGCACAGGATTGGAGAGGAGCTCCTGATCGATTCTGTTTTCGAGCTCCATCACCGGAAGCGTCAAGATTTCCAGGGACTGGATCTGCTGAGGAGCGAGGATCTGCTCCTGCCTCAGAGTCTGTCCCTGGCTGAAATGCTGCTGCATCTGCTCCATGCGCGTTTCCCGAACGTGTTCCCGAAATGAGTTTGTGAGTTTGCAAGTAAAGAGTTTGTAAATTGTCTGCCGAAGAGTCAGTCCGTTCTTTTCTGTCTTTCCGCGGCCGCGGGCTCCGTCGGACTCCGGACACCTGGTACTATAGCCTCGCCCCGGGAAAGAAGCAAATCCGAAAACGCCGTGTCCGGAGATCCTGCGAAAAAAATCGGAAATCGGACCGGACACAGAAACAGATAACTTGCATTGAGGCACAAATCTGCTATAATACCTGATTCAATTAAAAAGAAGGTTTCTTGCAAAAAATCCCCTTTTCTCAAGATTCAATTTTTCTCAAAGGAAACGGGATTCGGGATATTGACAGCAATGACAGCTCACTTCGGATTCACCATACTGGGCAGCGGAAGCTCCGGAAACGCCACCGTCCTGCACGGACCGGAAGGCTGTTTCCTGCTCGACGCGGGATTCAGCATGAAGGAACTCTGCAGGCGGATGGAGGCCATGGAAATCAATCCGTGCTCCATCCGCGCACTGCTGCTCACCCATGAGCATCAGGATCATATCCGCGGATGCCGAGTGTTCGCGGATCATTTCCGCATCCCTGTCTACCTGACCGCCGACACCTGCAGGGATATGGCCGCCAGACATCTGCTCGGAGAAAAGAAATGCCTGATTTCGCCCGGGTCCCCGTTCACACTCTGCGGACTGCGCGTGGACCCCTTCTCCATTCCGCATGACGTGGACGCAACAGCCTATGTCTTCACATGCGGAGAACGGAAATTCGGGTTCGCAACCGATCTGGGGCATGTGAACATGCTCGTGATGCAGAAACTTTCCGGCTGCGACGCTCTTGTGATTGAGGCGAATCATGATACGGCAATGCTCCGGGATTCCAAACGTCCGCTCCATGTCAAGCGCAGAATTCTCGGAAGACAGGGGCACCTGAGCAACGACTCGGTCCTGGAGGCGCTGAACGGACTGCTCACGGAAAAAACCCGCAGCCTCACCTTCGCCCATCTGAGCGGAGAATGCAACGATGAATCCCTGCTTGAAGGGCTCGCATCAGAAAGACTTTTCCAGCTGGGAAGGGCAGACGTTCCATTCCGGATCGCCCGGCAGTCCGCCCCGCTCGAAACCATCTGGCTGTGAACGAAAAACACGAAAAACTCGGACGGGAATCATACAAAAACAGCACGATCTCAGGACGGGATGAAAATGACAGAAGAAAAGAAAAAAATCATGCTCTCCGAAGCCTATGAACAGTCTTCCGGAAACGCCTCGTCAGAAGAGAAGGAAGAAGTGGTCCGCGTTTCCCGTTCAGCGCCTTCTTCCGTCATCATCGGCACGCCCGATCCCCTGCCTTCTCCGGAAGGAGGAGGAAAAGGAAATGAAAAGGAAAAAGGCCAGGAGGAGGATCCGGAGTCTGCTCCGGAAACACCGTCAGGATCCTCTTCCGCCGCGCCGGGGGAAACGGAGAGGACGCGGGAAGAAAACAGTGTGGGAGTGGAGATCGTCACGGGAGAGGCCGCAGGAAACAAAGAGAATGCGGCAAACGGAGAAAACGCGGGAAGAATCCTGAAGATTTTCTGCCACAACTGTTCCCAGAAACTGGATGTGACGAGTCTGGTGCCGTTTTCGCATTTCGACTGCCCATCCTGCGGGGCGGAGCTGATCGTCCCGAAATGGTTTGACAACTATCTTCTGGAGGAACCCGGCGGCATCGGCGGAATGGCGACCGTATACCGGGCACTGGACATTGCACTCGACCGTGAAGTCGCCATCAAGGTGCTGAAACAGGAAGTGGCGGACACTCCGGGCAGTTCGGAACTTTTTCTGAATGAAGCCCGCACCGCAGCCACGATCAATCATTATGCGGTTGTTCCGATCTACACCTGCGGCGTCTATGAGGGGCAGACGTACATCATCATGCAGTACATGGGCGGAGGCTCTCTGGAAAACCAGCTGAAGCTCAATCGCGGGCTGCTTCCACTCCGGAACGTCATCCGCTGGATTCACGACATTGCCGAAGGGCTGGAAAATGCCCGTTTACACGGGATCGTCCATCACGACATCAAACCGGGCAACATTCTCCTCGACATCGAAGGGAACGCAAAAATCGGCGACTTCGGCATCGCACAGATCATCAAGGACAACGATCCGGAACGGATTGTCGAACAGACCACCCGCACCTGGATCAGCCCCCATTACGTCAGCCCGGAAAAAGTCAGGACTAAAAAAGAGGATTTCCGCGGTGACATTTACAGTCTCGGAGCCACCTTCTACCATCTTGCCACCGGGTTCACCCCATTCAGCCACGACGACATGGATGAACTCATCCGCATGCGTCTCACCCACGATCCCATGTATCCGCACCTTCACCGTGCGGAGCTGAGCTCCACCCTTTCCCGCCTGATCATGGCCATGATGGATCGGGATCCCGAACGCCGCCCGTCCTATCAGGAAATCATCGGCGAACTCTCGGAGGCTCTGAAGTCCGGTCAGCAGCAGACGCAAAGTTTTCAGAAAGTCAAAAGGAATGAGAAACCCGCCAGGCAGATTGTCGTTCCGAAAGATCTTCTTTCCCAGAACGGGCGGAAACAGCATCCTGCATCCACGGGGAAAACGGGATTCCTGATCTTTCTGCTTCTGCTCGCGCTTCTGCTCGGACTTTCCTTTTTCGCGTGGCGGGAAGGGGTTTTGAATCGGTATTTTGCCTTTCTTCCGCCGCCTCCCGGGCATGTGGAGTTTCAGAAAGACCTGGTGCCTGAAGTAAGTCTGGCGCTCTCCCTGGGCAATCCGCGGGCGGCGGTGGAATTCGCCGAACCAATTCTGGACAGCGAATCGGAACAGGATCAGTCAAAACGAAAACAGGCCGCCACACAGCTGGCGCTTGCCTATTATCTTGCAGGAAGTCCGGATGCGGCAAAACGCTGCACAGAACTGGAAAAGAAACTTTCCGGCGGCGGGGAAACAGAAGATGGCGCCACAGGACTGGAAGAGAGTTCTCCCGCGCTTGACATCATCCGCCACCTTGCCATCCTTCCGGAGGGAAAAAAGGGAGAAGCGGGAGAAGCGGAGGGAGAAGAAAACGCCCTTTCTGAAAAGATCTCCTCCTTCCCCGATGATTATCAGGCAGCGGGCGAGCTGGCACTCCTGCTGAAAGGACTTCAGAACAGCTCCCGGACTCAGTCCGAACGCTTTCTCCGGAATTTTCCTGAAATCCTTTCCAGACTTCCGGACAACTCCTGGGCGGCTGCTTCCTGGAAGAAACGCATCCCCTACTGGAAGCAGACTCTGACGGAAAGGCACGGCATCGCCGCGGATCTGGAAACCGCCTTCGCGGGGCTGCTGGAAAAGGAATCCCCCTGGCGCTTTGAAAAGGTGGAGTCCTCCCGGATTTTTGCGGATTTCGAGCTGCCCGGAGCCATCAGGATTGATTTTTCCAACGAACTGGCAGGAAGCGGCAGCGGCGGAGGTGCATTGTCCAGTCCGGGCGCGGCGCAGCAGCAGGAAGG
>CAJMAW010000101.1 GCA_905211485.1 uncultured Lentisphaeria bacterium | reverse complement strand
GTGCCATTGAGGTACTTCTGCCACTTCTACCAGATGTCCCTGCAATTTTTCAAGAGTTTTTCTGGAAGCTTCATTTTCCGGAGAACAGGTAATATATACAAAGGAAAGGTGATATTCTTCTCTGGCAATCTGCAGAACTTTCTTACAGGCATAACAGGCATAATGATGTCCTCTGTATTTTTCTCCTCAGAGTCCGGCTTCCGCCTTGTAAGCACGGATTGCCTCTTCGAGGCCCTGTTCAAACGTCCAGGAAGGCTTGAAGCCGGTGGAGGCGAGCTTGTCGACGCAGGCGGAAGAATGCTTCACATCCCCGGCCCGCTCCGGAAGATGCACGATCTTCGACTTGGACCCCAGAATCTTCACAATCATTTCCGCCAGATGGTTGATGGTCATTCTCCCGCCGTAGGCGATGTTGTAGACTCCGGTGAAATCGTGCTCGGCCATGAAGGCGTTGGCGGCGGCAATGTCTTTGACGAAAATGAAATCGCGTGTCTGTTCGCCGTCTCCGAAGATGGTGATGTCCTCGTTCCGTATCGCCTTCGTGATGAAGATGGGAACGGCGGCGGCATAGGCGCTCTTCGGGTTCTGACGGGGACCGAAGACGTTGAAATAACGCAGACATGCCGTCTGAAGACGGCCTTCCCGGGTGAACATGTCGCAGTAAAACTCGTCATCCAGCTTGGTGACGGCATACGGGCTCTTCGGCTCGGGAAGCATGGTTTCGACCTTCGGGCAGACCGGGTTGTCCCCGTAAATGGCCGCACTCGTGCTCAGACAGAGTTTCCGGACTCCCGCGGCGGCGCTTTCCTGAAGGACGTTGATCATGCCGATGTCGTTCAGCCGGATGCATTCGACGATTTCCGTCATGGACTCCGGCACGCTGATCAGCGCCGCCAGATGAAACACGTAGTCCACGCCCTGGACGGCTTTGCGGACCGTTTCCGCATCGCAGATGTCCCCCTGGATGAATTCGCAGTCAAGCCCCTTGAGATTCTTCAGATTCCCGGTGCGCAGATTATCCAGGACCCGGATTTCCGCCTTCCCCTGGTAATGTTCGACAATATGGCTACCGATGAATCCGGCTCCGCCGGTCACAAGAATTCTTTTCATTTGCCCGTTATCCTTTCGATGATGGCTTTCATTTCGTTTTCTTTTTCCTTGAGGCGGCGGACGAGTGTGAACTGGGTCCGGCAGCGGTCGAGATTGTGATTCTCGCGTTTGACCTTGAAGTAACGGTCCCCCTCCAGGAAATCCGTGAGGAAGCGGACGCCGATTTCAAAGGTGATGAGCATGCCGGAGAAGGGCATCATTTCGATTTCCTTCGGAGTGAGGCAGCCGTCCGCGCCGTCGAGGAAGCCTTTCGCCAGTGCTTCGAACATTTCCATGCGGGCCTGGACTTTGCTAAGATCGGTCTCGTCCTCCGCTGCGGGACTCACGCTCGTGCGCACGAGATCGCCGAAATCGTAGAGGGAAATCCCGGGCATGATGGTGTCAAGATCGATCACGCAGATGCCTTCGCCCGTTTCGTCGTCGAGCATGACATTGTTCAGTTTCGTGTCGTTGTGTGTGATGCGTTCGGGTATTTCGCCTTTCGCTGCAAGATCCAGAAGAACAGGCGCCATCCCGCGCATTTTCTGCACGAATTCAATTTCCTCGCGGGCAAGAGAGGCACGGTTTTTCACGTCTTTGGCAAGCGCGGCGTCAAAATCGGCGATCCGGGAGGGGGTGTTGTGAAAATTGGGAATCGTCTCATGAAGACGGCCTCCGGGAATGTCGGCCAGAAGTTTCTGGAATGCGCCGAAGGCGCGCGCCGCCTGATAGGCGTGCTCCGCCGTTTCAAGAATGTCATAGGTCCGGGCGCGTTCAATGAAAAGATAGCATCTCCAGTAATGCCCGTCTTCATCAACGTAATACGGAAGTTTTCCGCAGGTGTTGACAATCGTGAGCGCCCGTCTGGTCGCATCCGGACGGCCCGCAAGTTTGGACTTCGCATGCTCCAGCACGCGGGAGATGTTCTCCATAAGTTCTTCCGGCTGTTTGAACACATTCGTGTTGATGCGCTGAAAAATGTAGCGCACGGGATAGCCGGCCTGGTTGAACACTCCGAGATAAGTGTCGTTGATATGTCCGGATCCGTAGCTTTCCGCCCAGAGAAAATCCCCCCAGATGTCGAACTTTGATGCAATGTCTTTGATTTTTATCAGCATGATGTCTCTTTGATTCCTTAAAAACACAATGGGGAAAAATGTTTTCCGAAAAGAAGCGGGACGGGTCTTGATTTTCCCCGCCTTGCTGTTCAGGCCCGTCCGCCGCCGCTCCTTCCGGATGATGAAAACGATCGAATCAGAAAATCCGTTCCGGATACGCTCCGGAAGCGATCAGATTGCGGATATCCTCCTGAACGCGCGGCTTGTCTTCCCGATAAGTCACGCCGAACCACGAATCGAGGCTCTCCAGCACCTTCACTTCCGCCTTGCCCGCCTTGATCAGACTGGCCACGGCGGCGGGAATGTAAAATTCGGACTTCATTTCCGTTCCGCGGGTGCGGAGAAATTCTTCAAACAGTGCGCCGAGCCCGTCGAAAAGCGAGGGCATGAATCCCCACATGTTCATGGAGGCGATTTCGTTTCCGGTGAGTTCGGTCCGGGAGCCGTCCTCTTCCGTGAAGACGGCGCGGCCGCCGGGAAGAGGTTCGATTTTTGTGCGTTCGACCACTTCCTGAAGAATGCCGTCCGCATTCGTGGTGCAGATCCCACGGGAGACGGAACCAAATTCTGAAAGCGTGTTCTTCAGGGGGAATCCCACCATGAAATGACGCTTCGGATTCTCATTGGACGTCAGGGCGGCGCCCAGCTGGGCATATCCGCTGCGTCCGTAGAAATCGTCTGCATTGATGGCGGCAAAGGGTTCGGCAATTTTCGGAGCGGCGCACATGATGGCGTGTCCGGTTCCCCAAGGCTTGGTCCGGCCTTCAGGGACAGTGAACGGTGCAGGAAGATCGTCCAGCTGCTGGAAAGCATATTCCACCTGAACATGGTTCTCCCAGCGGGCTCCGACCACTTTCCGGAATTCCGCTTCAATATCACGGCGGATAATGAAAACCACCTTGCCGAATCCGCCGCGGAGAGCATCGTATATGGAGTAATCCAGAATAATCTCGCCATTCGGTCCGACGGGATCAATCTGTTTGAGTCCGCCGTAACGGCTGCCCATTCCGGCGGCGAGAACAACAAGCGCTGGTTTCATTTTCTTCTGATTTCCTTATCCTTATGAATTTGACTGTTTTTTTGTGTGCTTATGTGTTCGCGTGCTTACGTGTTCGCGTTCCTGAGTATTTATGATTGTTCCGCTCTGCTGAAAAAACGCTCAAAATTGCGGTCTGCAATCCGGGAGAAGAGATCCTCTGGCGGAGAGGAGGCGTCCTCCTGACTTCTTTCCGCCAGACCGCTGGACAACGGGGAAATTTCCGCCAGATTCTGAATCTCCCGGAAAATCCCGCGATCCAGATCCAGCCATTGCCGGACGTTGCGCACCGGATAGCTGTTCGTGCTTCCGTCAGACCCCCACAGCACATTCCGCGCCAGATCATAGCCCAGGGAAAAAAGCATTCTCAGCATTTCCCTCCGGCGGGAAAACGGCGTCCCGGGAGTCAGGTCCACAAAAAATTCCGTCCCTCCGGACAGCAGCCCCGCCCCGTGCTGATAGGCAAAGCGTCCATACAGTGCCGCATATTCCTCGCACCACGGCCAGCCGATATGCGCCAGGGAAAAACGAAGCCCCTTCACATATATCAGATGCTCGAAATTCACCGGGCGGTTGTATTCCGCGGAAGCGTTCGGCCCCCAGAGAATCCCGCTGTGAAAAATCAGGGGCAGACCGGTATCGGCAATCAGACGGAAAATCTCCAGACATTCCTTCGGATAAAAATGCGTGCAGATCACTTTGAATCCCCGGATCCCGCGCTCAGCTGCGGTAAGCACCTGTTCGCGCGCATCGCTTTCCGTGGGATCCATCCTCAGGATCGGCAGAAAACCCGGAGTCTGGGAGGTGAATGACAGAACGCCGTCCAGACGTTCCCGCCATTCCTTCACATCCTCCGCATGTTCCGTCGACGAAGCCGGAGGAAGGCTGAAGACAGCCCCTCCGTCGACGCCCGCCTCCACAGTTCTTCTGAGGAATTCTCCCGGTTCGGCAACAGGCTTCGGCCGGGGATAGATGTGAATATGGAAATCCTTCATGGCAAGTCTCCCTGTTATTATCCCCCCAGTCCACCACCAATGTCAGCACACGTCCTTTTCTCTCCAGATTCACGCCATCGGCAGACTCGCCGCGGCGATCGCCTGCCCGTGACGTTTGTTCTTCTCATCCGGAATGGCAAAGGCCACATGATATTCGGGGAATTCGCTCCGGATGACCTTTTCGGCTTCCTCAAGAATGATGTCTCCGCCTCTTCCGGTGGTGACGCGCCCGAGAATGAGCAGACTGTCCAGAGCCGGATAGAAATCGTAATAGCGCGCGATCGTATAGCCGAAGGCCACGCCGATGCTCCGATAGATCTTTTCCGCCCGGGCATCGCCTTCCTCCATGAGTTTCTGAACCCCTTTCAGACGTTCCGGGAACTTCATTTCCGCAGGAAATTCAATGCCTGCCAGAGGTGCAAGACGCGCCACTCCCTGCTGCGAGAAATACTGCACGCCGCAACCGAGATCTCCGCTCCACTCGTCCGCCGGGCCGTTCTCACGGTAGTCGACGGGGACGAAGGCAAGTTCATTCAGCCAGTCGGTAATGTTCCCGTCCGGATTCACGTATCCGCCCGCCATGCTCGTTCCCAGAGAAACGCCGAGCACTCCGTTGGAATTCAGCTGCATGGATCCCGCCAGCGCCGTCACTTCACCGTCATTGACCACTTCAAACGGAATCTTCCATTCTTTGGCCAGTTCCACAAAAATATTGGCGACTTTCGATTCAAAATCTTCTTTCGGAACTCCGCGGAACAGGGAGGAAATGCGGACGCGGTTCTGTACAATCACTCCCGCCGTCGACCCCCCGATGGCATCCACACGCGGAAGGTGCGCGGCTGCGCGTTTCAGGGAGTCCTCAATCCCGGCCTTGTGATAGGAGGGGTCCTTCTGGAAGTAGGGATCCCAGGGAATTTCCTCGGAAAACACGACTTCACCGTCGATCACCGCAGCGGCTTTCCTGTCCGACCCGCCCAGGTCGAATCCGATCCGGCAGCCTTTCAGATGACGTCCAAGCGGCTGCGCCGAACTCTTCGCAGACGGCGCATGTTCGTAGTCGGAATACAGAATCTCCACTGGGGAACTGTAAATCCCGCCCATGACTTCAGAGTCAAATTTACGTGCACCGTTCTTCAGATCATAAATCTCTTTCATGGCGTCCGCCACCGCCTTGTCTCCGGCAATGGTCACGCGATAGCCTCCGTAAATCCAGAACATGGATTTAACAAGACGTTCCACATGAAGAAGATTTGCAGAAAACTCCTCCGCAGACGCATCCGCAAAAAGTTCCGTCTCATAAACGCTCGCGCTCTCGGCGTTGCGTTCCATCACAATCCTGACCTTTTTCGCTTTGCCGGATTCCTTCACCGCAGCTCTGAAGGCCCGGTCCCAGAGCACCGCCGGAAGAAAATCCGTATCAAGACACGGCACAATCGCGGGTTTCGCTTTTTCCCTGATCTGTTCAAGCATCATCTGACTCTCCTTTTCCTGAATCATTTTTGATTTTCATGCTTTTCTGTTTGGTATTTCATCAGTGTTTCATTCAAAAGAAAAAAATCCTCTTCCCCTGATCCTGCTCTTCAGGCGGATCTTTTTTTCTCCGCAGAAGATTCCAAGCGGAGCGGGATCTCCCGATTTTCACCCCCATCCTCGCCGCCGCAGAAGAAAAAGCAGCAGCGCAACAAGGCCTAAGGAGCTCAAACTCTTCAGGGAACTCTTTCCCATTTTCCATTCCCGGACTCTCTTTCCACGAGCTCACACCCGGAAAAACATTCAATCCGTTTTTCTTGCCTCAAACTCATCACGCATTCATAGCTGTTCCAGGCTGTTCCCGAGGTGTTGAAACGGTCCTCATCGTGGATTCCCGTTCCACAATCTTGCCGGGACAGGAAACCATGAGCCCATCGGCTTCCCGCCCGTCCAGCACATCCAGAAGCAGATCCATGGCTTTCGCTCCAACCGCGGGCCCGGAAAATTCCATGCTGCTCAGCGGAATCGGGAGCGACGACGATTCGGGGAGATTGTCCACCCCCATCACGCAGAGATCCCCGGGAACCGAAATCCCGTTTTCCCGGAGAAAAGACAGGACTCCGTATGCCTGAAGATCCGTCGTGCAGAAAATCGCATCCAGCGACTCCAGCGCGGAACGGATCGACGGGAAACGGCTGAACAATACCCTGCAGGCCTCCTTCCCGCTCCGGGAATCGGAAGGAGGATTTTCCGAAAGGAGTCTGCCGTCGAATGCAATTTCTTCTCTTTCCAGCACCTTGCGGTACGCCGAATAACGGGGGTTGCCCCAGTTCAGCTCCGGCCCGATCAGCGCAATCCTGCGCAGCCCCCTGGATATCAAATAATGAAGCGCCTTGAAAAATTCCAGCTCAATCATTTCCGCGACCCAGTATTTGGAAACAAAACGCGGATCAAATTCGGATATCGTGACCTGCGGCACATGCAGAGCTTCCAATTCCCAGTAGAGTTTTTCCCGCAGATCCTCCGCGAAAAGGTCCACAGCATAAGAGGGCATGTGAATGACCCCGTCAAAAGCCCTGAGATCCACCTTTTCTCCAAATCCATGGACGAACACCGCGGCATTCGCATTCGCCGCACGCGAATAAATCCCGTTCAGACGGCGGACATTCAGCATCCAGTGGCGGCTGTCTCCATCTTCCCTGAGTTTCATCAGATCGGGCAGAAACACGCCGATCCGGAGTGTTTTTCGCTCCGGGGGGCTTTTCCGGTGAAGCAATGGTGTCTCTCCCTCCGAAGGCAGAGCCACCACAAATGTCCCCACCCCCTGCTTCTTGGATACAACTCCCTCATCAGAAAGCATCTGCACCGCTTTCCGGATGGTCGTGATGGAAACGCCGTATTTCCGGATCAGTTCCCGTTCCGTGGGAAGCTGGCTGTGCACGGGAAACTCTCCGGACGAAATCCGTTTCAGCAGATCGTTCCGGACCTGCCGGAAAAGCAATCCTTTTTTTCTGGCCGCAGCGTTCACAAGTTCAAACCTTATGAAAACATCATTCATTCATCATCAACAAAACCTGAAAATAGTTATGATTATACTTCTGAAAAGGGAAAAAGTCAATCTTTTTTTATTTTTTTTCTGATTTTTCATGAAATTTCCCGGGAAAGAATCTTTCAGAGTACGATTCCCCGATTCGCCTTTCCTTCCTGCGGATGATACGGAAAGGGCCTTTCTCCGAAAAAGCGTTCTCCCGTCCGACATTTTTTCCTCTATGACAAAAGAGGAAAAAACAGCAAAAGAAAAAACGGATCTGCAAGACATTCACAGTCCCAGCATTTGCAAATTCCTTTTTCTCATGCTATTTTTATCAGTCGGCGCTTTCAGAAACACAGGATGTCTCCGCTCGTCCGCTTCCGGCAATGCAATATAGGAAAACAGATCAAAAAAGGGGGGCGCAATGCTCACTCAGATGAACTTTTCCATCCGCATCCTGCGGCGGGAAGGCATTCTGCGGCTTTCCCCTCTTTTCCTCCCTCTCTTTTCCTCCGAACGGGCGGAAAAAGAAACTCCAAAACAGACCGCCGGGCGGAATCGTTTCAATTTCGTTCAATACCAGCCATCTAAGGATCATTCTGCATGAACGGGGAGAAAAACAGCAGCGGAGAACTCCTGAAGGATGGTTCTCTTTTTGAAAAATACCGGATTGAAAGACTTCTGGGCAGGGGAGGAATGGGAGCGGTCTATCTGGCTCGCCACACGGTTCTGGACAGTCTTTTTGCTTTGAAAGTGCTCTTTCCCTCCATAGCTCTCCGGAATCAGCGTTTCGTCAGCCGCTTCATCCGGGAGGCGAAACTGGCATGCAAACTCAAACACCCCAATCTGATCGAAGTGCATGACGCCGGAATCAATCCGGAAAACGGGATGCATTACATTGTCATGGAATATGTTTCCGGGGGAAGTGTGCGGGACCTGCTGAAAAAAGTCGGGCATATCGCTCCCGGGACGGCGCTCGGGATTGTCCGGCAGGTCGCCTCCGCCCTCGAGGCTGCGCGGAAACTCGGAATGGTGCATCGCGACATCAAACCGGACAATATCATGTTCGCAGCGGATTCCACTGTGAAACTTGCCGATCTCGGCATCGCCAAATCCACCAGCGAACAGGATACGCTTCTGACTCTGGAGACCTCCGTTTTCGGCACTCCCGCCTACATGTCCCCTGAACAGGCGCTCGATTCCAGAAAAGTCGATACGCGCGCGGACATCTACAGTCTGGGGATCGTCCTTTTTGAAATGCTTTCCGGGAAGCGTCCCTTCCGCGGAAAAAGTTCCATTGAAATTCTTTCCCGGGTCATCAGTTCCGACGAAATCCCGGATATCCGTCTCTTCAGGCCGGGCCTTCCCGATTCTCTTGCCGGACTCCTGGGGGATATGTGTGCAAAGAATCTCCAGAAAAGGATCCCCTCCCCTTCTGCTCTTCTGGAACGCCTGGAGCCCATCCTCGGGGAACTGGAGGAAAATCCGCCCGGTTCTCTTTCGGAAACCGCTCTGAAAACCGCCGCCCCCTTTGTCATACGGCCCCCCACTCTCACCACGCACCCCCTCCCTTCTTCCCGGGGAGAAGACAAAGACTCCGGCATGACGGCAGGCATGGATGAGGGGAAAATGGAAAAAATGAAAACGGAATCGGAAAAGGGGAATGAAGAAAAGATTTCTCCCCAAAACAGGAAGGATGCCATCATTCTCCCGGGCGATTCCTCTTCTCCCGGATCCGCTTCCGTTTCCAGTCCCACTCCCGGCGCTTTTCCGGATTCTTCTGCTGCGGACGGTTCCTCCTCCGCTGAATCTTCCGCCCAATCCTCCGCAGAAGCCGCGGGAGAACCCGATTTCAGGGTCCCCTTGAGAAACCCCACGATCCATCTTCAGAAACTTCCTTCTTCCGCGAAAGGAAATCCCGAATCCCGGAAAAAGCAGCCTTCTAACCCGTACGGGAAATCTGGTACAGGCGGAGTGAAAGAGTCTTCTTCCGCCATTTCCGCCTCCGCACAGCAAAAAGGGAATGGACGAAGAAAGAAGAAATCAGACCAAGCTCTTCTGAAGAGGAAAAACATTCTCCTTCTCTCCACCGCTGTCATCCTTGCATTGCTCTGTCTCGCTCTGATTTCGTCGCTCATTTTCTTATCCGGGGGGAGGAAGAAGATCCCGGCGCACGCTGCGGCGGAGGCCGGGGCATCCGGCATTCCACTGCAGCAGGCGGCGGATCCGCAGGCGGATGGATTCTCTTCCGGGGAGAGGATTCCCGGAAGGACGGAAACTCCCCGGCAGGAAGAGCTGGATGCCGCAGCCGGGATCCCCGCCGGGGAACGGATATTCCCAACGGAAGAATCCGGATCTTCTCTTTCCCCGTCGCTTTCTTCTTCCCCCGGGACGCCTGCGCAGGAGGAGGCCGAAGAGGCGAAGGCACGGATGCGGATTCTTCTTCTGGGGGGAAGAACGGAGCAGATTCAGGAACTTGCTGATGAACTCCGGAAATATTATGGAGAAAGAACGGTTTTGTTTATGGAAATGGAGAATTTCGCCCGTTACAGGCGGCAATTGTCGGAACTAGTTGAGCAGTCACCGCGTTTTCTTCTTCTGGCGCCCGCGCGCTTCTATGCGGAGCGCGAACTTTCCGAAGCGAATTTCCAGCTTCTGATTCTTGCCCAGGCCAATCTGCTGAGAGACCACGGAATTCCCTTTGCCTTCCTGCTGGAAAAATCAGACGCTTCGGAGAAAACGGCCATGTTCAACCGGGCAATCGCCGACCTCTGCAGACTGCGGAGTTTCCGTTTTCTCAACGGCGAAAACAAAACGGGGGAAGAACTGTCCCGGGAACTGAAAAGTCTCCTGGATCAGCTGAAAATCCCCATGTCCGCGACATCCTCCGGGGAGGACGGGGCTCTCTGAAGATTCTGAGGATGGGGAAGGAGTCCGCCGTTTTTCTTTCCCTCTTTTTCTTCTTTCCTCTTTTCCGCCCATATCCTTTTTTTTCCCCCTGCCCTTCCTTCCTCCGCAGGCAGGAGGACGGGGGAAAGGAGAGGAAGACGGAGAAGGAAGTTCCGTCCGAGTGATTATTATTCCTCCATCAGCCACGGGCCGAGCGCCAGTTCCATGGCAAGAAGCGAATAGGCTGTAACGAGCTCGGGCGACGATTCCATCCAGCGGCCTGTTTTGTCGTTGAACCATTCGCCCTGTCCTTTCTGGAGGTCAAGCATTTTTTCGATGAGATCTACCCTCCATTTACGGATGCCGAGCTTTTCCGTTTTGACCTCGTCGGACTGCAGGACGGAATGGGCTTTGGCGAAGGTCTGGATATAGTAATAGAGTCCTGCCTGCCCGATGCCCGGATTTTCATCGAGAGTGTAATGCTTTGCCGCCCATTCGACGGCGGCCTTGACACGGGGATCGTCCTTGGAAAGTTTGGCATAGAGCATGCTTTTGAGTCCGGCGTAAGTCATGCTTCCATAGGAGCGGAGTGTCTGTGCCTGCCCGGTTTTCTGGTTGGCTCCGTCCTCGTCGACGCGGTAGACGAATCCGCCGTAGTCGGAGGATTCCTTGTCCGAAACGACCCAGACGGCCTTGTTCGTTTCCGGCAGATGCTGCATGCTGGTGAGGAATGTGGCCAGTTTATCCCATGCCAGATCGGCCTGACGGGTGTCTTCGGGGCTTTTCGCATTGGGTTCCCTGTCCAGATAATCCGTGGCGTAAAGGGCTTCGGCGACCCACTGGGTATTGGATAGATCAACATGTTTTGAACCGTCTTCGCCTGGCCCGTATCCGACTCCGCCGTAGGAGGGATCGCCCTTGGAGGTGGGATTGTCCTTGTTGTCCTCGTCGAGCTGCAGGTCGATGAGGAAGCGCCGGGCGGCCCGCATGACGGGTTCATCCTCCTTGAAGCCGAGGGAGGCAAGACACGTCAGGGTAATGGCAGTGGTGTAGGTGGGATATTCCCGCTTCATGTCACTCATCCAGATGGATCCGTCCGGCTGCACATATTTCAGGATATAGGCCCTCCCGCGCGCGACGGCTTCCTTCCGGATCTTTTCATCCACGGCAATGCCGCTCTGATTGATCGCCATGCAGACCAGTGCCGTCACGGCGGGGTGTCCGAAAGAACGTCCTCCGACCGCCCTTCCCC
>CAJMAW010000100.1 GCA_905211485.1 uncultured Lentisphaeria bacterium | reverse complement strand
TGCACCGGGGGGAAAACCAGGCGCACCGCCCGGCATCATCAGCCGTCTGGCGTTCTGCATGGAATTGAGACTGCTGTTCTTCTGGAGAATGATCGCTCCGGAATGAGTGCCGATGACAAAGGTCCCGACCAGAGTCATTTCAATTCTGTCATTGTTCCGCCGTCCTGCGACGCGTGCATTCGGACAGCGGTCCGGGTTGAATATATTGTGTTCGACGATCTGGGCAAGAAGGGCTTCCGGATTCCGTTCCACGCTTGTTTTTTCCGTTTTTTCCTGTCCGGGGGAGTCTGTTTTCGCGCGATTCGCCTTTTTCTTCACGGCCTGGACGCTTGTATTTTTCCTCTCCCCGCCCAGGCGCCCGAAAACCCCGAAGGCAATGACGGTGATCAGAAAGACGTTCAGAATGATCAAACCTGCTCTCATTGTGCGCTTGCCTCCGTTTCCTGGGTTGTGCTTTGGTCTTCCACGCAGATGACCCGGAGCGTCCCGGAGAAGCGGAACTTCTGTTCGGTATCCTCCGCCTGCACAGTTCCTCCGGATTCGGCCCGGCCGGGAGGGGGAGTACGGCGAAATTCAGGCCGGATGTCGATCCTTCTCCAGGAGAGTTCAGGTTTCAGTTCCGCGATTCCGGCAATCAGATTCATGATGTCTTCAAAGCCGTCGGAGAGCGACACTTCGATTTCCGCATAGGAGAGTTCCCCGTTGATGCGGCTGGTCCGGACCGATCCCAGACTGTTCAAGCGGACACCCCTTCCCGAAGCCGCCCCGGCAATCCGTTCGCGCATGGAAGTTTCCACATCGCCGAAGGCTTCATCCTTCCAGTAGCGGGCGCACTGATCGGCATAGAGTTTCTTCAGGGATTCAGCCGCGCGCATCTTTTCTTCTTCGGCATCACAGTCGGTCCGGGCTTTTTCCAGTTCGGTTTTAAGAGCGCTGATTTCCTGGTCGCCGGGGAAGAGGTTGCCAGCCTCGCCGGTGAACTGGAAAAACAGATAGATCCAGCTGCACAGAATCAGGAGAAGACAGACCAGGAGCGTATAGCCGGCGGGAGTCTTCATCAAGGCTTTCAGAGACTGGGGTTTTATCATTCCGAAGCCTCCGATGGAATCAGGGTGAGGGTGATCATCTGCACGGTATCGTCCATTCTTCTCTGCTGAAGCTGTCCGATTTTCCAGCGGGAGAGTCTGCGCAGGGTCTGGGGGAGGTTCAGGGTTTCGGATTCCGTCTGCAGGGTGAGGCTGAGGGTGCTTTCATTCAGACGCAGGCTTGTCACCAGGACATCCGGGGGCAGGACTTCCGTCAGATCCGCAAGCGTGCCGAGCAGATCGTGTTCCCCCGCCTTGAGTTTGGTTACCCTCCCGAGTTCCTTCCATTCCTTTTCGGAATTTTTCCGTTTGGCCTTCAGTTCGGAGGTCTTCCGCTGGAGACGGTTCCTTTCCGCCGCAAGAGCCCTGTATTCCTCATAACGGCTCATGCACGCCCCAGCGAGATCATGCACCGCCACTCCGGCGATCAGCACAAGAAGCACAATCGTGATGAACAGATGGAAACGGTAGCGGCTGGGACGGAGTGCGGCGGGAAGTACACGGACTCCCCCCTCATTCCGCTTCAGCGCCGACGACTGCAGGGCACGCATGACCAGCAGACAGGCCAGATATTCCTCCGTCCGGAATCCTTCCGGAAGCTGCAGACATGCAGCAAACTTTTCCTTCCACGCCTCCGCCATCTCCTTCCGCCCGGCCGGAGGGACTTTCCACTGACCTCCGCCGAAACAGAAATCCTTTTCCAGTTCCGGAAGCAGAACCGGCGGATCATCGGCTTCCAGAGCAATCAGAGGATACAGAAACTCATCCGCTTTGCATCGGGCCTGTGTCAGCAGGGCGGCGAGTCTGTCCATGCCGGATCCGGGGAAGGCATATACGTTCATTTCGATTTCATCGCCGGGAAGGGTGCCTGCTGTTTCCAGAGGCAGAAACTGGATCCGGCAGTCCGGAGGTACGCTCAGCATCTTCTGCGGCAGTTCAAATTCCACGGCATTCCTCTGATCCTTCAGAGGCATGGAAACGCCGGAGCAGCGGAAAAACATCCCCCCCGGCAGGGCTCCTGTGAGAATGACCCGGCTGTCCGTTCCGCAGCCAGTCTCCTTCAGGACCCGGCGCAGCGCATCGGCACGGGAGGACGATCCGTCAGACACAACCGACGCGGACGCATGGGACAGCAGACGGAAATACGCCCCCCTTTTCCGGAAACGGCAGCAGCGCATCCATTCGGATGAAAAACTGATGATGAAATATTCATTCCCCGGAACCAGACGCATGATCTTCCTCTTCCGCTTCCTCCGACTCTGCGGACTTACTTCACGGTATTTTTATCCTGGTTGTACTGCTTCACAAGTTCCATGAATTGTTTCCGGTATTCCCGGGGGTTTTCCTCCCGGAGAGATTCCACCTGAGCGAATTTTTCCGGATATCTGGCTTTCAGCTCTTCGCGCATTTCCTCCATCCGGTTGACGCGGGGGGGAGGAGGAGAATCCGTCTCCTGAGTCTTGTCTCCAGAAGCACCGGAGCCGGGTCCGCGGAAAGATCTGTGCCCGGACATGAACGGCATGTCAAGCCCCTCCTTTTCAAGAAGAGCGCGCATTTTTTCCATGGCTCCACGGGGATCGCTTTTGCGGAGGGTTTCTATTTCGGAAAGTTCTTTGGCATATTTGCTGCGGAATTCCTGCATCTTTTCGCGTCTCGCCTCCTCAGAGAGGGGGAGCTTCACTTCGGCTTTTCCGGCCAGAGCCTGTAGCTTTTCCTCCAGGGCCTTGCGCTGCTTGACTATTTCCGCATATTCCTCCGGAAATTTCTCCTTGATTTTCGCCTCCGCTTCCGCACGCGGATCCTGTGCGGAAGACATTCCGTTCATGAAAGGACCGGGCATTCTCATCATCATACCGGGTCCGTTGCCGTTCCGTTCGCCGCCGCGCTGCCTGAAACGCTGAGAGGAGCGTCTTCCCTGATTTTCCGTGTTGTTGTCCGCAGGATTGTCCTGTGCGATGGCGGCTCCCGCAGTCAGGCAGACTGCAAGCAGCAGTGCAAAAGTCTGTTTCATAAGAGGGGATTCTCCACTACTGGTTGAAAGATGATTCCTGTTTTTTTACGGTGCCTGTAACACTTCTCTAACGTCTTTTCCAGTCTGTTTATTGTAAAAATTGCAAAAAAAGAAAAAATTTTTCCGGATCTTCCTCCCTTCCCGGAAGGATTCCGGAGAAAATGCCGGAGAAGTCCCCTCTGGCGGGGATCCTGAATTCATGCGCCGGTGGAATCCTTTCCGCCGGCAGACTGCGCGGCGCAATGCCTGACGGGGAATCACGCGCTCTTTTTTCTCCCCCCCTCGCTGCAGGAAAGCTGCAGAAGAACAGCTTGAGAGGGAGGGGGAACTGCTTCCTTTTTCAGAATCAAAATTCAAAGGAAATCACTGCCCATGCGTTTGCATCGGAGTTTTCCAGGGGTATTGTTCCTCCGGAACGGAATCTAGGATTGTATTCCCATTTTATTTTATTTATTACTAAAATTTGCGAATCTGCGGCATCTGCGGCATCGCCCGAGCGAACGACGGCGGGGGGAGAGAGAGAAGGGAGGCGCCGCCGCTGCGGCAGGCGGAACAGAATCGTTGAATCGAATCGGGGAAAGGCGTTTCCATGAGTTTCTCATTGACGGCTGTCCTGTGGAGCGGAGTGTTTTTCCCTGTAGCCATTCTGGCGCTATACTGGCTCAGGCGGAGATACCGCAGGAAGGAAGTGAGCGCGCTCTTTCTCTGGCGTTCGCCCGGAGTATCGGCAGGGGAAGGGAGGCGCTTTTCCCGTCTGGAAAACAATCTTCTTCTGTTGCTGGAACTGCTTGCCGCCTCCTGTCTGGTCTGCGCAGCGGCGGGGCCGGGCTGTTCGGATGCGGAAAGAGCGGAAAAAATCGTGATCATTCTGGACAGTTCCGCCTCGATGGGCAGGGAATCCGTGAAGGAAGCCGTCAGGAAAGAGTTCCTTACCATGGCGAAGGCGGGGAAACAGGATGGAATCGTGCTGATTTTCACAGGTCCGCATCCCGTTGCTGCGAATCTTGTCCCGATCTCCTGGGAAGAAGCCCTCTCCCGGATCGAGAGCTGGACTCCCCGCCACGGAGCCCACGACTTCAGGAAAAGTTTCGCCCTGGCTTCCCTGATTGCTTCCGGCAAAGGAAGAATCCTCTTTTTCTGTGATTTCATGCCGGAACGGGTCAGAAAGGATTCCTCCCTGATGAATGGAGGGGAAGAAGGAAAAGAAGAAGGGGGGGATGGGGGGAATGGAAGCAGATGGAAGAAGCCGCCGGAAGTGGACTGGCGGGCCGTCGGTGGATATGAAACGAATTATGGAATTGTCAATGCCTCCAGACGGCGTGATTATGAGAATTTCCAGGAGGAGTTCTTTGTGGAAGCGGTCAATTTCTCCGATTCCCCCGTCCGTTTGAAACTCTCTTTTTTCGAGGGACAGGATGCGGAGGCCTTTTCCGGACTTCCTGTGGCGGAGCAGGAACTTTCCGCGGAAGCACGGGAAAGGGTGCATGCCGTCTTCCGTTTTCCGCGCATGACGCCGGCTCCTTTTCTCGTAAGGCTGAGTCCTGGAGGCGCTCTGGCCGACGATGATTCCGTCATCCTCCTTTCAGACGCCTGTCCGCCGCTGAGGATCGGACTTGATTTCCGGAAGAATTCCCCTCTGGAATCTCTTGCGGAAAAGACTCTCCGCGCCCTCGAACCGGAGGCTCTGCGTTCCTCCCCGGACAAGGCGCATCTGATTCTGACGGACAATCCCGCAGGCATTCCGGTCCCCGGCGCATGGAAAATGCTTTTCCTTTCCGGAGATCCGGAAAAAGCTGAAATCTTTCATGGTCCCTATATTCCGGAGAAGGGACATCCGCTTCTGAAGGATCTTTCCTTCCGGGATTTTTTCCGCTGGGCGGCTGTTCCCGGGATTTTTTCTCGGGAGAGTTCACGGAAGGCCGTTCCGCTGCTCTCCTGCGGCGGAGTGCCTCTTCTGGGGGAAATTCTCCTGCCCGGAGCCCCGAAGGCTTTCCTGATGAATTACATTCCGGAACGGTCGAATCTCCACAGGACGGCGCTCTGGCCGCTTCTCATGAGGAATCTCATGGAGCTCCGGAAAAAGGACATGGAGGGCTTTGCGGCAAGGAATCTCAGACAGGGTGAAATTGTCGAATGCTGTTTCCCGGGAAGAGAGGTCCTGGAAATCCGTCCCGCGGCATTCTCTGCCGCCGAAAAAAGCGGAAGAAACGGGAATCCGGCAATGGAAAAGCGGGGTAAGAAGCCGCCGAAAGAAGCGGAAGAAAAGACAAGAGAAGGAACAAATGAAGGGGAAGGCTCGCTGTTTCCCTCGGATGATGAGGAGAGGAGCGCGCACGTGCCTCTTCGGGAGGGGAAAGGGAAATTTCTTCCGGATGCGCCCGGCTTGTACCGAGTCTCCGACGGGAAAACGGGGAAAGATCTGGGAATGCTTTCCGTTCTGCGCGTTTCTCCGGAGGAATCCGATCTTTCCGGATCGGTTTCCGGAAGAGCGGAAGCCGAAATCGCTCCGGGAGGCGGAGCGCTTGCGAATTCCATCGGAGCACGGCTTCTGCGCAGGGACGACGCCTGGATGTTCCTCCTGGCGGCTCTGGCGCTCCTGGCACTGCGCGCGGGACTGATCCTCCGGTCCGGGGGAAAGGGAAAAGAGAAGGAGAAACTCCATCATGCATCTTGAATTTCTCTCCTCCTTCTGGCTGATACTGCTGCTCCCGGTGATTCCGGGGTGGTATTTCTTTCTGCGGACCCGGGAAAAGATTCCGGATCTTTTGCGTTTTGCTGGGATGATCCTGGTCATTCTGGCGCTGGCGGAGCCGAGGCTCTGCCTGGAGCGTCCGGGAGGGACTCTTCTCGTGCTGGCGGACCGTTCTTTGTCCCTGTCTCCGGAAGCGGGGGAACATCAGAAGGAACTGATCGGGATTCTGGAGAAAACCCGTTCTCCGCAGGACCGCCTTGTACTGTTTTCCTTTTCCGGGGAAAGCGCATTGGAGAAATCTGCGGAAGACAGCGCATTTGAAAATTTCAGAGCCTGGCATTCGGGAACTTCCTCCAATCTGGCGGCCGCGCTGGAAAAAGCTCTGGCCTTCACAGGGGGAGGTGCGGAAGCGCCGGGAGAGAGAGCAGCAGGCGGGGGGAGGATTCTCATCCTGAGCGAC
Organism: uncultured Lentisphaeria bacterium; assembly: GCA_905211485.1. GTDB lineage: Bacteria > Verrucomicrobiota > Lentisphaeria > Victivallales > UBA1829 > CAJMAW01. The sequence goes on along the minus strand of CAJMAW010000100.1, from coordinate 5,374 downwards.
GGACTCTGGAACGGGGTTCCGCCTTTCGACGCGGCCGCCCTGGCCGCGGGACGCGGAATTCCGGTCGACTACCGTCTCATGGATTCCGCCTCTTCCGGGAACGACATGGCGGTGCTTTCACTGGACGCGCCTCTGGAAAGCGCGCCCGGAGAGGCCTTCCAGTTTTCAGCCTCGGTCATTCTGCCCGCGGACGTGATTCTGGAATATCAGCTGACGCGTGATTCGGAAACCGTTGTCGCCTCCGGGAAGATTCCCCTGAAGGCGGGAACACACCGCCTGTCTTTCCAGGACAGGATCGAGCGTGCGGGGAACGCCGTCTACCGTTTACAGATCGGCCCGGCTGCGGGGGATCCGCATCCGGAAAACAACGTCGCGCGGGCAGTGACCCGGGTGGACGGGCCGAAACCGGTTCTGATTGTCGGGTCCGGGAAGTCGCGCTTCCCGGAACTGGCCCGGGAGGGAGGTCTCAGCGTTCTGGCCATCCCGCCGGAAAAAATGGAATGGACTTCCGCCGTCCTCTCTCGTTTCAGCGCGGTGGTGCTTGAGAACGTCCCCGCGGACAAAATCGGATTCCGCGGACAGACCGCCTTGAAGCATTTTGTGGAGGATGCCGGTGGAGCGCTGATGATGACCGGAGGACGTACAAGTTTCGGAACCGGAGGGTATTTTGCCTCTCCGCTGGAGTCCGTGCTGCCGGTGAGCATGGAGCTGCGGAAGGAGCATCGCCGTCTGAAGACCTCGGTGGTCGTAGCTCTCGACCGGAGCGGAAGCATGTCCGCGGGAACTCCGGACGGCCGGACGAAAATGGACCTTGCCAATCACGGAACGGCCTCTCTTCTGGAGTTGCTCTCCGATGGAGACAGGATCGGAGTCCTGGCGGTTGACTCCAAAGCTCACGTTGTTCTGCCTCTCGTCACGGTCAGGGAAGACGAAAAGCCCTCCCTGGCAGGCAGAATCCGCCAGATCCAGGCAATGGGCGGAGGAATTTACGTCTTTGAAGCCCTGAGCCGGGCGGCCGCCATGCTCCTGACGGAGGAATCGGGCACACGGCACATCATTCTTTTTGCAGACGCCTCGGATTCAGAGGAGCCGGGCGAATACAGAAAACTTATCGGGCACCTCCGCTCCAACGGCATCACCCTGAGCGTCATCGGGCTCGGGACCCCTTTGGACCCGGACGCCCGGCTTCTGAGTGAAATCGCCGAACTCGGCGGCGGCAATCTCCATTTCGCGGAAACACCCATGGAACTGCCGCGCCTCTTCTCCCAGGAGGCGATCAGCATCTTCCGCAACGCGTTTCAGATGGATCGGACACCCGTCCTGAAATCGGAAGATCTCCTCCTCCTCCTGCCTCCGCCTCCCGGAGATCCTCCGGATATCGGCGGATTCAATCTCACCTATCTCAAGCCCGGCGCATCCGCCGGACTCATTACGGGCGATTCCTTCCGGGCTCCGGTCATGGCATTCTGGCAGCGGGGATGCGGGCGCGTGGCCGTCTTCACAAATGAAATCGACGGCGAATTTTCCGGCCCCTTTGCCGCCTGGAAGGGAAGTTCGGAAATCTACCTTTCCGTTCTCCGCTGGCTCGCAGGAAAAGCGGAAGACCTCCCCGGAGACGCGTTCTTCGTTCGTTCCGAATCCCTGAACGGCTCCGCGCTCATCACGCTGGAACTCGATCCGGACCGGGAGCGGGACCCTTTCATCTCCCTGCCTGAACTCCGCACAATTCATGAAGATGCGGAAACAACGGAAAGCAGGTCTTTCCCCTTTGAATGGAGCACCAAAGATACTTTGCGTTGTCAGATTCCCCTCCCCGAATCGGGAATTCTTTCCTGCTTTGTGGAAACACGATTCAGAGAGGAAAAATCTGCGCCGGAGGAGGCGTCCTCGTCTTCCTCCTCGTCCCCCTCTTCGCCACTTTCCGGTTCCCATGCCGTTCCCGCGGGCGTGTTCACCCGGATTTATCCGGAGGAGTTCCGACCTGAAACCGATCCCGCACGCGGCAGGAAAACGCTCGAACGCATCGCGGAAATCACCGGCGGGCAGGAGCGCCTGGACATGGAGTGTATCTTCCGGGACATCCGCCCGCAGCAAAGATACCTTCCTCTTCATCATCTTGCGGCGTTTCTGGCGGCGCTGCTTCTGCTGCTGGAAATCGCCTGGCTCCGGCTCGGACTGGGAAGGCTTCCGATCCTCCGGCAGATAAAAGAAGCCATTGCAACAAATGCGGATGCAGGGGAAAGAAAAGAAACGGACGGAACAGGAAAAGACAGACGTCATTTTTGGCCGCTCCGGCTCCCACGCCTCCGGAAACGTCAGGGGAAGCCCCTCCCCGATCCCGAAGAAGAAAAGGGGGCGGAAAGCGGAAACGGAAGGAAGGAGTCCGCTCATCCTCCCGCCCTGACTCCGGGTTCCGGGATTCCCGGAGGAAGCGGAGATGGGAAAAGCTCCGGATCCCCTGGAGAAAACCGCCCATCTCAGGAAAAACGTTCTCTCTCCTCCGCCCTCGCCCGGGCAAAGGAAAAAGGAAGAAAGAGGTTCTGAATCTCTGAAAGAGCGTCTTCCTGAAACTGTCTGTTCCGACCCGTCAGATCCATCCTCAGCACGGTTCTCTTTCCCGGGGGGGAAGCTCTTCTCCGGCTTCGGCCTATTTTCCCAGCAGCGGAAAGCGCGCCCCCGGGCGCGGGGAATGGAGGGGGGAGGAGACAAGCGCCCGGGGAAAGATGAAAGTTCAGGAGGAGGCGATTCTGACGAGACGGTATTGTTTCTTCCCGACTCCTCTTGCCGCGGCGCTGTCGATGACCCGGGTCCCTTTTCGGGTGTCCACCCGCTCAAGGAAATGGTCGCGCCCGGGATCGTTTGAATTGCGGATCAGATCCATGCACGCCTGATCGAGCGCGACGGGGTCGGCAGAGGAAAGGATTCCGATATCCTTCATGCAGGGATTTTCCGCCACGGCACAGCAGTCGCAGTCGACTGAAAGATTGCAGAGCATATTGACGAAGGCGATTCTGCCCTTGAAATAATCGACGATTGTCCCCGCCGCTTCCGCCATGGCATCTCCGAACACCTCTGGAGAAGCCATGTGATTCCAGCATTCCACCTGGTCCCCGGATACGCCGCCCGAATGGATCTGCGCTTTCCCCCGGGTCGAAGCGCAGCCGATGGAAAGCTGTTTCAGCGCCCCGCCGTACCCGGCGACCGGATGCCCCTTGAAATGCGAGAGCACCAGCATGGAATTGTAGTTCGCCATATTCTTCCCGGCATAATTGCGTTTCAGGATCTTTCCCCCGGGAACGGGCAGTTCCATATCGGGTCCTTCGGCGTCCATCAGATCGACCTGGAAGAGCTTCGTCCATCCATGCTCCTCCAGGAGTTTCCGGTGTTTCCCTGTGGAATTCCGCTCTCCCTCGTACGCGGTGTTGCACTCCACAACCGTCCCCCTGACCGCTTCCACCATCGGACGCAGAAATTCCGGACGAAGATAATTCTGATTCCCTTTCTCCCCGGAATGCACCTTTACCGCCACCTTCCCCGGCAGCGGAAGCCCCAGTGCCCCGTACATGCGGATCACGGATTCCGGAGAGATTTCTGAAGTAAATATACCTTCGGGATCCCGTCCTTTCCCGCGCTTGCGGCACCGGGAGTCCCGGCTGATCCCACCAGAAGACGGGAGATCGGGAAAAGAGCGGAAAAAGTCAAAATGCTTTTCAGAAATTCACGTCTGTTCATACGCGTGTTTCCTCCTCCTTGCAATAACTGGTTTCCTGAGAGAGAGATTCTTCAGTGACCGGATGGAATCCAGCCAATTCAGTTCCGGACACTTTTCCCAAGCCGATACGCCTGTTCCGGAAATTTGGTATGATTGACCGCGCCTTCCTGCCAGACGCCCGGGGCAATCACCTGACCGGCATCGCTCCAGCCGAGATAGCCCAGAAGCGTTTGATAATGCGACAGAATCGCTTCCGCTTCCCGGGCGCCGATGTCGGCATAAGTCATCAGAAGCACGGCTTTTTTCGGCACATGGATCGAATCGTTGATCGCATAGAAACGGTCGATTACCGCCTTGATCTGCGCGGAAATGCCGAAGTAATACATCGGAGTGGCAAACACAAGCATCCCGGCGTCAATAATGTGTTTCCGGACAAATTCAAAATCATCCTGGAACACGCATTTCCCGTTCATGCCGCATTTGTTGCAGCCAATGCAGGGATGAACGTTCCTGAACGCGGCATCGAAACGGATGACTTCGTGTCCGGCCTCTTCCGCTCCCCGGATGAAGTGTTCCGCAAGCGTGCTGGAATTCCCGTTCTTCCGGGGACTGCCCGTAATCACCAGTATTTTCATCTTTCCACCTTTTCTGTTTGTTGCCGCATGTGTCAGAATTTCTCCGAGAACAGCACTTCCGGAGAGAACTGCCGTTGCCGCCAGTGTCATTTTGAGGAATTCGCGTCTGTCCATGGCAGGCATCACTTCATCCTCATTTCCGGGACGAGCGGATTCTGATCGAGCAAATCCAGATGTCTGATCGTTTTCAGCGTTTTCTGCTTGTACTTCTGAAAATGCGGCGTTTGGACATGATGCTCATAGGCGGCGCGGTCCGCATAGATCTCGAGAATCGTGATCCGTTCCGGATGCGCTTTCTCCTGCATCGAATACATCATACAGACGCCCGGCTCCTTCGCCATGGATTCGCACCCGCGCTGTCGCCGGCAAGATAAATCCGCCTGTATCCGCGCTCCCGGAGCATCCGGACTGCCGCAAGCAGATCCTCCAGCGCGGCGGGAGCGCGATGCTCCGGCGCAAGGCGATAATCGAGTGTCGCCACATCGAGCCCGGAAACCTTCGCAAGATCGCCGCAGAACCGGGCGCTCCTCTCCAATCCTCCGAGTGTCCACCCGCCGCCGTGCAGGTACAGCACAATCGTCTTTTTCGGTTCGGCGGCAGGGAAATAGAAGCGGATTCTCCGATTGGCAATACGCGTGTTCTCCAGTCTGATCCCGGCGTGCGGAGCCGCATCCTGAAGCATGCCGGAGCGAAGCTTGTTCAGTGTCTCGAAGCCGCCATTGAGAGCCTCCCGCACCGCCTGCGCGCTCTGTTCCTGCACTCCGGCCGGACGTGCGGAAAGAAAGTCCATGGATTCCTCTGAAACATCTTCAGAATCTTCCGCGGCAAGGGGAAGAAAGCCAAGCAGCGTCAGCAGGAGCACTGAGATTTTCTGCGTGACTCTCATCATGAGGAACTCCTTCATTTCCGGATGGTCACGACCTCGTCAACCCACTTACGTAAAACGTCTCCCGCATTCCGGATGCTTCCACCGGAGAACGCGCCGCCCTTTCCGAACACCGCCTTCGGACAGGCCTTGTGCATATCC
>CAJMAW010000099.1 GCA_905211485.1 uncultured Lentisphaeria bacterium | reverse complement strand
TGCTGAACTGCTTCCTCGGAGACATCGGAGGATCCCTCGGGGAAACTTCGACTCTGGCACTGCTCATCGGAGGAGTGCTTCTGATCTGCTTCCGTCTCATCAAATGGCAGATTCCCGTGGCGATGCTTGCGACAATCGCGGTTTTCACATGGGTGGTTCACAAGACGGATCCTTCGCTGACCCCGGGCCCCTTGTTCCATCTCTGCACAGGCGGAGTGATGATCGGAGCATTTTTCATGGCGACGGATATGGTCACATCGCCCATGACTCACCGCGGAGCACTGCTTTTCGGAGCCGGGATCGGAGTTCTGGTCTGCGTGATCCGGATCTGGGGAGCGTATCCGGAAGGGGTCAGTTTCGCAATCGTCATCATGAACGCGCTGGTCCCGCTGATTGACAGGATTTGCTACAAGCGCCCGTTCGGCTGGAATCCGGCCGGTGGATCGGCGCTTCAAATGCGCAGAGGAGAAATCAAATGAGCGGAGAACTGACAAAAAAATCGGGTCTGGTCTATCTGGGGGTCTTCCTCTGCGTGCTTTGCGCCGTGGCGACAGCTCTCATGGGAACGGTTTCCGTCATTACGAAAAAACCCATAGAGGAAGCCAAAAGCCGGAAAGTGGCCGAAGGTTTGAAAATCGTTCTGCCGGAATTCGACAACGATCCCATGGAAACTGTGCAGAGCTTTGAAGGAGGAAAAATCTATACGGCGGAAAAAGACGGGGCCATTGTGGGATATGCAGTGGAAGCGTCGTCCGGCATCGGCTACGGAGGGAAAGTCTCGGGGCTGATCGGATATCTGCCAGACGGATCGATACGCACCTTCATCATCACAACTCACAATGAAACGCCCGGACTAGGGACAAAAGTCACGGACCGCATCCGTCAGCGGACGATCTTCGATATCATTCAGGGCACGGAGGTGAATTCCTCTCTTCCGCCGAATCCGATTCTGGATCAGTTTGCGGGCCGGAAACTTCTTCTTTCCGGGGACGCAGCATCAGCATCCGGAGCCGCCGCGCCGTGGTCGGTCAAAAAAGACGGTGGAGACCTTGATTTCGTTTCCGGCGCCACAATCAGTTCAAGAGCGGCGGCGGATCTTGCCTGGCGCGCAAGCACGGCTCTTGCCGCCCAACTCGCCGAAACCGCAACAACGCCCACCACTCTTCCGGAGGAACACTGAAAAAATGGCTTCTTTTTCCAAAGAACTCTTCAAAGGCATCTGGCGCGAAAATCCCGTGCTGGTACTGGTGCTGGGCATGTGCCCGACTCTCGCAACCACGTCCAACGCAAACAACGCCCTGGCAATGGGACTAGCCACAACGTTCGTGCTTGCGTGCAGCAATGTGGTCATCTCCCTGATCCGGAACATTGTCCCTGGAAAGATCCGCATTCCCTGCTACATTGTGGTCATTGCCACTTTTGTGACCGTGGTGGATCTGCTGATGAACGCGTATGCGCCGCAGGCCATCTATCAGGCGCTGGGGATTTTCCTGCCGCTGATCGTGGTCAACTGCATCGTGCTCGGGCGGGCGGAGGCATTCGCCTCCAAAAACAACGTGTTTCTCTCCCTGGCGGACGGAATCGGCATGGGACTCGGCTTCACGCTCGCACTGGTAATTCTCGGAGCCATCCGCGAATTTCTGGCAGCGGGAACTCTCTTCCAGATCAAAATCATGACCTGCTGGGAAACCGGGTTCGCTGTGATGGGGCAGGCCCCCGGAGGATTCATCATCCTCGGCTTCATTCTTGCTGGAATGAACCTTTACAATATGCACCGGGCGAAAAAAGCAGGGCTGAAATTTGAAACCCCGCTGGAAATGGACTGCCGCCACTGCACCATCTGCAAACTCGGGAATGACAAATAACTCATTTCCCGGACAGAGACGGAAAAGAATCCCTCCGGGAAATCCGCCCGGAGCCCAAGATACACCATCCGCAATCATACAAGGACGCCTCCTTTCTGAAAAAGAACAGGCGGCGTTTGCGTTTCCCTTTCCGCCCGGGAGGAAAGACGGCACACCCATAGAACAGAGATCCTCCCATGCGGCAATTTCCCCGGACTCCCCTTCTCCTCCCCTCCCCCACTTCCCTTCCCCCCGCGGCCATTCCCCGTCATTCCCCGCCAGCCGGAAGCGGAAATGCAGATTTTCCCTGCAAAAAAGCATGAAACATGCAAAAAAAATTCTCGAAATTCGCCATTCCTGTGCTATATTCATTTAATTTAAGAAGTTGAATACTCGAAGCGCGCTTGGAGGGAAAGCATTATGGAGACATCTGGCGAAGGCGGGACATGGGAGCTTTTAACAGGCGGATTCACTGCGCTTTATGATTTATTTTCCGGCTGGATCGGAGGGATAGCACACTTAGGGATCTCCTTTTCCATTCCGGTGCTGATTCTTTTTTTTCTGTCGGCCGCCGTGTTTCTTCTCTCCGCCTTCTGGGCGGGAAGCATTGCAGAGAGCCGGGGTCACAACCCGTTGATGCACATGCTGCTCGGTATTGTTTTCCCCTTTCTCTATCCGCTGGGGATCCTGCTTCTGCTGAAGCGGGAATCCGGAGAGGAAACTCAAGCAGAAGAGGCACCGAAGGCGGAAAAGCCGAAACTGAAAACGAAGAATGCGGGGATTCAGTTCAAGGAAGCCCCGTCTCCAGTTCCCGCCGAAGGAGAAACGGATGCAGCCGCCACCGGTTCCGCGGCAGCGGGCAAAGCGGGAAAACAGGAAGAAAAAACGCGGGGAAAGAATGCAGGGAAGCCCCTTTCCTCTTCTGCTTCTGCCGGCCCGGCGGATGGGAAGAAAGCTGAAAGTTTCCGGCAGGGGAAAGGCGGCAATGCTCCGGCGGCGGAAGAAGAAAATGCCGCTTCGTTCCAGGCAGCGGGGGCAGGAGGAGGATCTGTCTCCGTCCGGAAAGAACTGGATCCCGCGGCGAAACTGGATATGGGGTATCTGACAAGCATCGCCGTCAATGAAGACGGGACTGCGGCGGGGCCCTTCATTCTGGAACTTGTCGACGGACAGGAACTCGAAGTTCTCCGGATCATGAATCCTATGGAAACGCTTTCCGTTCTGGAAATTCCCGGAGTGAAATCCGGAGACGCCCCCCGGAATGTACGCCTTCCCTACGCGAAAATGAAGTCGATCCGCTACAAGGACGCTGACGCGGCTCCCACCGCGGACTAGTTCATATCAGAGTCGGATCAGCAGGAAAACCCAAGTCGGAAAAAGCAACTAAAACAGGTTCAGGATAGAAATGTTTAAAGCAGTATCAGGACAGGACGGCTTCCCGAAAATGGAGGAAGCGACCCTCCAGTTCTGGGAGGATCGAGGACTTTTCAGGAAATCGGTGGAGAATCGTCGGGGCAATGACGAATTTGTATTTTACGACGGTCCTCCCTTTGCGACAGGCCTGCCGCATTACGGGCACCTTCTTGCCGGAACGATCAAAGACGTGATTCCCCGCTATCAGACCATGCTCGGCAAATACTGCGAACGCACGTTCGGCTGGGACTGCCACGGATTGCCCGTGGAATATGAAATGGAAAAGGAACTCCGTCTCTCCGGGAAGAAGCAGATTGAAGATTATGGAATTGACAAATTCAATGAAGCCTGCCGCGGGATCGTGCTGAGATACACTTCAGAATGGGAAAGCACGGTGAAACGCATGGGCCGCTGGGTCGATTTCCGGAACGGATACCGGACCATGGATATGAAATACATGGAGTCGATCTGGTGGGTTTTCCGTCAGCTCTGGGATGCGGGTCTGATCTACGAAGGGTACAAGATTCTTCCGTACTGCCCAAGATGCTCGACGCCGCTTTCTAACTTTGAAGCGAACCAGGGCTACCGGGAAGTGACGGATCCGGCGATTACGGTGCGTTTCAAGGTGCTCGGTGAAGAAAACTGCTATTTTCTTGCATGGACAACCACACCGTGGACCCTGCCGTCCAATATGGCGCTGACGGCAGGCCCGGATATCGATTATGTGAAAATCAATGACGAAGGGACGTTCTACATTCTGGCGGAAAGCCGTCTGGGAGCGTATTACAAGGCGGGGCAGACTCCGGAAATCGTGGCGAGATACAAGGGAACGGATCTGAAAGGGATGAGTTACGAACCGCTCTTCGATTACTTTGCATCGAAACGGGAAGAGGGGGCGTTCCGCGTGATCACCGGAGACTTTGTCAGCACGGAAGACGGGACGGGGCTGGTCCATACGGCGCCCGGCTTCGGAGAAGACGATGCGGCCGTGGGAAAGGCGAACGGGATTCCGGAAGTCTGTCCGATCGACGAAGAATGCCGCTTCAGCGCCCAGGTTCCCGACTATCAGGGAATCTATGTCAAAGACACGGACAAAGCCATCATGCAGCGTCTGAAGGAAGAAGGCAAACTCGTCCACCGGGGAACGGTGAAGCATAATTACCCGCACTGCTGGCGCGACGATTCGCCCCTGATCTACAAGGCAGTCTCCACCTGGTTTGTCAAGATAGATCCGGTGAAAGAAAAAATGCTTCATGCGAACACTCAGATGAACTGGGTTCCCGCGCACATTCGGGAAGGGCGTTTCGGCAAATGGCTTGAAAACGCACGGGACTGGGCGATCAGCCGGAACCGCTACTGGGGCTGTCCGCTTCCGATCTGGCGCAACAAGGAAACAGGAGAAGCCGTCTGCGTGGGTTCCGTTGCGGAACTGGAACAGCTTTCCGGAAGGAAGGTGACGGATATTCACAAGCATTTTGTGGACGGGATCAAACTGAAATCGGCCTCCGGAGCGGAACTTGTCCGTGTTCCTGAGGTTCTCGACTGCTGGTTTGAAAGCGGATCCATGCCTTATGCGCAGAATCATTACCCCTTTGAAAACAAGGAGCGTTTCGACAATCATTTTCCTGCGGACTTCATCGCGGAAGGACAGGATCAAACCCGCGGCTGGTTCTACACGCTGACCGTTCTTGCGGCCGCTCTTTTCGACAAGCCCCCTGCCAGGAATGTGGTGGTCAACGGCATGATTCTGGCGGAAAACGGACAGAAGATGTCGAAGCGCCTGAAGAATTATCCGGATCCGAAATACATCATCGACACATACGGAGCCGATGCGCTGCGTCTTTTTCTGCTGGGATCGCCCGTGGTCCGCGCGGAGGATCTGAAATTTTCCGAAGAGGGGATCCGCGAAGTCATGCGCTCGGTGCTTCTTCCGATCTGGAATTCCTTCAGCTTCTTTGTGACCTATGCGAATCTGGATCACTGGACACCGCCGGAAGGGGACATCACCGGACCGGCTTCCCCCGCCAATCCTCTGGACCGCTGGATTCTCTCATCGCTGGCGGACATGGTTTCGGAAATCCGCGAATCCATGGATGCGTATCAGCTTCAGAAGGCGGCGAATCGTTTTGAGAAATTCGCGGAGGATCTGACCAACTGGTATATCCGCAGAAGCCGTCGGCGTTTCTGGAAAAGCCAGAACGACGCGGACAAGGCCGAGGCATATCACACGCTCTATTTTGTTCTGCTCACCTTTGCCAAATGCGCGGCGCCGTTCATTCCGTTTCTGACGGAGGAGATCTATCGGTCTCTGAGGACGGAAGAAATGCCGGAGTCGGTGCATCTCTGCGACTTTCCGGAACCGCAGGTCTGGCGGAGAGATGAAGCGCTGGAGCATCAAATGGATCTTGCGATGCGCGCGGTTTCCCTAGGGCGTTTTCTGCGGACGCAGAGATCCCTGAAAGTGCGTCAGCCGCTTCGCCGTGCCCTGCTGGTGTCGCTAGATCCGGAGGTGCGGAACCTGCTTTCGGAAAGCGCGGACATCATTGCGGAAGAACTGAATGTGAAGGAGATCGAAATCCTTGCGGATGAGGAACGCCTGGTGGAACTTTCCGCAAAGGCGAACTTCAAGGCTCTTGGCTCGCGTCTCGGGCCGAAGATGAAAGAGGCGGCAGCGCAGATTGCGAAACTGGGATCGGCGGAAGTGGGAGCCATTCTCCGCGGGGAGGCGTATGAACTGAGGCTTCCTTCCGGAGGGGATCCCGTCCTTCTTCATGCGGACGATCTCAGCATCATCCGGACGGAAAAGCCTGGGATTTCCGTGGCAACCGACAACGCCATCACCATTGCCCTCGACACGGAGCTGGATGAGAATCTGATCCGGGAAGGACTTGCGCGGGAATTTGTCAGCCGGATTCAGAATCTGCGCAAGGAGCGCGGCCTCCAGGTGTCGGATTCCATTTTCATCGAGTATTTTTCCACACCGGAAGTCCTTGCGGCGGTAGAGGCCTTCCAGGATTATATCCGCGGGGAAACGCTTGTCGGCACTCTTCTCGGGGCCTCCCTGACAGAGAAGGGAGAAGAGGGGAAAACCGCCGCCGATGCTTCTGTGGAAACTGAGCTCAACGGACATCCCTGCCGCATTGTTCTGAATGTGGAAGGACAGTAAATCAGCAGTCAAAAAAAAACAGTTCTATATAAAATGTAGGAGCGATTCATGCCTTATCTGATGAAATGTGACGGATGCGGTATCGTCGGGGAACTGGACAAACCGATGGATGAATTTGTCTGCCCCCAGTGCGGCCAGATGATGCATCCCGCGGACGGGGGACAGTCAAAAGACAACAACAAACAGGTCAAAGTCGCTCAGGCCGTGGATGACGGATTCGGGAACTTCGGCACCGCGGTGGAAAAGCCCCCTGTGAAATCCGGGCAGAAAATTATGGCGAAAGCCCCCGGAAAAAAAATCATAGCCATGCCGGGAGGCGCCAAGAAAAAACTTCATTTCGGTCCGGCGGCGAAACCTTCCGCAAAACCCGGAGCTTCTGCTCATGCGGCGGCAGTGCCCCCGCAGCAGGTTCCTCCTTCTCCTCCGCGGCCGCAGCAGCAGGCCGCCGCGGCATCGCAGCCCCAAATCCAGCAGCAAGCACCGCAGACTCTTCCTCCGCAGCCACAGCAGGTTCCTTCCTCAACCATGGCGGAAACCAAGATCGCTCAGGGACAGGCGCCGTTCATTCCTTCTGCTTCCGTTTCTTCCGCAAGGCCAGCCGCACCGGCAGGGGGAGCTCACCCGATGCAGCCTGCGCAACAGCCACGCGCCGCAGCAAATCCCGGTTCACGCCATACGGCCTCGACAACCGTGGTGCCGGCATCCATTATGAATACTCTCGGCGCCGTCACTCAGAGAGCAGTGCCGATCACGCAGAAGGACTATTTGCTGGATGACGACACTTCGTCTTCCAAAGTGGATTTTAAACGCTCCGTCATGCCTTCCAGGGAAGAACTCGAGCTCCAGAAAATCCAGCAGATGAAACGCGAAGCTGAAGAACGCATCCGGAGAGAACGGGAAGCCCTGGAACGGGAACTTAAGGAAAAACAGGAACTCCAGCGTCTCCAAATGGAAGCGGAAGAGGAACACCGCCGTCTGATGGAGGAACGCAAGCAGATTGAAGAACTGAAATATCAGCGTCAGGCCGCTGAAGAAGCCGAACGTCAGCGCAAGCTCGAAGAAGAACGTCTCAACATGGAGAAAATCAAGCGCGAGGCGGAAGAAAAACTCATTCGCGAACGCGAAGAACTCGAACGCCAGAAACGCGAGCTCGAACAGTTTGAACTCCGCAGAAAACACCAGGAGGAATTGGAAAAACTCCGGCAGCAACGCGAAGAACTCGAACGCCAGCGCAAACTCTTCGAAGCCGAAGAAATGAAACGCAAGGAAGAAGAGCGCCTCCGCAAAGAACGCGAAGAACTCGAACAGCAGAAGCAGGAACGCCGTCTGCAGCAGAAGGAAGAGAACCTCGATCACAAGACCGAGATGATCGAAAAGAAGGAAGAGGCCCTGGCCCAGAAGCATGCAGCTCTGGACAAGGAGCAGGAGGAGATCAAGCTCATCAAGCGCAGCCAGACCGAGATGCTGGAGCGCATTTCCGGCTTCACCGCGGATCAGGCGAAGGAATACCTCATCGCCCAGGTGGAGTCCGAGGTCACCCACGAGACGGCACTGAAGATCAAGGAGATCGAGGCCCGTGCCAAGGACGAGGCGGATCAGCGCGCCCGCGAGATCGTGGCGACCGCCATCCAACGCTGCGCCGCCGACCACGTGGCGGAGATCACCGTCAGCGTGGTGCCCCTGCCCAACGACGAGATGAAGGGTCGTATCATCGGGCGCGAGGGACGCAATATCCGCACGCTGGAGACGCTGACCGGCGCGGATCTCATCATCGACGACACGCCGGAGGCGATCACCGTCTCCTGCTTCGAGCCTGTCCGCCGCGAGGTGGCGCGTCTGGCTCTGGAAAAGCTCATCGCCGACGGGCGCATCCACCCCACCCACATCGAGGAGATGGTGGAGAAGGCTCGCCGGGAGGTGGACGGCGTCATCCGTGCCGAGGGCGAGCGCGCCGTGCTGGAGACCGGTGTCCGCGGACTGCACCCGGAGCTGCAAAAGCTGCTGGGCAAGCTGCACTACCGCACCAGCTACGGGCAGAACGTGCTGCAGCACTCCATCGAGGTCAGCCATATCGCCGGCATGATGGCGGCGGAGCTGGGCGCGGACGTGCAGGCTGCCAAGCGCGCCGGTCTGCTCCACGACATCGGCAAGGCTCTTGACCACGAGTTCGAGGGCACCCACGTGGCGCTGGGCGTGGAGTACGCCCGGAAGTACCGGGAAAAAGAGGACATCATCCACGCCATTCAGGCGCACCACGGCGATGTGGAGTGCCGGACGCTGGTGGCGTGTCTCGTGCAGGCGGCGGACGCCATCTCTGCGGCGCGTCCCGGCGCACGGCGCGAGAATCTGGAGAACTACATCAAGCGTCTGGAGAAGCTGGAGGAGATCACCGGCTCCTATCCCGGCGTGGAGAAGAGCTACGCCATCCAGGCGGGACGCGAGGTTCGCGTCATGGTCAAGCCGGAGCAGGTCAGCGAGGACGAGATGGTCATTCTTGCCCGCGAGCTGGCAAAGCGCATCGAGAGCGAGCTGGAATACCCCGGTCAGATCAAGGTTCACGTCCTGCGGGAAACGAAGGTCGTGGAGTACGCGAAATAAAAATTTACTTTTTACAGAGCCGCTTCGGATTGCGAAGCGGCTCTGCTTTTGTTATAATGTCCCGTATAGAGACAGAGGAACCGCCCCGCCGCCCCCTATGGAGGATACCCCATGAAGCGATTTACACTTGTATGCCTGCTGCTGGCAACGCTGCTCACCCTGACCGCCTGCCTGCCCGCCACCGGCGATATCCCGCCGGAGGAGCAGCACCTGACCGCCGACGTTCCGGAAACGGAGGTCTGGCACCGCCGCGCCGACACATGGAACGGCACCGTGGCGGGGCAGACGCTCTCCCCCGACTTCGAGCGCATCAGCGGCGGAGCGGACAAGGGCATGACGGTGGGACAGGAGCTTCTGCTGCTGGACTTCATGGACTGCTATTACCGCTCCATCGCCAGCCTACAGGTCATCGACCCCTCCGAGCTGTTCGCGGACGCGGCGGAGACAGCGTACCACAAGACCGTCTGGCACGGGCTGTGCGTCATCCGCCGCCTGTCGCCCCTGGATCTGACCATGACCTCGTATAGCTACGCCCTGCGCTGTGAATCCCTCTCGCCGTCGGAGGAGACGGAGGGAGCCGTGGACGTTGTCCTCCGGGAGAGCAGCGTGGTCTACTTCGCGGGGCTGAACGGTCTCGCCTCGGAGCAGCTGGGCGTGGAGCACACATTCACCCTTGTGGGCAGCAACGACCGCTGGCACATCCTCCGCCACACCTCCGACGACAACCCCTATTACAGCGCGGACTATGACCGCCTCACCGGGCAGGATAAAAACTTCCCCGCCATCACCGACTATATCGAGGCGCGGCGTGAGCTGCCCCGCGACGTATCGGCGGTGCTCCCCGCCACCGACCACCCCTACGACCGGCAGGCGGCGCGGCAGTATATGCTCGCCTACGTGGGCAAGCGGAGCGACACCTTCATGGCGTACGACGAGGTGGGCGGCAACTGCATGAACTTCGGCTCACAGGTGCTGCTGGCGGGCGGTATCCCCATGGACGACGATGGCGGCTACGAAAAGGGCTGGTATTGGTACAGCAAGAGTAAGGCGTCGCTGCCCTGGGTGAACGTGGGCTGGTTTCTGGAGTACGCCGCAACGCCCCGTGCGCATGGGCTTGTGGCGGTGGTGAACGCGCCCTACTTCAGCGGCGAGATTGGCGACATCATCACCATGGGCGTACAGGAGCCTGCCAACCACACCACCGTCATTCAGGATGTCGTGCGGGACGGCGACGGCGCGGTGGTGGACTACCTGCTCTGCTCCAACACGGCGGATCTGCGGAACTTCCCCGCCTCCGCCTATTACTACACCAACCGCCAGCTGACGAAGATCGTCGGCTGGAACGACTGACAAGGAGGCGTATCCCGTGGAATATAAAGTGCTTTCGCTGGGCGATGTGGCAAGCGAGACGGGCTTACAGCTGCTGGAGAAGCAGCTGCGAGCCTTCAAAAAGGAGCATCACATCGACTTCACCGTGGTCAACGGTGAGAATATCTCCGGCAGCGGGCTGACCCGCGTACAGGCGGAGCTGCTGTTCGCCGCCGGTGCCGACGTGGTCACGCTGGGCAACCACACCTTCGGCAAGCCCCAGATCGCCAGCTATCTGGACGAGGAGCGTTACATCCTGCGCCCTGCCAACTTCACGGGCCGCGCCCCCGGCCACGGCTACCAGACCGTGGACTGCGGCGCGTTCACCGTGGCGGTGCTGGTGCTCATCGGCAGGTGCGATCTGGACTTCAACGCCGAGAACCCCTTCACCACGGCGGACAAGCTGCTGAAGACGCGGACGGACAAGCCCACCTTCACGCTGGTGGAGTTCCACGCCGGTGCCACCAGTGAAAAGCTGGCGTTGGCGTACTATCTGGACGGGCGCGTCTCCGCCCTCTGGGGCACCCATACCCACGTGCCCACCGCCGATATGCAGGTGTTCCCCAAGGGCACCGGCTACGTCACCGATCTGGGCATGACCGGCCCCATCCGCTCCGTGCTGGGCGTCCGCCCGGAGCAGTCCGTGGAGTTTTTTCTGGGCGGACTGCCGGGACGGTATCAGGCGGCGGAGGGAGCCTGCGCCGCGCAGGGCTGCATCTTCACGCTGGACAGCGGCACAGGGCTCTGCACCAACGTGGAGCGCATCGAGATCCGATAACGCCGCAGCGCACCCCTGCATACCGTATACCGAACGCGGCTATTATAAAGAAAAAGGAGATAGATCGTCATGTCTGTTGAAAAAGTGAGAGCGTACCTGACCCCCTACGGCGTAGCGGATCGTATGCGCGAGCTGGAAGTATCCAGTGCCACGGTGGAGCTGGCGGCGCTGGCTCTGGGCGTGGAGGGAGCCCGTATCGCCAAGACCCTCAGCTTCAAGGTGGGGGAGGAGCCCATCCTCATCGTGGCAGCCGGCGACGCCAAGGTGGACAACAGCAAGTACAAGCACTTTTACGGCACGAAGGCGAAAATGCTCACGGCGGCGGAGGCGGTGGAGCGCATCGGACACGCCGTGGGCGGCGTGTGCCCCTTTGCCCTGCCCGCCGACGTAAAGACGTATCTGGATATATCCCTGCGGCGGTTCGACACCGTGTTTCCCGCTGTGGGCAGCGCGGCCAGTGCCATCGAGCTGACCTGCGCCGAGCTGGAGCACTGCTGCGGCAGCAACTTCGTCCAGTGGGTGGACGTGTGCAAGGGCTGGCAGCCGGAGGAATCCTGAATGGTGCGCCTGCTGCACGCAGGTGACTTCCACCTGGACAGTGCCTTCACCGCGCTGACGCCGGAGCAATCGCGGCTGCGCCGCACGGAGAGCCGCCGCACGCCGGAGCGTCTGGTGGAGTGGGCGAACGACCACGGCGTCCAGCTTCTGCTGCTGGCGGGCGACCTGTTCGACA
>CAJMAW010000098.1 GCA_905211485.1 uncultured Lentisphaeria bacterium | reverse complement strand
CAAATAGAAACAAACGAGATTTCTGTCAAAAAAAGCATTGATAGAGGTTCCCTTAAGAGATCTGCAGAACAGTTTTTTTTGAAAAGAATTTTCATCAATAGTTCAGAAGATACAGAAATATGCGTTTTCAATGTCCATTCTGCAAGGGGATTGTTTCCGTTGACAACGGGGATGTCGGGATTGACGTTCAATGCGGTCACTGCCGGGAAGTGGTCACGGTTCCGGCTTCACGGGTTTCGGCCGGCGCGGTCATCGGAGATTTCATCATCATCCGTGAACTCGGGCGCGGAGGGATGGGAGTGGTGTATCTGGTTCACCAGATGTCACTGGATCGCCCTGCCGCATTGAAGGTCCTTGCGGAAAATTATGCGAACAACGCCGAATTCGTTGTGGGATTCATCAAGGAAGCACGGGCGGCCGCGAAACTGAATCACCCGAATATCGTTCAGGCCTATGCAGTGGGGGAAGACGAAGGAATCTTCTACTTCGCCATGGAGAACATCGACGGGGAAACCATGAAGCAGGTTCTCGCCCGTGAACACAAAATTCCCGTGGACCAGGCGCTTTCCATCATTCAGCAGATTGCCGAGGCGCTGGACTACGCCTGGAAGGAACAGCACCTGATCCACCGCGACATCAAGCCGGACAACATTATGCTGACGTCCAGCGGAAGAGCCAAGCTGGCAGACCTTGGTCTCGCACGCATTGCCGAGGATATAGACGACGCCGATGATGATGAAGTCATGGGCACCCCCCAGTACATCAGCCCGGAACATCTCACAGGCGCGCCCATGGATGTGAGAAGTGACATCTACAGTCTGGGAGCCACATTCTATCACTTCATAACCGGGCGCTTCCCCTTCGAGGGACGCACAGCCACGGAAATTGCAAAAAAACATCTGGAAGAAAAACTTGTTCCGCCGAATCAGATCAACCGGAACATTCCCCTTGGAGTCTCGCGCATCATTGAAAAGATGATGGCGAAAAACCCGAAGGCTCGTTATCAGGATGCGGAAGAACTGGTGGATGATCTGCGCATGGCGCGTCACGGGAAGGAGCCGCTGGCGGCGACGTCCACCGTCCATGGAATGATCCGACAGAAGACGACGGCCAGGCTGCGCATTTCGACCAAACGGCCGACCAGCGCTTCCCTGAAGTCCGATGTCGCCACCACCGGACCAGTCGGAGGAACCAGTACATCGCTCAATACGAGAACGGACATTTATCATCTGAAAAAAATCCGCGAAGAACAGACCAGGCGCCGTCTTCTGATTCTGGGAATCGCCGCGGCAGTGCTGACAGTCGTGGTTGTTTCCATTTCCATCGGCATCAATGTATCCCGGCGCAAGTCCCATGCGCGTCGGCCCGCGGCCGAAACGGGGCATCAGACTCAGGAAACCATGCCCCAGAAAGAACCGAAAAGCACCGCCTATACGCTTAAAGCGGATCAGATCCTGAAGTTTGCAAGGACCAATTCCGAATCCAGGCATGAAATCTGGAGCCGCTGCGAAGACTTCTTCAAAAATTTCCCGAAGCCGAAATACAAGGTGGAAAACGATCGTCTCCAGGCGCTGCTGCAGGTTTATGTTCCCATAGACGAGGTCCGGATGAATGAACTCCGTGTCGAGCTCAGGAAAAAGCATATTGAAGAAGTTCAGGGACGCAAGAAAGCCTTTGAACAGGCGGAAAAGGAAGCCGCAGAAAAGGAAAAACGCGAAGCCGAAGCCAGAGCGGCCGAAGAACGCAGAAAGCGCGAGGCCGAAGCCAAGGCGGCCCAGACTGCACGCGAACTGAAAACAATGCAGGAACGTCTGGTCACAGACAAGGAAACGCTCTCGCACAAAATGCTTTCCCTCATGATGAAATCCGACTATGCCGGGGCGAAGGAAGCGCTGGCACCTCTCCTGAAGGAAGAGGAAGCTGCAAAAGGCAAAGATCCGAAAATTGTCGCCATCGCGCAGGAGCTCACCGCATGGGGAGCCAGAATGACAGGCATTCTGGAAAAGGCGGAGAAAATCCAGAAAGCCTATACCGACGGAGGGGACCTTTTGAGCGGATCCCAGCTCGAAATCCGTTCGGAACTCTACAAGCTCAAGGAAATCAAGAACGGAACGGCCTATCTGCTTTCCTATGGAAACAAGAAGATATTTTCCATGAACTTGTCTCATCTGACATCGCGCCAGCAGGCGTCCCTGCTGAAAAAAGCGGCAGCGCAATGCGGAGAAGAAGAAAACTTCTTTTTCCGTCTTCTTGCGGAAGGGGACTTCCAGCAGGCCAAGGAAAGTGCTCCGGAAAACTGGAAACAGGATCTCAGTTTCATCATCACGTCCTATTTCAAAAAGGAACTTTCCGGGGCGTCAGCTGAAAAGAAAGCGCGTCTTCAGAAAGAATACGGCAAACTCGAAGAATTTCAAAAGGCGGAAAAGGAATCCGGGGCGTCCTCATGAACTTCTGAGTGGCCTGCGTGGAGATTTCACTGTGTCGGCGCGAAGGGCGCTTGTGACAACGTTCTCTTCTTCCCCTCCTTCAAAGAAGAAGGCACTGCAAAAATTCTGTTTCCCGCGGGAGACGGACCTGCGGAAAAGGAGGAAAGGGCAGGAAGAGGACTTGCAGGAAAAAAAGGAAACAGAAAAACGGAGGAAAAATCTTTTTCTTCCGGATCAGCATCAGACGTGTCCCGGGAAAATGGAATGCGGGATTTTTCTGAGAGGAAGAGCAGCCGGGGCAGCAGCATAAAATGAGCGGAATCTGCATTCAGAACATCACCAAGACCTATGGCGGCGGAAACGCCCCCGTACTTCAAGAACTGAATCTGACGGTCGGGGACGGGGAACTGTTCTTTCTGCTGGGCCCCTCCGGCTGCGGGAAATCGACTCTGCTCCGGATCATTGCCGGACTCCTTCCACCCGATTCCGGACAAATTCTGCTGGGAGGAAAAGACATCACGTTCCTTCCTCCGGAAAAACGCAACACCCCGATGGTCTTCCAGAATTATGCGCTCTGGCCGCACCTGAACGTGTATGAAAACATTGCCTTCGGCCTGCGGGTCCGGAAAATGCCTGAGCGGGAAATTTCCGCAAAAATCGCCGGACTGCTCGCCGCGGTCAGGCTGGAAGACTGCACGGGAAGGAAAATCGGATCGCTCTCAGGCGGTCAGCAGCGGGTCGCACTGGCCAGAGCCCTGGCGCTGGATCCGCCGCTGATCCTTCTGGACGAACCGCTTTCCAATCTCGATGCGAAGCTGAGAGACAGCATGCGCTATGAAATCAGGAGAATCTGCAAGGAACGCGGCGTCACGGCCCTCTACGTGACTCACGACCGCAGGGAGGCTCTAAGCATGGGCGACAGAATCGCAGTCCTGGAAAAAGGAATTCTGCGCCAGACGGGCACCCCGCGCGATGTCTACCGGAATCCGGCAAACCGCTTCACCGCGGCCTTTCTGGGAGATGCCAATTTCGTCACGGGGATTTTGGAATCCAGAGAAAACTCCGGACATCTGATCTTCCGTCTTCCCTTCGGCAGATGGGAAGTGGAAAAACAAATTCCGGGGGAAGCGGATTTTGTTCCGGGGAGAGAATATACACTGATGTTCCGTCCGGAGGACGCCGTTGTCGTCCAGGCCGCGGGAGAAGAAGGTCTTTTCAGGGGAAATCTTTTTTCTGCAGAGCTTAGGGACTGCGTATTTCTGGGGGAAAGTTCCCAGCTCCATCTGGAACGCAAGGACTTCTCTTTCCTGGTGAATGAATACGGAACCGGCAGGGAAGCGAGAATCCCGGGATCGGAATGCCGGATCGGAATCCGTCCGGAAG
Source organism: uncultured Lentisphaeria bacterium (assembly GCA_905211485.1). GTDB lineage: Bacteria > Verrucomicrobiota > Lentisphaeria > Victivallales > UBA1829 > CAJMAW01. The sequence continues at coordinate 8,096 of CAJMAW010000098.1, read as the reverse complement.
ACATCACGCCGCTGAAGGAATAGATGGAAAGAAGGAACCGAAGGGATCCATAGAAACATGTTTCTCCGAATTGTCCTCCCGCTTCTTCCGCTGGCGCTGCTGACGGCGCTTCCGTTCTTACTGAAACCGGAAGATTCCTTTCCGGAAGGCGGAGAATCAGAATCGGGAAGTCCGGGCTCTGTGCGGGGGGGAGGAGGAGGGAAAGCACCGGAAACGCTCGTCATCGTGTCTCCCCACACGGAACCCATCAAGTATGAATTCGGCCGGGCTTTCCGGGACTATTACAGAAAACTCTACGGAGCCGAGATCACGCTCGACTGGCGGAATCTGGGCGGCAGTTCGGACATTGTCCGCTATATCAACGACCGCTTTGAAGCCTCCTTCCGCCAGTATTTTGAATCCCGCGGAGGCAGCTGGTCCGCAAAGGCCGCGGAAGCGTTCCGGAACCCGGCGCTGGACGCCGGAAATACGGAAGCCGATCCGGAAGCCGCCGCAATCCGGAAACAATTCCTCTCCTCCGACGTCGGCATCGGGATGGATCTCTTCTTCGGAGGCGGCACATTCGATCAGGCCCGTTTCGCCGCCATGGGCTACGCCGTGGACGCGGAAGTGGCAAAACGGCATCCGGAATATCTGCGCGCGGATGTGATTCCTTCCGAATTTGCAGGCGAAGTCATCTATGATCCCGCGGGACGTTTTTACGGAGTCTGCCTCTCCTCCTTCGGGATTGCCGTCAATACGGACCGTCTGAAGGAGCTCTCCTGCGAAATCGGCACCTGGAAGGATCTTGCACGTCCGGAACTTTTCCAGACCACCGTGATCGCGGATCCGACGAAATCGGGATCCATCACCAAATGTTTTGAAATGATCCTCCAGCAGGCAATGGCGGAGTCGTATGCCGGAACACCGGTTCTGCCGGAGGAAAAGGAAGAAGGGGAAGCTCCGGAGCAGGAACGGAAACTGGAACGGGGATGGGAAGAAGGTTTCCTCAGGATCAAACTCATTGCGGCAAACGCCCGTTACGCCACGGACAGCGCAGGGAAGCTGGTCCGGGACGTTTCCTCCGGAGCTGCCGCCGCCGGGATGTGCATCGACTTCTACGGCCTTTCCGAAGCCGAATGGGTCGAAGCTCACGCGCCCGCTCAGCGCATTGTCTACAGGATGCCGGAAAACGGCAGTTCCGTTTCCGCCGATCCGGTCCAGCTTCTGCGCGGCGCGCCGAACCCGCGGGCGGCACGGGCATTCATTGATTTCCTTCTCTCCCCCGAGGGACAGAAACTCTGGATTCTGAAACCCGGGACTCCCGGCGGACCGGAAAAATATGCACTCCGCCGTCCCTGCGTGCGCCGCGACCTCCTCGACGACAGGAATCTGGAACCATACCGGACCGACCCGGCATACAATCCCTATCGCGCGGCGGGAATGTTCCGCTACCGCGGAGAATGGACGGGACGCTATTTCACACTCATGCGCATTCTGATCAAAACCATCGTCCTGGATCCCATGGACGATCTCCGGGAAGCATGGAGAGCCATTCTGGAAAACGGAGGCCCGGAACAGAATCCGGAAGCAATGGAGGAACTCCGGAAACTGCCGTTTGCATACTCTGAAGCGAAGGAGGCGGCGAGGAAACTCACGGTGTCTCCGGAACACGGTGTGGCGGATGTCGCCGCCGTCCGGCGGGAATGGATGAACAGCGCCCGTGCACAGTACCGCCGCGCGGCCCGGCTCGCAGAAGAAGGGAAGAAAACAGGAGGAGCTCAGAAAAAATGACGAATCGTATCTTTGCCCTCTGTTCCGCCTTCGCGTTGCTTGCGTTTTTTGCGGTGTTTCTGTTTCTTCCGCTGTACACGGTGCTGGCGGAGGGGCTGGACACAGGGGTGTTCGTGGAAATCTGCCGCAATCAGCTGTATCTTTCCGGACTGCTGAATTCGTTCCTGATCGCCGTCCTGACAACGGCCATGGTGTTTCTGATTGCGCTTCCGCTGGCGCTGCTGTATGACCGCTATGATTTTCCGGGAAAGGGATTCTGTTCTGTCCTGATGATGATTCCGATGATACTGCCGCCATTTGTCGGAGCTCTGGGATTCCAGCAGATTCTGGGGTATTCCGGAGTGCTGAACAGCGTGCTGACGGCATGCGGCCTGCCGCGTGTGGACTTCCTGGGGGGGGACGGACGCTTCTGGGCGGTCTGCGTGATCGAAGCACTGCATCTGTACCCGATTCTCTATCTGAATCTGATCAGCGCGCTGGCGAACATTGATCCGTCCCTTCCGGAGGCGGCAAGGAATGCGGGGGCAACGGCTCTGACGTGTTTCCGGAAAATCACGCTCCCGCTGCTGCGCCCGGGAATTCTGGCGGGAGGAAGCATCGTGCTGATCTGGAGCTTCACTGAACTGGGAACGCCGCTGATGTTCGGATTCAACACCGTCACGCCGGTGCAGATTTTCAACGGAATTACAGAGCTGGAAAGCAATCCGGCGACGTATACGCTGGTCATCATCATGCTGGCGGTCTCCTGTCTACTCTATCTCGGAGGACGCGTTCTGCTCGGCGGTACGGGGGCGACGGCGGCGGATTCCCAGTCCAAGGGTGCCGCCGCATCGCGTGCGGTTCCGCTGCACGGGTTCCGGAGTCTGCTGCCGCCGGGTCTCTTCTGGGGATTCGCCTTTTTCTCTTCGCTCCCGCATCTGGCGCTCGTCCTGACGGCCTCCAGTTCAGACTGGTATGGAAGCATCCTGCCGCTGAAGTATACGCTGGATCATTTCCGGGATGCGCTTTCAAGTCCACTGGTGCTGCCCAGCATTGTGAACAGTCTGCGCTATTCGCTGATTGCACTGGGCTTTGCCCTGCTCATCGGACTGCTGACCGCATTCCTGACCCAGCGCTCCACGCTCCGTTTCAGAGGGATGTTCGACCTTTTCGCCATGCTCCCATTGATGATCCCGGGCATTGTGATGGCAGTGGGATTTCTGGGAATGTCCGTGCGCTACGCGTGGGCAGGAGCCTTTTTCGACCCTGTGAACAATCCGGTGCTGCTGATTGCGGCGGCGTATGCGATCAGGAGGATTCCCTATGTGCTCCGATCCGTCACCGCGGGCCTGGAACAGACGCCGATCGAACTGGAAAACGCCGCGAGAAACGCAGGCGCGGGCGCATGGAGAAGCGTCTGGAAAATCACCTTGCCGCTTATTGCCGCAAATCTGATGGTCGGCGGACTCTTCGCCTTCAGTTTTTCCATGCTGGAAGTTTCCGATTCGCTGATTCTGGCGCAGAAATCGGAATTCTACCCCATCACCAAGGCCATCTATGAACTCTCGCAGTATCTGGGGTCGGGGCCGTACATTGCATCGGCATTCGGGGTCTGGGCAATGTGTTTTCTGGCGTGCACGCTGATTGCGGCGTCTGTGATGCTCGGGAGAAAGATGGGGTCGCTTTTCCGTCTCTGAGCTTCGGAGGCGGATGCCCGGGCCCGTGACTCGCCCCCCCCCTGTGCGCAACATCTCTTTCCGCGGCGGGGCAGACAGTGCCGTTTTCCCCCCACTCACGCTTTCCCATCCAGCTCAAATGCCGAAAGATCGCTTATCAGAAGGGGATAATCGGTCAGCGGCAGGGAATGGAACTCCAGCCAGAAGAGCGGATCCCCCGCCTGGAAGTGTTTCACCCAATATGCCTTCCCCGTCATCAGATCCAGAAGGACCGGATTTCTGATGACGGGAGCGGAATCCGCCCCCGGAACGGCGGAGGAAGAGGAGACGCCGCCTCTCCCCGGAGACGCCTGGAGAAACACATGCCCGATGCCGGGAAAACCATACTGGACATCCTCGGCCAGGTAATAGGCAAAGACGGGGAAAGAATTTTTTTCAAATACCGCTTTGAAGACAGCCGCATCCATCAGGCGGGAATGACGTTCAGAGCGGGGAAAGGCCCGATCCAGCGAAACGGCGCAGAAGGCCCCTCCCCCCCGGAGCGGCATCCGGGAAGAAAAGACGTTTGCAATATGCCTCATGGCATGAAAGGAAAGTTTCTCCGTATAGGTGATTCCGTTCAGGATGCCGTGTCTTGCGGGCTGTTTCCGGGTCTCGTTGCCGACTTTGTAATCTTTCAGCATCATGTCCGCGGTCTGGAAAAAGGAACTCAGGCTCATTCCTGCGGCAAAGTCCGAGACATAGCGCCGGAGCAGCCACGCCGCCTGATTGCGCTCGCTTTCCCTGACATACGGGGGAAGCCAGTGATTCTCCGGAAACCATGAGGCAAACCCGCATTCTCCCTGCCAGAGTTCCACATGAGAAGCGCCGCACGAATCCAGAGTCGAACGGAGCGCCTCCGCCGTCTCCGCACAGTTCAGCTCCGGCTGTACCGAATACGGATGAATCGAGAAAAAATCCAGGAAGGACGCGATTCCGGAACGGAGAAAATGCTGAGTGTACCAGGAATTTCCTCCACTGACACAGGCCCCGATGCGGGCGGAGGGATCTTCCTCGCGGATCCGCGTGCCCGTCAGGCGGACAAGACGCGCGTATTCCTCCGGATCCGGATCCCGCGGCTGCCAGAAGGCAGGCAGATTGGGCTCGTTCCAGATCTCGTAAAAACGGACCCGGCCACGGAAATGACGGGCAAGAGCCGAAACATAGTTCTCCCATGCGCGGACAGTTTCCTCCCCGTAATACAGGGGAACACAGCCGACAGCCGCCTCGCTGTACGTGTCTTTCATATACAGCGGATTCCCGAATCCGACATTGAACCAGCTCTGAATGCCTTCGGCCAGGAGTTTATCCACAATCTCATCGAGCCAGGCGAAATCATAGGTCCCGCGCTCCTTTTCGCAGCGGTTCCATCCTGTCTGGCAGCGGGCCCACTTGACCCCTGCCCGTCCCAGTTTTCCGTAGCAAGGCTCCGGATCAAAAAGTTCGCGGTCCAGACATTCAAAGCCGATGCTCACACGGGAGGACAAAGGCAGTTCCCGCGAAGAGCGGCATTTCAATTTCCCGCAATATTCCAGTTCCACTCCTTCCATCCGGGAAAGATCGTTTTCCAGGATTTCATCATCATGCATCATATTCATCATGTCCTGCTCCCGCTTTCGCTGTTTCCGAGTCGCCTTATCTTACTCCGTCTTTTCTCCTCCCGCCCGGTCTTTCCCCTGCTGCGGATGCCCATACTATAGCATCCGCATAAACAGAAAAACCACGCTTGCATTCCGGAAAAATCGCCTTATCTTACGATTCACGGCAAGAAAGGGACATTTCCATCCGAATGAAAGCACAGACACGCATTCCTCCCAGAGTCCGGCACAGAATCACATCCAATACTCTGCTGCCCCCGCCTTTCCGCCAGCTGACGGAAGAGTATTACCGCGCCGGAACAGGAGGGTGCGATACACCCCACAGACATTCCTCCTTTCAAATTCTGGGCGTCATCAAAGGAAGTTTCACAGTCTGGACAGGAGGAGAAAAAAGGATCAGGAAACAGGATGCCGCAGCACAGCCGGGCTCTGCAGATGAATCCGCAGAAAAAACGCCTCCGGAAGAACACCGCCTGCTGCCAGGAGACTGCATTCTTCTTCCCGCGAACTGCCCTCATTCCTGGCGGAACGGGACGGAGGAAACCCATACAATCCAGATTCTGCTGGAAGCAGATCCCGCTTTCCGGGAAGAAGAATACGGGGGAGAACTGGCACTGCTGCTGAAATTATCCGGGAATGATCCGCTGAAGCTTTCGCTGTCTCCGCGGATCTGGAAACGCTGTCGGCGGAAGATCTCGCAGCCTTTCCTGCGGCTCCGTCCGGGAGGAAGCCTGCTCCTCCTGTCTGCGCTCCTGGAACTGATGGGAGAACTGCTGCAGGCGGCAGGACTCCTTGCCAGAAACGGAGTATTCCAGCCAGAACATACTGCACATCCCGGAATTGAAAAAGTCCTCAGAAATCTCCTGGAGCATCCCGAGAGAAAACATACCCTGTCCAGTCTTGCAAAGACGGCATGTCTCAGTCCGAGCCGTTTTTCGGAGCTTTTCCGCGAAAGCTGCGGAGTCCCCCCCATGCAGTACCTCTGCCGCAGAAGAATGGAACTGGCAAAACAGATGCTTCAGACATCCAATCGGAGTCTGGAAGAAATCGTCTCTTCCTTCCGGATGAAATCGGTTTCCTATTTCATCCGGAAATTCAAAGCCTTCTATGGCACTACGCCCGCCTCCTTCCGGCGGAATGCGGAAGAACAGTGGAAACGGAGCGGATCTCTCCTCCGGGAAAAAGAGAAAAAGAAGGAAGAAAGAGACGGCAGGAAAAGAGGAAAAAACAAAGAAAAGAAAAAAGAAAAAATCTGAAGGTCCCCGCCCTTCCCGCCCCTCGGGAAAACCGAGGGGGAAAAAGAAAAACTCCTCCTGAAAAAAACGGAAACGGCGGAATGACACACACACAGACATTCCGCCGTCTTTTTTTTCCCGAGTTTTTTCCGGGGGCAGATTTTTCCCGGGGGCAGATTTTTCTTCAAACGGCTCCCCCTACCCCGAGATAAATCCTCAGTCGAAATTGAAAAGGATCATGACCGGGAGAACCCCGCCTTTGATAATGTTGATCAGACCGAACTGGCATCCGCCGTTCCCGGAAACATTGACAACACCGAACTGGAATCCGCCTTGAGCATCTCCTGCCACATTCACAGCGGAAGCCTGCATCCCTTTCAATGTTCCGGTGACATTGTAAAGGCCGGCCTGGAACCCGTTCATTTCTCCGGTGATGTTTCCGAGGACGCCGGGCTGGAATCCGCTCATGGAGCCTGCAATGTTCAGACCTCCTGCCTGCAGCCCGATCACCGCTCCGGCGCAATTGAAGACACAGGATGCCTGAATTCCGCTTACGAGCGTCTTATTCAGGCAAAGCACAATGGACGCCTGAAGACCATTGACTTTTTTACCAATGCTGCAAACCATGCTTCCCTGAGCCCCGTCAATGTAATCCGTTCCGGAAAGGAGCCAGGAGGCTTCCAGGCCCTTCACCTGACCGATTCCAGAGCACATCGGCCAACCGGTCTTGATTCCATAAACGTTTGAACTATAAGTATATTGCGGAACGCGCGGGAAGAATCCCAGCTGGAAGGGAGTCCAACCCGATGTTTCCGGCTGTGCGGATTCTGCGGCCTGAAGTGAAAAAACGAACAGAAACATTCCCAGAAAAGCAGGCAGAAAAAACTTTTTCATCTCTCTCAATTCCTTCTATTGATCATGAATGTAAAGACTCTCTTGCAAAATTCAGAACTTGAAATTGAACAATGGGAAACAGGGCAGAAAACCATCCTCCGTGAAATTCAGAAGTCCGATCTGAAATGTTTGCCCGTCCGCGACATTGACCACACCGAGCTGAAGCCATCTGGCGATTCCGCCGACATTGACCAGCCCGAGCTGAATACCGTTCACTTCTTTGCTGACATTCACAATACTGAACTGCACTCCGTTCACCTTGTCGGAAGCGGCTCCGAGCACGGCGGCTTCCAGACCATCCACAGCCGCGGTGCCGCCCGATATCGGAGCACCGATCCGAATGCCCGTAGCTCTTGCCGTGTCCTGATTTGAGGGCATCCCGACACAGAATCCAATTTGAATGAATTCCCAGGACTGATATTCCTGTGTATCACTTTTCCCCTGCACGGAATCCTGTGCGGAAAGTGAGCAGACACACGGGAAAACGAAAAAGAGCACAATCATCAGCCAGTTTTTTTTTCATTTCCGGAGATCCTCCTTAGCTTTTTTCTTGTTTGTTTTTTATTCTGGATTCAAGGCAAAAACAGTTTTTGTCCCTGGGAAGGGAGAGAAAAGGGCTCAATACAGGGATTTTAAGATCCTCCTTCCCCTTCCATTCATTTACAATATCAGTAAAGAGGAGAAATTCAAGGTTTCCCCGGGGGATGCCCGGAAAGTTTCGTGCTGTCAAAGACTCTTTTCCCTGCTTTCCTGACATAAAAAAACTTCAGATCAAAAGAAAATCCGCATATCTTGCAGGAGGAGAAATACGGCAAGCGGATGCCTGACGGGTGCAGGGAATGCAGCGAGAGCCGGGGAGTATGAGGGCGAGGAGCCCTCATGCTTTTTTTATTTTTATTTTT
>CAJMAW010000097.1 GCA_905211485.1 uncultured Lentisphaeria bacterium | reverse complement strand
CGTGGGGATCGTTTTCCCCGCCGCCCCCGCCGCCGCCCCGGTCCGGTGCTCCGGGAGACGCTTCCGCAGGAGGGGCGTCTGGCTCGGCCCGCCCGTTTCCATCCGGAAAGGTGACGCAGAGAGAACTTGATTATCTTCTTGACAAGATTTCCAGGAGCGGGATCAACAGTTTGTCCGAAGCGGAAATGGAGCGTCTGCGCCAGGCGCGCGAACAGATGCGCGGCGAAAGCCGCTGATTCTCCGCCTCTTGCGCCGCAATCGGACACTCCTCCGGCAGAAGATCCGCCGCAGCCATTTCTCAGAGAGAGAGGAAGGACCACAATCACAAAGACGACGACGATCGGGAATCGGAATCTTATTTACACACACTCAGGAGAACGTTGCATGAAAATTGTATGGGTAGCCAGCGAGGCCGTTCCCTTTGCGAAGACAGGAGGACTTGCCGATGTGTCCTCCGCTCTTCCGGACGCACTCGCGGAACGGGGCCACGAGCTGTCTGTCATTCTTCCGTATTATCCTCAGATCACGGGGAAGCTGAATCTCCGTTTCAGCCGCTCCATTGATCTTCTTGGGGTTCCCCTGGGCGGAACGACGCAGTGGGCGAAAATTCATGAACTTCCCCTGAAACCGGGGCTGAACTTCTACTTCATCGAATACAACCGTTATTTTGACCGACCCACCCTCTACGACTGGTGCGGACAGGAATATTCGGACAATGCCGAACGTTTCATCTTCTTTTCCCGCGCTGCGATGGAGGCGGTCCGCACGCTGGGGCTGACTCCGGATATTCTCCATACAAACGACTGGCATTCCGCGCTCTGCTGCGTCTATCTGAAAAGCCCTCTTTACTCCGGGCGGGAGAATTTCCGGAACTGCCGCTCCGTCCTGACGATCCACAATATCGGTTATCAGGGGATCTTCGACAAGGGGAATCTGTACTGGAGCGGGCTGGGATGGGAGTATTTCAACTACACCTGTCTGGAATTCTACGACCGCATCAATCTGCTGAAGGGCGGAATCATGACGGCGGACATGGTCAATACGGTGAGTCCGACTTATGCCTCTGAAATTCTGTCTCCCGAGTTTGGTTTTTCTCTGGATTCGTGTCTGAGACACTGCGCTTCCCAGGGCAAACTCCGGGGCATTCTGAACGGCATTGACGACAAAAACTGGAATCCCGCCGCCGACCGTTTCCTTCCCGCATTTTTCACGGCATCCGATCCGGCTCCGAAACAGGAGGCGAAACGGGCGCTGCAGCAGTATTTCCATCTGCCGGAACGGGAGGAGACGCCGCTTTTCGCGACGATTTCGCGTCTGGCGTATCAGAAAGGGCTGGATGTTTTTGCCTCCGGTCTGGAAGATCTTCTGTATCACGATGATTTCCAGTTTGTCGTCATTGGATCCGGCGAACGATCCCTGGAGGATCATTTCCGTTATCTGGCGGGGAAATATCCGGAACGTCTGGCGGTCTATACGGGGTATGCGCCCGATTCGCTTTCGCATCTGGCGGAGGGGGGGGCGGACTTTTTCGTCATGCCCTCGCGTTACGAGCCCTGCGGTCTGAATCAGATGTACAGCATGCGTTACGGGACTCTCCCGATCGTCCGGCACACGGGCGGACTCGCGGATACCGTGACGAATTTCGACAGCCGGAATGTCGGTTCTGCCACCGGTTTCGTCTTCTGGGATCTTTTCCCCGAAGCCCTGAACGGAACCATCCGCTGGGCGGCCGGAGTCCGGAAAAACGATCCCGTCGCGTTCGCCCGGATGCGCGTCAACGCCATGACGCGCGACTTCTCCTGGAACAATACCGCCTCCCGCTACGAGCGGATGTATGACGATGCGCACAGATGATTTTGATTACGAGCTTCCGGAGGAACTGATTGCGCAGGACCCCCCGGAACATCGCGGGGATTCGCGCATGATGGTGCTGGATCCGCTTTCCGGGGAGTGCTCCATTCATCCGTTCCGGGATTTCGCAGAGTTTCTTTCTCCGGGCGACGCGCTGGTGAGAAACAATACGCGCGTGATCCGGGCGCGTCTTTTCGCCCGGAAGGAGACGGGGGCGAAAATCGAGATTTTCCTGCTGGGACTGCATTCTCCGGATAATGATCGGCTCTGGCGCTGCATGATGCGTCCTGCGAAACGGGTTTCGCCCGGGGCGGAACTGTGTCTGTTTGAACGGGACGGGGAGACACTTTCCGTGTTTTCTGTCCGTCTTCTGGGAAAAGATTCTTCCGGCGTCTGCACGGTGGAGTTCCTGACCGGAGAGGTGGACGCGGCCTTGAGGCAATGCGGGCACCTGCCTCTGCCGCCCTATATCCGGCGTCCCGATGAGGAGCTCGATTCCGAACGCTATCAGACTCTCTATGCCCGGACTCCGGGCGCCGTTGCCGCCCCGACCGCGGGACTGCATTTCACGGGAGACGTCTTCAGGGAACTGGAGAGGAAGAATGTGAAAATCATTGATCTGACTCTCCACGTCGGGGCGGGCACCTTCAAACCTGTGACGGAGGAATATGTGGAAGAGCATCAGATGCACCGGGAATTCTATTGTTTCCCCGGACCGGCGGCCTCCCTGCTGAATGAAACGAGGGCTTCCGGACGCCGCATTCTGGCCGTCGGGACGACTTCTCTGCGGACTCTGGAAACCTGTGTGGATCCTTCCGGCGTCTTTCATCCGGGAGAGGGGGAGACGGATATTTTCATTCATCCGCCGCGCCGTGTTCTTTCCGCCGATATGCTCCTGACCAATTTCCACCTTCCCAAAAGCACGCTTCTCATGCTGGTTTCCGCCTTCGCCGGGACGGAGAACATCCGAAGAGCCTATGCTCTCGCCGTACAGGAGAAAATGAGATTCTTCAGCTACGGGGACTGCATGCTGATCCTGAACCGGATCTCTGAGAATTCTGAAATCCCCGGGGACTTCTTCCGGAAAACTTCCGCAAGGCCGATCCCCCCGGAAGAAAAGAACGGATGACCGCACTCTTTTCTCCTCCCTGGGAAGAAGAAAAAATCCGGGGGCGGAGCCCGGGAGGAAATACTGGAAATCCGGAGCGCGCGGTGCTATATTATGAACTCACGTCCGAAGACGTTTTTTTACGGCAGGAGAAGGGGGACTGAGATTCTCCGATGGGAACAGGACAACCCCCCTCCTTCTCATGCCCGAACACGCGGAATCCATCGGCAACAGGAAATGACATCATACTCTGATAAGGAAGGAGACTGGCAATCATGGCGTGCAAGCTTGAGACAAACCCGAAATTCCAGGGACGGCGCGGACCCGTCGTACTCGTCATCATGGACGGTGTCGGCATCGGCAAATACAAGGATGGAGACGCTGTTCTCGATTCCAACACTCCCTTTCTTCACAAGATGATGAAGGAACTTCCCTATACCGAACTCAAAGCCCACGGAACCGCGGTCGGACTGCCCAGCGATGACGACATGGGCAACAGCGAAGTCGGACACAACGCCATGGGCTGCGGGCGCGTCTTCTCCCAGGGTGCGAAACTGGTATCCGAAGCCATTTCCTCCGGCAGGATGTTTGAAGGCAGGACCTGGGAAAAAGTCATTGAAAAGACGAAACAGGGCGGAACGCTGCATTTCATCGGACTTTTTTCCGACGGCAACGTGCACAGCAACATCGCCCATCTCAAAGGCATGATTGAAAATGCCCGCAAACAAGGTGTCCGGAAAATCCGGATCCATGCGCTGCTGGACGGCCGGGACGTTCCCGAAACCTCCGCTCTCGATTATATCGATCCCTTTGAAGAATATCTCAAATCCATCAATGAAGCGGATTCCTGCGATTACCGGATCGCTTCCGGCGGGGGACGCATGGTCATCACGATGGACCGTTACGGCGCGAACTGGGACATGGTCAGGAAAGGCTGGGATACTCATGTGGCCGGACGCGGCCGTATGTTCCCCAATGCCCATGACGCCGTCGTGACGCTCCGCGAGGAAACCCATGCGATCGACCAGGATCTTCCGCCTTTTGTGATTTCCGACGACGGAGTCACACCTGTCGGCCCGATTCAGGACGGCGATGCAGTGGTCTATTTCAACTTCCGCGGAGACCGTGCCATTGAAATCAGCCAGGCCTTCGATTCCGGGGATTCCTTCGACAAATTCGTGCGCGATCCCCGCCCCGATGTCTTCTATGCCGGCATGATGGAATATGACGGGGACCTGCACATCCCGCAGAACTATCTCGTGAATCCGCCCGAAATCGACAACACTCTCGGAGAGTATCTGGCAAAATCAGGTGTCAGCCAGCTTGCTGTCAGCGAGACGCAGAAGTTCGGGCATGTCACCTACTTCTTCAACGGGAACCGTTCCGGCATGTTTGATGAGACTTTGGAAAAGTATGTGGAAATTCCTTCTGATGTCGTTCCTTTTGAACAGCGTCCGTGGATGCAGTGCGCCCTGATCACCGATCTGGTCTGCCGGAATATTGAGGAAAACGCCTTCCGCTTCATCCGTTTGAATTTCCCGAACGGGGACATGGTCGGGCATACGGGAGTGTATCAGGCGGTTCAGACAGCCATGGCGGCTCTGGATCTTTGTCTGGAACGCATTTACAACAGCGTGAAGAAGGCAGGCGGAGTCATGATCGTCACAGCCGACCATGGAAATGCCGACGACATGTATGAGCATGACAAAAAAGGCGCTCTGAAGCTCGATGCCTCCGGCGCTCCGCGCAGAAAAACCAGCCATTCCCTGAATCCCGTCCCCGCCTTCATCTATGATCCCGAATACAAGGGGGAATATTCCCTGGAGCTGAACAAGGGGCTCGGAATCAGTTCGATTGCGGCAACGTGCATTGACTTCCTCGGACTGATCCCTCCGGCGGATTATGACAAATCCCTGATTCGCTTTAAGTAAGAGCATTACAGGGAAAACGCCGCCTCTCTGACTGCTTTCTTCCGGAGACCGACCGCTCTCCGGAGGAAAGTGGAATCGGAAAAGCTGTGCATCCGGAAATTTCCGGATGCCTTTTTCCGGAAACGGGAAAAAAAGAACTTCCCGGAGAGAAAAAAGAGAGTCCCTTTGCGGAACATTCCACCCGGAGCGGAAACTCAGGACGGAAAGACGGGGCGGCGGAAAGACGGGGCGGCGGAAAGACGGGGCGGGTCTGCTGCTTCCGTTTTTCTTCTCTTCTAGCTCGATCCCTTTTTTCCATTCTTCACTTTTTCTGGCGCGCTCTTTTTCTTTTTTCCGTCTATCCTTTTTCCTTTTTCCACTGTGAGAACTGGAAGGGGGAAAAGTGAAGGACGCGGCAGATTGAGAAAGATGTCAAAATAAGGAAAAAAAGCAAAAGAGGGAACAGAGAAACAATGTGGATGGACTGGATTATGGGGAAAGTCCATTCATTTCTTTGATGATTTTTTCACCATTCTCTTTTCTTTGCTGTGGCAAGCACGGGCTGTTGTTGTATATTTTGAAGAAAGAATGCAGGAGGATCCATCATCATGTCATCGTCATCCGGACCGGGGACTTTTTCCCCGGCAGAAGAAGAGAAAGGGACGCATGTCCTGTTTCTGGTTGACTCCTTTGCACAGATTTACCGCGGGTACTACGCGGTCCGCGGTCTGACGGGAGAAGACGGCTTTCCCAGCAACGCGATTTTTGCCATGATGAAATTTCTGATGAAGATGCATGCGGAGCATCCTTCGGAATACGGAGCATTTGTGTTTGACGAAGGGAAACCGCCTCATCGTCTCCAGCTTGCGCCCCTGTACAAGGCGAACCGTCCTCCGATGCCGGAGGATCTGAAAGTCCAGCTTCCGCTTCTGGAGGATCTGATTGACGCGTTCGGCTGGAAACGACTCCGCTGGAAGAACTGGGAGGCGGACGACCTGATTGCCGTGATCTGCGGAATTTGTCCGGATAGAAAGATCCGGATTGTTTCCGCGGACAAAGACCTGGCGCAGCTCGTCGATTCCCGAGTGTGCATGCTGGTTCCGGACAAGGATTCATCCAAAGGTTTTTCCATTCGCGGGGAATCGGAAGTGCTGGAGAAATTTGGAGTCCATCCTTCGGAAATAGTCGATTATCTTGCCATGATCGGCGATGTGTCGGACAACATTCCGGGACTGGAGGGCGTGGGACCGAAAACTGCGGCGCGTCTGATTTCGCGTTTCGGCTCCATCAAGTCGATTCTCCTGCATGCGGAGGAAATTCCGCAGGAGAAGCTCCGGGAGAAAATCTGTTCCGCTTCGGAACGTCTCCGGACGAACATTGAACTGGTGAAACTGGTCCGGACTCCGCCGGAAGGCTGTGACTGGAACGAATCCTCTTTCCGTCGGGAGCCGGCTGATTTTCCCAGAATTCTGGAAATCGCGGAACGTCTGCGCTTCCGCAGCCTGATCCGGGAACTCACTCAAATGATGGCTTCCGCAACGCTTCCGGCTTCTGATCCTGAATCTGGTCCTGAGTCTGATCCTGAGTCAGCTTCCCGGGCGGCTCGTATCGGCGGAACGGAGGAGAAGGGCGGCACCGCTTCTTCTATTCCGCGCGCTTCCGTTTTCCGGCCTGGGCAGGAGGATCCCCCGGAGCAACTGGAACTTTTTTGACCGGGAAAAGCCCGGAGCCGGATTCCGGTTCGCCTATTTGCAGAAGAGGGCAGTTTATATGCAGGACGATCTTTCCGATACAGCCTTGGTGATTGCCGCCGGCGGCTCTTCAACCCGCTTCGGAGGAGACAACAAACTCCTTGTCCACTTGAACGGGATTCCGCTGTTTGCGCACTCCATTCTCCGTGTGGCGCCGCTTCTTCCGGAGGAGGGGGGGCGGATTGTGATGGCGGTGCCCCCGGGGCAGGAGGAACGGTTTTTTGAACTTGCGGAGGAATTTCTTCCTGGAATCCGGATTGAATTTGTCAAAGGCGGGGAGAATCGTCTGGAATCGGTGCTGCATGCGCTGGAGCATCTGGATTCTTCGCGGATCCGGATTGCGGCGGTGCACGATGCGGCGCGTCCGATGTTGAATCCGGATCTTCTGCGGAAGACTGTGGAGGAAGCGCGCAGGCACGGTGGAGCGCTTGTCTGCCGGAAGATTTGCGATACGGTGAAATGGGTGAATGGAGCCTCCGGTGTGATTGAGAGGACGGTCCCGCGGGACTGTCTCTGGGGGGCCGAGACTCCGCAGTGTTTTGAGCTCTCTCTCCTGCTTCCCGCCTGCCGGAAGGCACTGGCGGAGGGGTTTGAGGCGACGGACGAAGCGTTTGTCATGGAGCATTTCAGCGATGTCCGCCCAGTTGTCGTGGAAAACCGGGAGCCGAATCCGAAAATCACGTATCGCGAGGATCTGATTGCGGCATCGGTTCTTCTTCCACTTTTCCCTGCGCAAGAGTAGTCGTGCGGGATGGAGTGAGGAAAGATGGGGGAGGGGAACTGTTTCATTTTGCGCGGACAATGTGTGAAAGGGAAAGCGTTTTCCTCTCCTGCATATCGCTCTCAGTCGTTCTTCATCTTCTCCTTTTCCTGAGGCTTCGCTTTTTCCTGTGGAAAGGATAGCATTTTCCTGGAATGAAGGGAAAAAATGAGCTTTTCCGCATTTCCGATTTCGACGACGGCGCTTTCCACCTTTCCGGGACAATGGATGACAGCAATTTCCCCCTGATCCTGGAAGGCGGGGACGACATGCAGAGTACACCCGTGCGCCTCCCTGCGGATGGACCTGTGAAAATGGCCGAGGACAAGCAGTCTATCCTTTTTTTTCTGCTCCGCCATTTCAAGCAGATGGCGTTCTATAGCGTTTTCCGGGAAGAATTTTTTGTGTTTCCGGTTGCTGTTTTTCAGGGAACGGCGGATTTTATCCGCTGCAGCGGGGCCGAAGAAGGGGCCGCAGAGAGCGGCGAGGAGCCGCGTGAAGGGATTCCTCAGCAGAATGCGGAGCAGGCGGTAGGAATAATCCGCCCGGTTGATTCTGTCTCCGTGGGCGAAACGGATTCCGCCGATGGAGAGTTCATGGGGAGAGACTTTCGTGAAAGCCTCGTGACGGGTCTGAGTCACATAAAATTCATGGTTTCCTTCCAGGAAGACGACTGTGCGGTTGTGGATAGCGTTTCTGCACCAGGATAGGAATCGCGCGTGAAGGGGATCCTCATAGGATTTCAGAGCGACCCAGAGTTCAAAGATGTCGCCCAGGAACACGATGGCGCAATCCCGGGGCAGGGAGTCGATCTGATCCAGGATCCGGAAGAAGTCTTCCGTTCTTTTTTCCTCTCCGCCGCACAAGTGTGCGTCTGCGATGACGAGGAATGTGAGATGGCTGCTTATATCTTTCATGGAGGTACTATATCATTCCCCGGAGCTTTTTTCCTCTTTTTCCGGTTCTTTTCGTTTGAAAAAAATCGTTTTTATGGCATATTACCCTGCATTGCGCGCCAGTTTAGCTCAGTGGTAGAGCAGCTGTTTTGTAAACAGCCGGTCGTTGGTTCGAATCCGACAACTGGCTCCACTTCCCCCCCCTTCAGTGTTCCTTCCCATTCCCGTATTTTTGGGGAAAACACTGAGAAAAAGACAGAAAAAAACGGAGAAACGTTCTTACGTTTCCCCGTTCTCATCGCGGGACGGAAGAAGACTGGTCCCCAATCCTCTCGCGCCGCGGAATGCCGCATGCTCCGTCACGGACGGAATTCCTCCTGTCTCCGGACAATTTCATCCGCATTTTCCAGGAAAAAGGCGTTGTTCGCCGCGTTCCGGAAAAGAATGGAGGCATCCGATGTCCTCCCCACCCAGTCCGGAGGACGGACAAATGAGGAGGTTTCAAAAATCAGGACGGTTTTATGGTCCAGTGCGCGGATTTCCTTCATAATGGCGCGCCAGTCAAGCACCCCCAGCCCCGGATACCAGTGGCATTCGTCGACTCCGTCGTAATCCGAAATGTGAAACGCGCGGATCCGGGGCCCCAGACGGGAAATCAGAGACGGCACTTTCTCCGGCGCCCCGCAGAGATGATTGACGTCCAGACAGATCCCCATCACCTTTTCCGGAAATCCCCCGACCGCCTCTTCCAGTTCCTCCGCACTATGCCCGATACATGTCCTCGGCAGCAGTTCCAGATTGAGCGATCCCCCAATCTTTTCAAAATACGGCAGCAGATCCTCCAGACTCCGGCGCAGACTCCGCAAAATGTCCCCCCGTTCCGCATCCTGAAGGGGTTCTCCGCTTCCGTGCAGAGTGTAATTCTTCGCTTCCAGTGCACGGTATTTTTCCGTAAATTCAAGAATTTTCCGGACTCCTTCCTTCCGTTTCGCCTCGTCCGTGCTGGAAAGAGTCCACTTTTCGAACGGGAAAAACGGGATGTGGATGCTCGCGATTTCCAGTCCGCAACTCCTGCGGAGATTCAACAGAAGGTCCAGCTGGTTCCGGACTTCCTCCGGGGTCACGTCCCCGCGGCCTCCCAATTCAATTCGTTTGATTTTCGCGTTTTCCAGCGCCGGACGCCAGTCCGGACGCAGAACCATCGTATCCGGGATGGACACTGCATAGCTGTACATTCTCTGGGATTCCTTCCGCAACAAAATGTTTTTTTCTGTTCTTTTCCGGTTTTTTCGTTTTTCCCCTGTTTCAGGGCTGCTCTGAAGCGCCGCACGGGGAAAGAATACATCTTCCCGTTCTCTCATTCAAATTCCCTCCTCGTTTTTTCCTGTCATTTTTTGAGGGAAAAGGGTTTTTCCAAGGAAGAGGAGGATTTTCCTCCCCCCCTCGCCGCCGGAGAACATCCTCATCCTCTCTGACTCTGCCGGGCAGAGGGGAAATAGGGAATAATGAATCCAGCCCGTTCCGGAAAGAAGCGTGAATCATGATCCTTCCGCGGATGGAAACAATAGAGAAACGCAATCTAGGGAAAACTCAGTCTGGAAAAGAAAAATTCCTTTGTAAAGACGTGAAACAGGTGGTATATTTTCAGGTTTTCCAGGTTTCCCAACGGCAAGCCCAGGGGACGGAGAATCAGAGGAAAACGGGCGGGAAGGAAACGCACAAGCACAAATAAAGATTCTTGTCTGCAGTTCTTTCCGGGAAAGGCTTTTTTCCCCATCCCGTTATTTTTTTCTGAATTCTCTTTGCTGTGACAGGAAAATTCCGGCACAATGTCCCGGATCCGGAAGACGGCTTCTCAATAAAAAGACTCAATTCAATCAAAAAAGAAAAGATAGACGCGGATTTGCGGGAGACACGAAGGAGGAAGGGCTTTTGTACATTTTTCTGGCTTTGTTTCCGATCCTGCTGGCACTGGTGCTGATGACGCGTTTCCGGGTTTCTCCGGGGAAGGCGCTTCCGCTCTCCCTTGCAATGACAGGCGGATTGGGATATTTTGTCTGGAAGATGTCTGCACTGCAAGTGCTTGGAGCGGCTCTGCTCGGCATTTTTAAATCGGTGGATATCATTCTAATTATTTTTTCCGCGGTTCTGCTCTTGAACGTGTTGAAGAAGAGCGGAGCTTTGAAGACGGTCAGCGGGACTTTCGGCCATTTTTCGCCTGACCGGAGGATTCAGGCTGTCGTGATTGCATGGATTTTCAGCAATTTCATAGAAGGCGCGGCGGGTTTCGGAGCGGCTCCGGCTCTGGCGGCTCCGCTGCTGGCGGGACTCGGATTCCCGGCATTTCCCGCTGTGATGCTGTCTCTTGTCTGCAATACGCTTCCGGTTCCTTTCGGCGCGGTGGGGACACCGGTCCTGACCGTATCCTCCACCCTTGCGCCTGAACTGGATAAACTTGGCATGGGGAAGGCGGCCTTCGATCATGAGATGCTTTCCGCACTTACAGACATTTTCGGTTTTTCCGGTCTCTTTCTGCCTTTCATTGCCGTTGCCTTCATGATTTTCCTTTCCGGAGACAAACGCAGATTCCGTTCCATGCTGGAAATTTTTCCCTTCTGCTTTTTCGCGGGGGCTGCCTACGTCATTCCGTGGAAACTTTCGGCGGTGTTTTTCGGTCCTGAACTTCCTTCGATTCTTGCTTCCGCAGTGGCGCTGCCCCTGATTGCCCTGGTGCTGAAGTGGGGAATCCTCACCCCGAAGCATGTTTGGGAGTTCCCTGAAAACATCCTTGCAGACGGGGATGAAGAGGAAGAAAAGAGGAGGAATCAGGAAGAGAAAGAGCGGAAGAAGAAAAAAGAGGAGAAAAAGAAGAAGGAGGAATACCGGAGTGAACAGGATCCTCTGAAGGGAAAAGAACTCTCTCCTGGACTGGATATGGATGCCGGGAGCATGGAAAAACATTCGTCTCCGGTCGGCGGCGGGGAGATGAAAGGGGGAAAAGGAGAAGAGAATATGCCGCTCTGGAAGGCATGGACTCCTTATGTGCTGATTGCACTCCTCCTGATGCTGACGCGTCTTCCCATGCTGCCGTTCAAGGAACTCCTTTCCGCGAGCTGCGTTGTGAGACTTCCGGAAATCTTTGGTGTGGAACATACTGATTTTCAATGGTCTGTTTTGAATAATCCGGGGATTTTCCCTTTTCTTGCTGTTGCGCTTCCTGCGGCATGGTTTTACGGGATGCGTTTCCGGGAGATGGCCGGAGTGTTCGCTTCTTCCGGGAAACAGGTCCGTCTGGCATCGACGGCGATTGCCGCCAGTTTCGCCATGGTTCAAATCATGGTTTTTTCCGATGTGAATTCCGCGCAGATTCCGGGAATGCTTGCGGAAATTGCCCATGCGGCCGCAAATACAATGGGGGATGCGTATCTTTTCGGAGCCCCTGTCATCGGTGTGCTGGGAACTTTCTTTTCCGGATCCTGCACTGTTTCCAACCTTCTTTTCGGTTCCATTCAATTTCATACGGCCCACACGCTTCATCTGCCGGAAGCGATTGTTGTGGCGCTGCAGAATGTCGGCGGAGGAATCGGGAGCATGATCCGGATCTCCGGAGTGGTGGCCGCCTGTGCCACGGTCAATCTTTCCGGCGTGGAAG
>CAJMAW010000096.1 GCA_905211485.1 uncultured Lentisphaeria bacterium | reverse complement strand
AGAGCTGCTTTTTCTCCTCTCACTCTCGCACTTTCCCATGCCCAGTTAATATAATCTTCTTTTTTCCATCCGGCTTCCAGTTTCTGCATAGCAAGCTTGGTCGGGCGCACTCCCGTAAGCACTCCCCACGCAAGCGGCTCTCCTGTAATCCTTTCCAGCTGATCATACAGGCTCAGATCAATCTGCCGTTTTCTTTCTTTTTTCTGGCTCTCCTTCTCTGAATCTTCCTGTATCTTCCCTGTGCTTTCATCCCGACCTGCTGTGTCAGTAATTTCCACGGTGTTCTCAAATCCCACGGAAATTTCACGATCATCCGGCAAATGTACCATTACATAATTAGAGGCTTTTTCATCCGTCTTACAGGATACTTCCTGTGACGGATAAAAAGCCTTTAATATATGATACGCATTATAAGTATAAGACTCGCTTTTACATATAATCTGAATCATTCTATTTCTCCATTCCGTTTTCTTTCCAGAAGCGTGTATCGGAACGGTGCTTCGGAGAGGCATTCCGCCGCGACGACGACCGGTCCTCCTCCTTCTTCTTCTCCTCCCCTTCTTCCTTCTCCATTGCTTCCGCGCCTGCTGCCTCCGCAGCAGGCGCATGCGGCGGGAAGCTCCGCCATCTGTCTGCTGCTCTGCGATTCTTCCGGATCCGGATGGCCGGTCAGGAGCAGAGTCACAGGGGGGATTTCCGATGCCCGTACTCTCATCTCCTGCGTATGGACATCCCGCGGCGGGGGAGGAGCGCCCTGAATGACGGCGGCGGGTCCGGGATAACGCTCCATCAGGTTTCTGATCTGCTCACGGGTTTCGGAGTCCGGTCCGTCAAAGGGTTTTTCCGGATTCAGGAGCGGGAAGAAGTGGAGCCCGTCTATTTCCAGGTGTTCCGGAGGACGCGGAATGAAGGAATAGAATTTTTCCGGATCCGGATCGTTTTTTCCCGGCACGGCGATACAGGGCGCATTGAGTTTCCGCAGATACTCCCCCAGCAGCGCCAGAAGTTCCGCATCGGCGTTTCTGTGAGGAAGCAGATTGCCCGCAAGAACGACCAGATCCGGCTTGATGCTGTTGTTCAGGCGGTGAACCAGACGGAGCAGAAAAATGTCCGCGAGGGAGGAGGCAGGGACTTCTTCCGAAAGGGAAAAGGATCCCAGGGAAGACGTCCCGGAATAATGCAGTCCGGAAAACAGTGCGATTTTCATTGGAGATTCTCCTTCACTTCAGTTCCCGTTCAAAGTAGAACCGTGTGTTCCATGGGATGGCGGGATCCGGGACGGATTTTGTCAGAGTGAAACCGGTTTTTCTGTAGAAATCCGGCGCCTGGAATGTATTGGTGAAGAGTTTGAGACAAGTGCAGGAACGCTGTCTTGCCAGGGCTTCGGCTTCCCGGAGCAGGGCGGAGCCGAAACCTTTGCCACGGCAGGCGTCCGAGACCCAGAGAAATTCGATTTCAAAGACTTTGTCCCCGTCTCCGGATAGATGCCAGACGAGGCCGCCCAGACGTTCTTTCCCGTCATCTGACATCAGCAGAATGACTGCCCTTCCCGCATCGGGTTCGAGCAGGATTTTCTGAGGCTCCGTTCCCGTTTTCAAACAGTTGTATGCATAAAGTCCGTCATGGATGAAGTTGGCATCCGCGGGGTCAGAAGAGTGCATGATCTTCATTTGAGTTGCGAGTCCTGTAAATTTTTTTCCTGTTTCAGCGGAGTGCTCTCCTGTTTTCCCGGAGGTTTCCGGAAGACTGCGACATATTCCTGATTTCCCTTCGGTCCCTTGATCGGAGACGGCAGCACCCCGAGCGTCTGCCAGGAGAGCTCTCCTTCCGCGAAGCGGCGTACCTTCTCCACTGTCTGCTCCCGGACGCGCTCGTCCGTGACGACGCCCCCGTGCGGGACATCTTTCCGATCCGCTTCGAACTGCGGTTTGACCAGGATGAACGCCATGGCCCCCTGTTTCATCAGAGCATCCGCGGCGGGCAGGACCCGCGTTACGGAAATGAAGGAGAGATCCATAGTGACGACATCGGTTTTCTCCGGCACCTCCTGATCCGAAAGCGTTCTTGCGTTGACCCCTTCCACAACGGTCACGCGCGGATCGGACCTCAGTTTTCCATGCAGGATTCCGCGCCCGACATCCGCGGTATAGACTTTTTCAGCACCTCTTCTGAGCATGAGATCCGTGAACCCCCCAGTGGACGCGCCGATATCCAGTGCCACAAGTCCCTCCAGGGAAGGACGGAAACGGTCCAGCGCCGGGATCAGCTTGTAGGCGCCGCGGCTGACATATTCAGAAAGATTTCCGATCAGAAGCGGTGTTTCAGGATCCAGCATTTCAGAAGGCTTCCTGAGAAGGTGATCCGGCCCGAGCCGCACCTTGCCTGCCATGATGAGACGGGCGCCTTCTTCCGGGGTGGCACAGTGTCCCTGTTCATATAAAAGTAGATCCGCTCTGATTTTTTTCATGGTCGGTCAAGCTTGAAAATCCGTTTCGGGAAAGGCGGAAGCGCCGCCTGCGTTCTTTCAATATACAGCCATTTTGCAAAGATTGCATGTTCATTTTCCATGATTCATTTGAAAAATGAAGGAAAAGGAAATAATGTTACAGTGTTATTAGAGTGAAAACCGTCCATATTGCAAGAGAGAAGAAGGGGTTTTTCCGCGGAGTTTGTTTTTTATGTATATACCGTTGTTGTTTCTTGTCCCGGCGCTGATCTGTATTGCCGTGCTGGCTCTTGCACTGGGATTTCACCGCTATAAAGTGATTGTCCTGCGCGACAAATTGAAGGTTGCCATGCACAACCGGGCGGAAATCGGCAATTTCCTGAATCTCTTCTCGCAGAATATCAAGACAACGGATGAAATCAGCAACTGGATGAATGTGACCGCCCGTTATGTGGCGGACCTGGTTGAAGCGCAGAGCGTCTGCGTTTTCACGCTGGAGAATGATTCCCTTGTGGCCAGCGGCGTCGCGGGAGCCTTTCCGCCTCTTCACAAGGCGGACGCCTATGTGATGACGAAGCCCCGGTACATTCTGGAAGCTCTCCGCAAGGAACACATTCACGTGGGAGAAGGCATTGTGGGGGAGGTGGCCCTGACCGGGGCGGACGTCGTCATCGACAACCCCCAGGATCCCAGAATTGCCGACATCGACCCCGTATCGCCGATCGATGCTCTCATGGCAGTCCCGATGCTCTCGGAAGGACGCGTTGTTGGGGTGATCTGCGCGGTCAACAGCAAGGCGAAGGATATGCGTCCGTTTTCCAGCGAACAGCTGGCCCGCTTGAAATTCATTGCGGGGCAGGCGGTTCTGGCGCAGAACATCATGCTGGTCTATTCGCATCTGAGCGAGCAGCAGAGGATCAACCAGGAGCTGGAATTCGCCCGGAATCTTCAGAGTTCGCTTCTTCCGAAACGCTTTCCGGTCTGGGGGCGTTTCATGATTCACGCGTTCACGCGCGCGTCGAAGGAAGTCAGCGGAGACTTCTACGACTTTGTGGAGATCGACCGCGACCGACTCCTTGTCGTGATCGGAGACGCCTGCGGCAAAGGCATTCCCGCCTGCATGATCATGGCGATGACACGCAGCTTCATCCGGGCGAACAGTTCCCACTTCGTCTCCATGAAGGACTTCCTGCAGAATCTGAACGACAATCTGTACCGCGATACGGGAGACGGCCGCTACATCACGCTCGGCATCTGCCTTCTGGACAAACGCGAATCCACCATTGAATACGCCCGTGCCGGCCATACCGAGCTTCTGGTCTATATCCGGAACCACATCCGAAGTATCAACCCGGACGGCGCCGGACTCGGACTCCTCCCCAGCGATCTCGCCGACTGCGACACCATCTGCCTTGAATTCTCCCCCGATATGGCCGTTCTCCTTTTCACGGACGGCATCAATGAAGCCGTCAACCCTGAAGGCGAATATTTTGGAATCGAACGCATCCGGGACGTCTACATGAAATCCTGCATCGGAAACGATACTCCGGAGGAATCCGTTTCCAAAATCATGGATGCGGTGGACAGTTTTTCCGGGAATCCGGAATCTCAGGCCGACGATCAAACCCTAGTCATCATCCGGCATATCTGATATGAAAAGAATGATCATACACTCCCCGCTTTCTTTCTTTATTTTCTTCTTCTGTGAAAGGAACCCTTCTTCATGATGCAGAAATGTTTTCAAAGCCGTCGTCCTCCTTGTTTTTCTCTGAGCATCTTTTCTTTTCCGCTTCGGAGGAGGGAACTGTGTTCCTCTGCGGGAAGATCTTCCCTTCTCTGTTTTCTTCTTCCCTTGTTTTTTCTCTCTCAGATGCTTGTTTCCGGGTGTGCTTCACGGACGGAGAATCAGAATCCGGAGAACGGGAAGGACGCCGCCGCGCTGTCCGGGAAAAACATCGAGGAAATGTCCCTGGAGGAACTTCAGGCCTATCTGAGACAGAAGGATGCCGAAGACAAGGCCGCGGCGCGGAAAAACTTCTGGAAGAACTACAAAGAGAGAAAGGCGCAGGAACGGGCTGAAAAACTGGACGTGACAAAATCGCATCTTGAGGAAGGATCCTCTTCCGATATTTTCCCCTGGCGGAAGGATTCCTCCCGGAGAAGCGAAACGTTGAACCGCCGCGGATCCGTGTTTTACGACTGGTGACGTTTCCGCCCCCCCTCTTTCTTCCCCCATGTTCGGAAGGAATGAGAAGGAGGAGCCGGAAGTCCGCCTGAATGTGCGACCGGAGGGAAATGGGGAAGGCCTTCTTCCTTTCTTTTTTCTCCTCCAGGCATGGGGTGGAAGGGGAGGGAGGAAAAAAATCCCCCTGGAGGCTGTTTCCCTGAGATTTTCCTGAACTGTTCAGAAACATAGAAAAGACTTCAAAAGGAGACTGTGAGAAATGAAATATATTGTGACCGGTGCTTCGGGCCTGATCGGGAGTGCGGTGGTATGGGCGCTGAATCAGCGCGGGGAAACGGACATTCTGGCGGTGGACCATCTGGGAACGTCTGAGAAATGGCGGAATCTGCGCGCACTCCATTATGCGGATTATCTGGAGAAGGAGGATTTTATTAAGCGTCTTTCCTCCGGCTCCTTTGCTTCTGGAACGAAGGCGATTCTGCATCTCGGGGCCTGTTCCGCCACGACGGAGAAGGATGCCTCTTATCTGATTTCCAACAATTTTTCCTATACGAGGGAGCTGGCATCGTTTGCCGTTTCCAGGGGAATCCAGTTTCTTTATGCGTCCAGCGCGGCGACGTACGGGGGCGGGGAACAGGGGTATGTGGACGATGTCGGGAGCATCGAAAAACTCCGTCCGCTGAATATGTACGGATATTCCAAACAGATGTTTGATCTCTGGGCGAAGCGCAAGGGGCTTTTCAGTTCGATTGCGGGGATGAAATTCACAAATGTCTTCGGTCCGAATGAACAGCACAAAGGGGAGATGCGCAGTGTTGTGCTTCGGGCGTATGAACAGATCTGCAGCACGGGGACGGTGAAACTCTTCCAGTCCCATCATCCGGATTATGCGGACGGGGAGTTCAAACGCGATTTCCTCTATGTGAAGGATGCCGTCGACATGCTGCTTTTCATTCTGGATCATCGTCTGAGCGGACTTTACAACATCGGAAGCGGTCGTGCCGAAACCTGGAACTCCCTTGCCTCCGCGGTATTCTCCGCCATGGGCCGCGAACCGCGCATCGAATACATTCCCATGCCGGAATCTCTGCGGGCGAAATATCAGTATTACACCTGTGCGGAGATGGGGCGTCTGCATGCGGCGGGATATCAGAAGGAGGCGCGTCCTCTGAAGGAGTCGATCCGGGATTATGTCCAGTACTATCTGATGCGGGATAGATTCCTGGGAGACTGATTCCCCTTCTCCTTCCCCTCCCTTCCTCCCTCCTTCCCGTGGGAACGGATTCCCTTTCCCCGTTTTCCCTTTGCCGCGTCTCCCGCTGTTTTTTCCCCCTTGTTGCGGAGGAAGCAGAATTCCCCCCCGGAGGACGCGGCGGAAACGTGTGGGGAGGCATGGAATCCCCGGCCGGGGTTTCACTTCCGTTCCGGCATGGGAAGGAAAGCAGAGGGTGGGAAAAGTACAAGGTTTCCGTCCTTTTTCAGTCCCGCGGCAGATCGCGGTAGGGGGTGTTGAGGCGCCGGAATTCCGAAGGAGTCATGGAAAAACGCTGGCGGAAGAGCCGGCAGAAGTGTTCGACATTCGGGAATCCGCAGTCGAAAGCCAGTTCCTTCAAGGTCGCATCAGAGGCGGCGAGAAGATTTTTTGCCTCCAGCAGACGCCTTGCAATGATTCTCCGATGAGGCGTTTCCTTCAGGTATTTCCGGAAAAGCATATGCAGATGCGGGACGCTGACATCCAGTTCCTCTGCGAGCTGGCGCACCGTAAGAGACGAGTCTGCGAAAGAGTGTTCTATAAACCGTGTCGCCCTTTCCAGGACCTCCGGGATGTTCTGTTCGGAACTGATCCGGACGGAGGAATAGGCTTCCCAGAGAAGACGCGAGTGAACATTTCTGGCCAGGAGCGCCTTGTCGAAAGAGTCGTCATGGAACGCGCGGAGGGATTCTTCCGTGAATTTCTGTACATCAAGGGAAACGCACCGGGTTACCGCCGGCGCAATTCTCCGCATGGGCGGAGCGATTTTGAAATCCGCCACCAGGCATTCATAGGGTTTTCCTTTCAGATAGCGGCAGATGGTATGTTCTCCGGGGAAATGCCAGAAGAGAGAGCCGGGGCCGTAATAGGCTTCCTTTCCAGTTCCGTCGTCATGAAGGACGCCTCCGCGCGTGAGCAGTTCGATGTATTCATGATCGCGGCTGATCTTGCGCGGCAGGACTTCCGTCTGCTGTGTGGGAGCGCGGTAATAAGCGCATCGGAAAGCCAGGATTCTGTCGTCAGGATGCATGATGAGGAAGAAACATCTCCTTTCCCTTTCCCTTTCCCTTTTCCGCTGCGGCTGCGGGCTTCTGCGGCTGCCGTTCTATCCTTTTTTCATCGATGCCGCCGTGGCTGCTGCTGTTGAGCTTGTCCGCCGGGAGGAGATGCGGTCTCAGGGGGGCGAAGCTCTCTCCCGGCAGATTGCGCGTAATCATGAACGCGAGAGCAAGGAGGATCAGGGCTGCGGCGAAAGTTTTGTAGGGAAGACGGAGCGCTTTCCCGAAGAAGATCTTCAGTGCCAGCAGTCCCCAGCATGCCGCAAATACCGGGCAGAGGAAAAAGACGAAGAACGGATTGTAGGCCACCGCCGAAGCGAAATTCAGGTTCAATAGTTCATGTGCCGCGCGCGTGGAACCGCAGGTGGCGCAGAAGAGCCCTGTCTTCCAGCGGATGGGACAGAAGGTGTAATGCACCTTGTTCGGATCGACCAGGGCGACAAAAAGAAGAAACAGCAGCAAGAGCAGATTCGCCCCGAGAAAAATCCACCGCAATGTCCCGGGCCTGATTTGAAAATGAATCTCAAGTTTCCCCGAAGGCATTCCCGACCTATTTTTCAATGATGAAGATGCAGTTCGATGCAAACAGATTCGGCCAGACACCGGCGAGCGTGGGGAGGAAATCCTCCGGCTGAGAGAGCGGAATTTCCCTGGAAATGCGGATTCCCATGTCTTTGCAGAGGTCCCGGAAGTCTGCGATGGTCGCAGGATGGATGTTCGGTGTGTCGTACCACGAAAGAGGAAGATTCCTTGTGACGGGCATGTTTCCCAGAAGAATCTGAATCCTGGCGTTGATGTGCCCGAAATTGATGAAACTGACGATTCCATGTCCTCCGATGCGCAGCATTTCCGAAAGGACGGTGTCCGGATGGCGCACGGCCTGAATGGTCCGGCTCAGGATGACATAATCGCAGGAGTTGTCGGAGAATTCGCGCAGAGCCTCGTCCAGATTCGCCTGAATGACGGGGACTCCGCGCTGCGCGCACTGGAGAATTTTCTGTTCATCGACTTCCACTCCCATCACCTTGGCGTTCTTCAGGGATTTGAGCGCCTTCAGCAGACGTCCGGATCCGCATCCGAGGTCGAGTATGCGCGCCCCCTTCGGGATCATATCCTTGATGGTGGTCAGATCGGAGCGCTGAAGCTGAATTTCTTCGGAGAAGATGGTGTCAGTCATCTTGTCTTTTCTCCTTGAGATCCTGAGTCCGGCCGGTGAGGAAACTGGAGATCAGGGAGCCGAGTGTTTCCGTTTCCAGAAGGAAGGCGTCATGCCCGTAGGAGGACTCGATGTTGCAGAAAGTCACGTCCAGACGGTTGTCCAGAAGCGCCTTCACAATCTCTCTTGACTGGTACGACGGGAAAAGCCAGTCGCTCGTGAAGGAAACGACCAGAAACGGTGCTTTTGTCCTGGAAAAGGCTTTTGCCATGTCGCCTTCCGATGCATCTGAAATGTCGAAATAGTCGATGGCGCGGGTGATGTACAAATAGGAGT
Organism: uncultured Lentisphaeria bacterium; assembly: GCA_905211485.1. GTDB lineage: Bacteria > Verrucomicrobiota > Lentisphaeria > Victivallales > UBA1829 > CAJMAW01. Next base: position 3,778 of record CAJMAW010000096.1, on the reverse strand, counting down.
TTGCGTCGAAGCGTTCAACAAAGCGCGTTCCCTGATGCTGGAGATAGCTTTCAATCCGGAAATCCTTGTCGAAGTCGAACGAATAATCCTCGGAATCCTGGAGCAGGCGTCCGAATTTCCTGCGCATCGATTCCTCGCTCAGATAGGTGATGTGCGCCAGCATGCGCGCAATGGCCAGTCCCTTCTGGGGCTGTTCCTCGTATTCTCCGTTCTTCCACTGCGGATCGCTCATGATGGCCTCTCTGCCGACCCAGTTGAAGGCGATGGACTGCGGCGAGATCCGGGATGTGGTCGCAATGCAGATGTGTCCGCAGACGCAGTTCGGATAGTCGATGGCCCACTGCAGCGCCAGCATCCCCCCCATGGAGCCGCCCGCCACCGCAAGCCAGCGCCGGATCCCCAGATGATCCATCAGGCGCTTCTGCGCACGGACCATGTCCCCGATGGTGATGACGGGAAAGTTCATATTGTAGCGTTTCCCCGTGGCAGGATCGATCGAACGCGGTCCCGTCGAACCGGAACAGCCGCCTATGATGTTGCTGCAGACAATGAAGTATTTGTCCGTGTCAAACGGCTTCCCGGGACCTACCACGGCATCCCACCAGCCGGGTTTCGCATCGTCTTCGGAATGACGGCCCGCCAGATGGGCGTCTCCGGTCAGCGCGTGTTCCACTAGAATGGCGTTGTCTTTTTCCGGAGAAAGAGTCCCGTAGGTCTCGTAACGGAGCGTGACGCCCCGCAGAGTCTTGCCGCAGTCCAGCCTGAGTTCGTCTTCCTCCGAATCGCCGAAGAAGAAATCCCGGGGCGTGACTATGCCGACGCTGTTGATGATGAGTCTGTCATCCGTTTTCATGCCTGGGGGTTCTCCGAACTGTGCTTTTCCGTTCTCTGATCTCAGAAAGACGGCGGTCCGGATTCTTTTTCATCCGGATCCGCCGTTCCGGGGCACTTGATCGGCCCCTCGATCTTCTTTAACTTTCAATTCCCTCTGCAGGACGACCGCTTTGTCCAGTCGCGGTTCCCGTTCCCCGCGCGGGATCAGTCGAGACTGCGTCCGCTGAGCGCTTTCAAGGCTCCAAGGTATTTTTCCCGGGTCTTTTCCACAATTCCCAGCGGAAGCTCCGGGGCGGGCGGAGTTTTGTCCCAGTCCAGGGATTCCAGATAGTCCCGGACAAACTGCTTGTCCAGACTGGGCGGATTGCAGCCGATCTTATACTGGTCCTTCGGCCAGAAACGGCTGGAGTCCGGAGTCAGGACTTCATCGATGAGGATGATTTCCCCGTCGAGTTCTCCGAATTCAAATTTTGTGTCGGCCAGAATGATGCCGCACTTTTCGGCGTGTTTCGCCGCATCCTTGTAAATCCGGAGCGAGAAGTCCGAAAGGTTCTGCGCTTTTTCTTCTCCGATGAGTTTTCCAGCCTCTTCAAATGACAGATTTTCGTCATGTCCGGACTCGGCCTTCGTGGACGGCGTGAACAGGGCCTTGTCCAGCTTCTCCGCCTGACGGTATCCGCTCCGGAGACGATACCCTCCAACCGTTCCGCTCTTCTGATATTCCTTCCATCCGCTGCCCGTAATGTAGCCGCGGACAATGCATTCCAGAGGGATTGTTTTCGCCTTCTTGACAATCAGGGACCGACCTGCCAGATCCGAGCTGTAAGGCTTCAGGGAAACCGGGAAGTCCGATATGTCGGACGCCAGAAGATGATTCGTCGCCCAGGAAAGATAGTCGAACCAGAAGAGCGACATGGCTGTGAGAACGCGCCCCTTGTCGGGAATCCCGTTGGGCATGACGCAGTCAAATGCACTGATCCTGTCCGTTGCGACAAACAGAAGCGAATCCCCCAGATCATAAATATCCCGTACTTTTCCCTGATGAAGACGTGGTAAACCGGGAATTTCCGTTTCCAGCAGTGCCCCGTTGGAGTCGTATTTCATAATGTGTTTTTTTTCAACCTCAAGCTATGGAGAGGATCCTGACCTTCGTCAGTTCCTGTCTGTGACCTTTGCGTTTCCGGCAGCCTTTACGTCTTTTCATTTTGAAGGCGATCAGCTTGGGCCCGCGGAAATGTTCCAGAATTTCCGCCTCCACCTTTGCGCCTTCCACGAAGGGCGTTCCGAGTTTGAGTTCAGCTCCTTCACCCACGGCGAGAACTTCCGTAAAGGAAACTTTCGCGCCCGCTTCCCCGGTCAGCCGTTCCATGGCAACGACTTCCTTTTCCTGCACCTTGAACTGTCTGCCTCCTGCGGCGATTACTGCGTACATGTCAACCACTCCCGCTGTTTTTCCGTATTTAAAATGTTTCCGATTTTTCCAATCTCCCGGAGCCTGTTAATATAATGCAAAGACTGCATTCTTCAAATTCTTTTTTGAAAAATATCCACATTCCTTGAGGATATCCCCTCATTTCCCCGGAGGAACGAACGGTCTCAGCGTTTCGTTTTCCCCGAGAAAACGGTAGGAGGCCCCTTCCGATGGAGTTTCATACGTCATGATCTGGAGATGCCAGCGCGGACGTTTCACAAGAAAGTCTCCCGTCACGGTCAGACGCACCAGACGCGTTGTCGGCAGTTTCCATTCAATTGTCATTTTCCCCCTCTTGCGTCCGCGGTAGCGGATGTCCAGTTCCGGATCCAGTTTCCGGATCATTTCCCGTTCCGCCGAAACAAGTTTCGCCTTCCCCGCAATCTCGCGCGCATGGTAAATGTAGTCTTTGATCTCCTGTTCGGTCAGTTTGTCCTCCCCGGAAGGAACGTATTCCCCGGATTCCGTTTCCCTTCCCGTTCCGTCCGTTTGTCCCGCGCAGGAGCAGAGAAGAAGACAAACGGGAAAAAACAGACCCGCATACAGAATGAATCCCGGCGGACAAATCCGGAAACGGTTCCGCCGAGACTCCCGTTCTCTTCCTTCCTTTCTTTTCCCGGGATCCGGAGGATCCGTTTTCATCTTCATTTCCATGCGTTTTCAAAAAGTTGTTTTCCGGAAAAGGAAACCTGTCTCCATGCGGAGATTTCTTCCCGCCATGAGAGACACCGCGGCAGACATCATATCATCATCACCGACATCATCGTGATGGTTGTCATTCCCGCTCTTTTTCTTTCTTTCCCTTTCCTCTTTATTCTTTATTGCTTTTATATGTCATTTCCGCGTTTTTTTTGCATCGGGCTTCCGGAATTTTCCCCGTTTTTTTCGTTGCTCCGGGGCTGGGACTTCCTCCTACCTGCTCCGGAAGGAGAGGCGGGGGAAAAACTGATCGGGGGAGAAATACGCGTTCAGAATTTTTCAAACAGAAGCTCAGAAGGTAAATAATATGGCGTGCTTCCCCCCTATTTCAAGCCCCCGGCAGAGGAGGGCGGAAGATTTTTCATCAAAAAACAGCGCACGGCGTCCCGGATGCTCAGGGGCAGATCGAGGCGCTGTACCGCTTTCGAATCCGCTATGGAGCGGAGTACGGGGTATCGGCCTCCCGCTCCGGATGCCGCGTAGCCGCTGAAGGCGAAGGGGAGCCGGATGCGGCCGGATTCCCAGAGTTCTCCCTTCTCCCGGGACTGCATCCCTGGGCTCAGGAGCAGTGGGCCTTCCACGGATCTGCGTTCCGCATTCAGACGGTATTCCAGACCATAGGCGATCATGGCGCTTTTCCTGTTTTCAAGCCGTTCCTGTTCATTGATGATGGCTTCCACCTCAGCGGAATTCAGATGCAGGATTGTAATGAAGTTTTCATAAGGGAACCTCTATCAATGCTTTTTTTGACAGAAATCTCGTTTGTTTCTATTT
>CAJMAW010000095.1 GCA_905211485.1 uncultured Lentisphaeria bacterium | reverse complement strand
CATACTCCCCGGCAGGATTGCATCTCCTGCACCCGGCAGGCAAGCCTGCCGTATTATTTTATTTTTACTTATTTTTATTTTTCTCTTAAAAGCATGAGGGCTCCCCGCCCTCATACTCCCCGGCAGGCACTCTATGCCGTATTTCTCATGCTTTTACTACAAATCAAAAACAGAATCGCTATTTTAAGGAATGATAGCTGCAAAGAGCATCCACCCACGTGGAAAGACGTCTCAAATACTCAGAAGAAATCCCTTTGATCTCCCCCCCAGATCCCCCCACTGCAAAGGCAATCAGTCTCCGAAGCACAGCAGAACGCCGGGAATCCAATGAAGAACACACCCCCTCCCCTGAATCATCCACCCTCTCCTCCGGAATCAATCCCCCCTCATGCAAAAATACCAGTTTTACCAGCATCTGCCAGAAATAACGGCTCGACCCCTCCACCCCCTCCAGATGAAAAAGCATGTTCCGAAACGCCCCGTAAACAAGAGGCATCTCCAGCATCGGACGGGAATGCCTCAGCAAAAAAGAAGCCTGTTCACAAACCGCCAGGTAATTCTCCAGATCCCCCGCAATTCGATCATGCAGCACAATCATCTCACACGAAGACATCCCAAGAAGTCCCCCGGAACGATTCCCCGGATCCCGAAACTCAATCGCAAATTCACGGAATAATCCCGCCTCCGGAAATTTCTTCGCCCCAATGCGCCGCCCCCCCTTCCAGAGAAAATCCAGACGCCCGTAATCAGGACTGATCCCCGCAACAATCAGCCCGCTTTCCTGAAAAGGCGTCTTCCTGAGTATCATGTACCTCGTCCTGAGCATAAGATCCCGGCCTCTTTCCCTTTCAGCTGCCATAATACCATAAGAATATTAAGAAAACTCCGCATCCGGAATTCAAAATCTTGCTTATTCTATCACGGGAGAAAAGAAATGCAATCGACACGTTCCGCCATTTCATTCCGCATTGAAATTTTTCAGGAGAATGATTGAATCCACTCTTTTCCCGGAGTATCTTACAGACTTGAAAGGAAAGACCTTCTCATCACAACACAGTTTTTCGGAGGAAAACATGAAAATTTTTCTGACTGGCGGCGCAGGCTACATCGGAAGCGCATGCACGGAATATCTGCTCGACAGAGGATACGATGTCACCGTCTTCGACGGCCTAATCACAGGGCATCGCCAGGCCGTGGACCCGCGTGCAAAATTCATCTACGGAAACCTGGAGGACCGGGCGTCATTGTTCAAATATCTGACGGAAGGCCAATATGACGCAGTCATGCATTTCGCCGCCTTCTCCCTCGTCGGAGAATCCATGAAAAATCCCGGCAAATATTTCAAAAACAATCTTGCAAATGCCATCAATCTTGCAGATGCGGCCATCGCCGGGAATGTCAAAACCTTTGTATTCTCCAGCACCGCCGCCACATTCGGAGAACCCTCCGAAATCCCAATCCGCGAAACCACCCCGCAGAACCCGATCAACCCCTACGGAGAATCCAAACTCTGCTTTGAAAAAGCCCTGCGCTGGTACAGCGACCTCCACGGAATGAAATATGCCGCACTCCGCTATTTCAACGCGGCAGGCGCCACGGAAAATTACGGAGAAGATCACAACCCGGAAACCCATCTGATCCCCATCCTTCTCCAGGTCGCCGCAGGGAAACGCCCGAAAGCCATGCTCTTCGGTGATGATTACGACACTCCCGACGGAACCTGCATCCGGGACTATATCCACATCCTCGATCTCGCCCAGGCTCACGAGAAAGCACTCTTCGCCCCCGCAAGCGGTCATTACAACCTCGGAACCGGAAGCGGCTACAGCGTGAAACAGATCCTCAACGCCGCCAGGAAAGTCACAGGGCATCCGATTCCCGCAGATGTGGTCCCGCGCCGCCCCGGCGATCCCCCGCGTCTCATCGCCTGTTCCGACAAGGCACGCTCCGAACTGGGGTGGACCCCTCAATTTGAAGATCCGGAAATCATCATCGAATCCGTCTGGAAATGGATGAAAAAACATCCGGACGGGTATCAGGGAGCCTGACTCAGGAAATTCCCGTTCCCCATCAGTCAGAAAAATATTCCTCATCAGGAAAAAAGGGGGAGAGGAAAAGACAAGTGCTTTCCCCTCCTCCTTTCTTCATTTTTTTCATTGCCTTTTTTCCCCTCAATTCCTCTTTCTTCGGGAATTCATTCTGAAGAGAGACCGGAAGCGTCCCGCCGTCTTCCCCCATCCCGGCCGTCTCCCTGGGAAGCGGCGATTCACCTGCCGCCGCGGTTTTGCTTCGCCAGGAGAAAAAATTCTTGAAACAACCCCTCTTTTTGCTCGCGAACAGCCAAAAAAAACGATTTTCTTTTCTGTTTTCCGTCAATCCGCCAGTCTTTGCGCTTGTTTTTCAGAAATCAGAGGAATAGATTACAAAAATCAGGAAAAAAAATACAGAAAAACCGAACTTGCTCCCCCCAATGCACGAAGATACCGCCGGGACAAGAAGGGAAAGGAGAAGAATGCAATGGATTCCGCAGCCAGAAAACCGTTTCTGAAAAACATTTTCATCCTTTTTTTGATTCTGCTGTTTTCCCCCTTGTATCTGCATGCGGCAGAGGAAAATGAAAAAGCCCTGCAGAGGATCGGGAAAATCACAACGCTGTATCTGAACGATCAGGCGGAAACCGCAAAGCAGGAAGCCCGGGAACTGAAACGTTATCTGGGAGTCCAGCTGGAACAGGATGAAATGCTGGAAACTCTGGCGGATTTTCTTTCCGGGGAAAAGGCCGATCTCCAGAAGATCATGGACGGCAGTGAAAAACGTCCCGATGCCTGGGCTCTGGCCAATGTGGCGATTTTCGCAAAAAATCTCAACGACATGGAAAAACCCGACAAGGCAGTGCTGGGGGTGAATCTGGAAAATTTCTTCAATTCCATTGACAATGTGAAGTCGGAAACAGTCCTTCAATGGAAGAAAAATGTCCGTAACTGGCAGGAATGGGCGGATCTCTCCTTTCAGCCGATGCAAGGGCTGGAGCCGCTTCCCGCCCGGAAAAGCCTCTCTTCCCCGGGCACGGATTCCGCCGGAGGAACAGACCTGACCACTGAGAACGATTCCGCGGCGGCGGAAAAAGAGGATCAGCCAGGCGCAGACAAGGAAGACAAAACCGGGGAAAAAGGCAAAGATTCCGCCGCCTTTCAATCTCTGACCGCGGCGGATCGACGGGAAATCCATGAGAAAAAATACAAAAAACGGTTCATGCCTCAGGATTTTGACTTTTCAAGCGAAAACAGTTCCCTCCAGAAATATCTCTCCTCCCTGATGGATGAACGGATCCAAAAACTGGAAAAGCTCCGGGTCAAACTCCTTTCCGGAGTCAAGCCGAATCTTCTGGCAACCTTTGAGCGGAATCCCTATACGGGCAGGATTAAACTGAAACGTTCCTCGACAAACGGGACAATCGCCCTCGCAAACGAAAATACTCTCATCATCCGCAGAGGAAAGAATTCCAGGCGGCGCAACCAGGTGAATTGGACGGATCTAGCTCCGGAACAGATCTTCACCTTTCTGGAATATTACGGAGATATGCGCATGAAACTTTCAGACGGGACCGTTTCCGCAAAGGAAAGGAAGGAACATGCGGCCAATCAGTATCTCGTCGCCGCGATTCTTGCGGACTGGTATGGAGAGTACGATGATGCGCTCCGTCTGGCCAGGAAAGCCTACCGTGCCAATCCGGAAATTCAAAAAAAAGACGGAAGTCCTTTTCCTGGAATAAGTCCTGATATTCTTTCCGTCCGACTTGCAAAACGCCGCCTCCTGATGTATATTATTCGTAACACTGATGAAAACAGGAGAGGAAGTTTCTTATGGCATCCAGTACAGAGATGAATCTGACAAGACTGGCAAAGACAAGCCTCCCGATGAATTTCGTAAAGGCCCATAACGGCGAGTGGAATCATCAGGACTGGCTGGAGTTCTGCGCCTCTCTTGAAGCAAAAGGATACACGCCGATTGATCTGGATCAGGTCGGGCTGCTGCTTGAAAAAGCAAAGGACGAATTCCTGAATTCTTCCCGCTGATCCCGGCACGGCACGTTCCACCCGTAACGGAAAAGACGGGCGGCCCCGGAATAAGATCTCTGTGCCGCCCCGTCGATATTTTTCCCTTCTGTTTTTTTATTTCGGACATTCCCCGCCATGACAACGGCCAGCAGAGACATGGATCTGAACTCTTCTTCTCCCCGCGGAGCCCTCTATGTGCTTGCCACGCCGATCGGCAATCTGGAAGACATCACGCTCCGGGCCATCCGCGTGCTGAGAAACTGCGACATCATTTTCGCGGAAGACACCAGAAGAACCCGGATTCTTCTGGAAAAATATCATATCCGCAAAAAACTGCAGGCATATCACGCATTCAATGAACATGGACGGACACCGGAACTGCTGTCCCGGGTGATATCAGGGGAAAAGGTGGTCCTTGTCAGCGACGCGGGGTCTCCGTGCATTGCCGATCCCGGCTTCCTGCTGATCCGGGAAGCCGTGGCGGCTGGAATCGAGCCGCAGATCATTCCAGGAGTATCGGCCATGACGTTTGCCGTTGCGGCAAGCGCTCTGCCATCGGATAAATTCGCCTTTTACGGTTTCCTCCCGGTGAAAAGCGGCAGAAGGAAAGCGGTGCTGGAAAAAATCGCCGCTGAGGACAAGACATGCGTCATCTTTGAGTCTCCTCACAGAATGACAAAACTCCTGAACGAAATCCGGGAGTTCATGGGAGGAGAAACACAGGCGGCCGTCGTGCGGGAAGCAACCAAACTGCATGAGGAAATTCTCCGGGACAGCATTGCCGGACTGATCGCCCGTACACAGGAACGCGTCTGGAAAGGGGAATGCGTCCTGGTTATCCGGAGGCTGACGTCCGGGCAGAAGGAAAGCGTCTCCGCAGAGCAGCAGGAAGAATTTCATCCTTCCTGACACGGGGGGGGGGAAGGGAAGAAGTCCCCCCATAGATAGATCCGTCATGGAATCGAAGGGAAGGATGAAACTCTTGTTTCCGCCATCGAATTTCACTGAGCCGATCACTCGTCTCATCTTTCCCGATTTTCCCGATTTCCCCGTAACCCGGATCAGAGGAGATAAAACATGAGGTAAGAGTCGGACTTCCAATCCTCTTTATCTTCATTTCCCTTACTTTTCCGGAAGAAGCATCCGATTCCGTCTGTTCCTTTTTCCTGTTTTCGTTCTCCTTTCTGTTTTCTCCGCTTTTTCTTTTCCCCTGCCTGAGCGGGCGCTCACGTTTTTTCCCGGGCGGGGGAACGGAAGCAGGAACCCGCGCGGACGGCAGACGGAAGAAGAAAAAACAAGTGATTTTCTCCTGATTTTCTCCGGACGGAACTGGATTTTCAAGGATTCCGGATTTATCTTATAAAAATGAAAAAAGAACCCGTCTGCATTTTTCCGGCAGACAGAAAACCGCGCGCGCGACCATGGATTTTTCCTCAGAACAGAAGCTGATCTTCAATACGGAAGAAGTCGGCACATTCATCCGCCGGATATCCGAATCCATTTCCGCAGAATTCAACGGGGCCAGGATGGATTCAGTGGCGTTCATCGGCCTGCAGCAGAACGGCGTCCCGCTGGCGAGACGCATTGCCAGACAGCTGAGAGAAATCCGCAGCTGCGATCCCCCGATCGGGACACTGGACATCTCCATGTACCGGGACGATATCGGAATGCGCAAGACCCTCCCGCTGATTCATGAGACACTGATTCCGTTTGACATCAACGGAAAGATCCTTGTTCTGACCGACGGGGTGCTTCAAACGGGGCGGAGCATCCGGGCCGCACTGGATGCGATCACCGATTTTGGGCGTCCCGCCCTGATCCGCCTTGCGGTCCTGATCGACCGCGGGCTGCGTGAATTTCCCATTCGGGCGGATTACGTGGGAGAGATGATTTCGATTCCCAGGGAGGAACGTGTGAAGGTCTCCTGGGCGGAATACACGGGTTCCGACGCGGTGTACAGCGTACCGGGAACAAACGATGCCAACGGGATGACAAGGTGACGACGATGGACTACTTCACATGGACAAAAAAGGATCTGCTCAGCTTGTACGATCTTTCAAGGGAGGAAATTCTCTGCATTCTGAATACGGCGGAGGAATTCAAGAAGGTGTCGCAGCGGAAGATCAAGAAGGTGCCGGCGCTGCGGGGGAAAACGGTGGTGAATTTTTTTGTGGAGCCGAGCACGCGTACGAGGATGTCCTTTGAACTTGCGGAACAGCGTCTGAGTGCGGACATCATCAACATCAATGCGGATTCCAGCAGTCTCCGGAAAGGGGAAACGCTTCTGGACACGGTCCGGAACATCCAGTCTCTACAGGTGGATCTGATTGTGATCAGGCACTCGGCGGCAGGTGCGCCGAATTTTCTTTCGCGGGAAGTGAATGTGGGAATTGTCAATGCGGGGGACGGGGCGCACAGCCATCCGACGCAGGCGCTGCTGGACATCTTCACCATCCGCGAAAAGAAAGGACGCATCCAGGGGCTCAACGTCTCGATCATCGGAGACATTCTTCACAGCCGTGTTGCGCGCAGCAACATCTGGGGGCTTCTGAAACTGGGTGCGAACATCACCATAGCGGGGCCCTCGACACTGGTACCGCGCGAATTCGAGAAAATCGGGGTTCGTGTCTGCGACAATCTGAAGGACGCCCTGCAGGGAGCGGATGTGATCAACCTTCTCCGCATTCAGCATGAACGCCAGAAAGCAGACTTCTTCCCCAGCACGAGCGAGTATGCCAAGGTCTTCGGAATCAATTCGGAAAATATGAGATACATCAAGCCGGACGCTCTGATCATGCATCCGGGGCCGATCAACCGCGGAGTGGAACTGGAGTCCGCAGTTGCGGACGGGCCGCAGTCGGTGATACTGGAACAGGTAACCAACGGGCTGGCCGTCAGGATGGCGGTGCTCTTTCTTGTGGCGGGGTGTTTGAAATGAAGGACCATCAGAAACTGATTCTCACCGGCGGCCGGATCATCGATCCGGCCCGCGGAGTGGATGAGACGGGCGATGTCTATATGGAAGACGGTGTTCTCATGTCGGCGGGAGCCTTTCCGTTTGAAGAAGCGGAAGTGATTGATCTGAGCGGCTATGTGGTCGCACCCGGTTTCATCGACATGCATGTGCACCTCCGTCAGCCCGGGAAGACGGAAGCGGAAACCGTGCGGACAGGGACCATGGCGGCGGCTGCGGGCGGCTTCACCAGCATCGTTCCGATGCCGAATACGACGCCCTGCGCAGACAATCCCGGAGCCATCCAGTATCTGAAAGCCGTGGGCGGCCGGGAATCGGTGGTGAACATTCTGCCCTGCGGATCCATGACCAAGGGGCTGGAAGGTCTGGAAATGTCCGGGATCGGCGGGCTCAAGTCAGCAGGTGTGGTGGCGCTTTCGGATGACGGGAAATGCGTTCAGAACCACGAACTCATGCGCCACATTGTGGAATATTCGAGGAGTTTCGGACTGCCGATTCTGGACCACTGTGAAGACAATGTTCTGGTAAACGGCGGAGTCATGCATGAAGGCTACTGGTCCGTGCTCCTGGGCATGAAAGGGATGTCCTCCGCGGCCGAGGAACTGATTGTGGCAAGGGATGTGATCCTTGCGCGGATGGCGGACTGGAAGATTCATATCCAGCATGTAAGCGCGAAGGAATCCGTGGAACGGATCCGGATCGCACGGAAAAACGGGATCCGGATCTCGGGAGAAGTGACGCCGCATCATATCAGTCTGACGGACGCGGAAATCAAAAGATTCGACTCAAACTACAAAATGAATCCGCCCCTGCGTTCAGAGGAAGACCGTCTTGCGCTGATCGAAGGATTGAAGGACGGAACCATCACCGTCATCGCCACGGACCACGCGCCGCATACGGCGACGGCGAAGATGGTGGAATTTGACTATGCGCCTTTTGGAATTGTGGGGCTGGAGACGGCGGTGCCCGTCTGTCTGACGGAACTGTATCACAAGAACCAGCTTTCGCTCTCCTCACTGATTGCAAAATTTACACAGGGGCCTGCGGAAGTTCTCGGCATCCCCGGACTCGGCACACTGGAACCCGGCACGCCGGCGGACATCACGGTTCTGGATCTGAACACGGAGCATGTGATCGACTCCTCCGGCTTCTTCTCGAAATCCAGGAATACACCGTTCAACGGTTATCGCGCCAAGGGTAGAGCGGCGGCGACCTTTGTCCGCGGGAAATGCGTCTACAGCCTTCTGCCGGATTTCAAAAACGAATAAGTTTTTTTCATCATCAAACGGGCGTTTTCTCCCTCTTTCCGGAATCTATATCATCCCGAAGGGGAGGGGAAAAATACCGGAGGGGGGGAAGGGGAAACCAGTTCAGCTGCCCAGAGAGGCCTTCCGGCCCCGTGGGAAGAAAAGACAGGGAAACGGGAAAGAAGGGGAAAATCCGGCGATGCGTATTGTACCCAAGCGCTTGAAAACGGAGAGGAATCCCGCGGGGAAACTCCGGAGGAAGCTGCCTCCGTCATCCGCCCGGAAAGGGAAGACGGTGCCGAAATACTGGACCGTTGCCACCGACATGATTGCGAAGATCAATCAGGGACTCTACAAGGACGGCGAGAAAATCGAATCCATGCGTGTTCTGGCGGAACGTTACGCAGTGGGAGTCCAGGTGATCCAGCTGGCGATGGCGGGTCTGGAAAATCTCGGTTATGTGCGTTCGGAGGCGAAATGCGGGTTTTTTGTGACGCGTTCGGGAGAGGCTGGGCCATATTTCCGTCTGGGGATCTTTATCAACGATTACAATCTGACGAGGGAAGGACTTCTTCTTCAAAATCTGGGCGAGGAAATTGAAAAGGCGGAATACACTCCCGTGGCGGGATGCAATCACGATGAGCCGTACAGTTTTGAAAGCTGGCTTGAGAGCAGGAAACTGGACGGAGTCTTTCTTTCCGGCATTGTGGATGAAAATCTGACCCAGACCGCCATCCGGAAACGGATTCCGTATCTGGTGCTGGGGAACTACGACATAGCGCCCTCCCATCCGCAGATTCTGCGGGACGTGCGCGGGGATTCCCGGCGTTTTTTCAGGCGAGCACTGAAGAAATATGCCGGCAAACGGATTTCCTTTCTTTTCGGAGCGGAAAATTCGCGTGCGGACCGTGAACGACGAGAGGCGCTGATCGAGGTTCTCCGGGAACTGAACGGGACGGTGGATGAGACCCTTCTGCCGCACTGTGAGGGAGACGGCTACGAACAGGTGTCACGGATTATCGGCGGAGGACTTGCGGACGTACTCATGACAACCGGTTCTCCGCTCCGCGGCTACTTCAAATACTGCACACTTCACCGGACCACTGCGCGTCCGTTCACGGCAGTGGATCTTGCGCGGATGAAGCTTCTTCCGGAATACCGTCCGTTTGTGGACGCGACAATTCATCTGCCCTCTCTGGAACTGGACATGGAAAAAGCGGTCCGCCAGATGCTTCGGATGGTGGAAGAGAGATATTCATGCGAACTGCGGGAAAAAAAATAAAAAAATTTTTCTGCATGGATTTGTAAAAGGAGAGAGGAGCAGTATCTTATGATCTTATTGTTTACCCGGCGTTCCCGGCAATACTCGTGGTTGTTGACCGGCATTCCAGCTCGACCGGGTAAGTAGAGAGGACTCTTCCGATTTTGCAAAGGAGAGTTCGTTTGTTGTTGTCTGCATTCCAAAAACAGAAAACTTTTTTATGAAGGCGGTGCCTGAATGAAAGTTAGTTCGTCCATCAAACGCAGGTGTGAGTCCTGCCAGGTTATAAAGAGAAAAGGCGTGATTCGCGTGGTATGCTCGCGGAATCCCCGCCACAAACAGAAACAAGGCTGAAACGGAGAGGATACGACATGCCCAGAATTTTAGGAGTGGATATTCCGTTGAACAAGCGTGTTGCCTATGCGCTTCAGACCATTTACGGGATCGGTCCTGCGATTGCGAAGGAGCTGGTGGAGAGGGCAAAGATTGATCCGAACCTGAAAGCGTCGCAGCTGACAGACGAGAACATTGCGGCGATCACGGTTCTTCTTCAGAATGAGTATACGGTGGAAGGGGATCTCCGCCGTCAGCTGGTGTCAGACATCAGACGTCTTCAGGTGATCAACTGCTATCGTGGTCTGCGTCACAAGAAGAGTCTTCCTGTCCGCGGGCAGCGGACGCGGACCAATGCGCGTACACGCAAAGGGAAGAAGCAGACGGTCGGAGCGATTCGCGACAAAACGCAGAGAAGAGTTGCGGCATCCGACAAGGCAGCGGCCGCAGCCGGGGCGTCTGCAGGCAAGAAGTAAGGAATCATCTGCTTCCTGTTTTACTTACGATGAAAGCAAATCGAAAGGTTTTGAATCAATATGGCTGAAGAGAAAAAGGAAAAGGCCCCTGCTGCAAGCGAAGCGGCTGCAGCGGAGAACAGCAGTGCCGTGCAGGGAGAAAGCACAGCGGCGGCGGCCTCCGAAGTCAAGCGGAAGAAGAGCGGGCGCTATGTTCCCTCCGGGATTGCTTATGTGCACGCGACATTCAATAATACGAAAGTCACCTTTACAGATCTTCACGGGAATGTGCTGTGCTGGTCGAGTTCCGGGAAGAACGGGTTCAAAGGGTCCCGCAAGAGCACGGCATACGCGGCGCAGGTAGTGGCGGCGGATGCGGCGAAGAAGGCGGAGCTTCTCGGGATGAAGGAAGTGGAAGTCCGGATCAACGGACCCGGAGCGGGGCGTGAATCCGCTGTCAGAGGGATTGCCTCCATCGGGATGGAAGTGAATGCCATCAAAGATATTACCCCTGTCCCGCACAACGGATGCCGGCCTCCGAAAAGACGCCGTGTCTGAAGCCAAGATCCCGTGCTCCGTTCTGCTTGTGCGGAGGAGGTCCGGGAGCGATTTTGTTACTGGAAACCATTTTTCTGGAGGATAAAACACGATGGCTGCTGCATCCAATTTTCCGATGCCTCAAACGCTTGTCATGGACGAAACCACCGCGACGGACAAGTATGCCAAGTTCATAGCCGCTCCGTTTCAGAGCGGATTCGGCCATACGGTGGGGAATGCCCTGCGCAGAGTTCTGCTGTCATCGCTGGAAGGGGCCGCCATATCGGCGGTGAGAATAGACGGGACGACCCATGAGTTTTCGTCACTTCCCAATGTTCTTGAGGATGTCACGGAAATCATTCTGAATCTGAAGAAGGTGAAGCTCAATCTTCACAGCGACCAGCCGAAGACCCTGGAGATCAGGAAGCGGAAAGCCGGTCCCGTGACCGCGGCTGACATCATCGGAGACGGGACTGTGGAGGTTCTGAATCCGGATCAGATCATCTGCACGCTGGACAAGGATGTTCCTTTCCGTGCGGAGATTGAGATTGCCAAGGGGCGCGGCTGGTGTCCGGCGGAGAAGAACAAACGTCCGGATCATCCGCTGGGAACGATTCTTGTGGATTGTCTGTTCAGCCCTGTGACGCATGTCCGTTATCAGGTTGGTGCGGCACGTGTCGGCGAGGAGACGGAGATGGACAGTCTCACAATCGAAATCTATACCGACGGACGCATTTCCCCGAAAGACGCCATTGAAAAAGCGGCGAAAATTCTGAAGGATCACCTGAAGCCGTTCCTCGGCAGTCAGGTTTCCGAAGGGGATGCGCTTTCCTCCATCAGCGAGGAAGAGCAGAAGATGTTCAAGATTCTTTCCCAGGATGTGGAGGTTCTTGATCTTTCAGTCCGTGCGATGAACTGTCTTAACAACGCGAATATCAAACTGCTTGGTGAACTTTGTCTGAAGAGTGAATCCCGCATGCTGAAATACCGGAACTTCGGAAAGAAGTCTCTGGACGAAATCAAGGAAAAGCTTGCGGAGATCAATCTCAGTCTCGGCATGGCGTTCAGCGAAGAACTGAGCAATGCAATCCAGGCCGAGGCCGACCGGGCCAAAGCCGCCAAGAAGGAGGAGGCGTAATCCATGCGTCATCTGAAACATACTGCAAAACTCGGCCGCAACTGCGGTCACAGAAAGGCCATGATCGTCAATCTCGCCTGCAGCCTGATCGAGCATGACCAGATCCAGACCACGACGGTCAGGGCGAAAGAGCTCCGCCGTTTTGTCGACCGCCTTGTCACCTATGCCAAAAAAGGTGGCGAACATCAGCGCAGGCTCGCTTATTCCAAACTGAAAATCAATACTCCTTCCGACAAGGCTCAGACCAAAAAACTGGTCCTTGACAAACTGTTCAATGATCTTGCCGTCCGCTTTGCAAAGCGTCCCGGCGGCTATACCCGGATCATTCATACCGGGCACCGTGTCGGTGACGGCGCTCCGGTCTGCCTCATTCAGTTTGTAGAAGCGGATG
>CAJMAW010000094.1 GCA_905211485.1 uncultured Lentisphaeria bacterium | reverse complement strand
TGAGGGCTCCTCGCCCTCATACTCCCCGGCAGGGCTGCATTCCCTGCACCTCGGCAGGCAAGCCTGCCGGATTTTTTTATATACTCTTAAAAGATGCGGGAAAACGGACTTTTTTTCACAGGAAAGGGGCTTTTGCAGCGCATTTCCCCGCTTCCGATTTGAAGAGAAAACATTCGGGTTTATATTAATCATAATGTGACTTTGCGATTCCATCACAATGCACACACACAGATGTACTCCATCGCGACGATGAAGAAAAGCCGCAGACTCCCGGCTGAAACAGGGAAATCATGAAAAAAACAGTTTGCAAGGAGATCATCCATGGACTTTCATAAACATTACGAAGTGGCAGTAGTCGGAGGGGGAATTGCCGGAATAGCGGCGGCGGTGCAGGCGGCGCGCTCGGGAAGAAAAACCGTCCTGCTAGAAAAAACCGTTCTTCCCGGAGGGCTTGCAACCACGGGTCTGGTCTACATCTATCTTCCGCTCTGCGACGGGAACGGGAATCAGGTTACCTTCGGACTCTGTGAGGAACTCATCCGCCGGAGCATCGTCTACGGTCCGGGAGAAATTCCGGACAACTGGAAGGAAAAGAAAAACGCACCCGAAGTCGAACGCTTCCGCTGCATTTTCTCCCCGGCGGCCTACATGCTCGCGCTGGATGAGATCCTGGAGGAAAACGAAGTGGATTTCTGGCTCGACACGCTCGTCTGCGGAGCGGAAATTGAAAACGGACGCGTTTCCGCCGCAATCGTGGAAAACGCCAGCGGCCGGGGAAAAATTTCCGCGGAACGCTTCGTGGACGCCAGCGGAGACTGCGTTCTGGCCCGCAGAGCAGGCATTCCCTGCCTCGCGGGAGAAAATTATCTGACCGTCTGGGCACTGGAATATGACCGAAAGGCGGAAAACA
Source organism: uncultured Lentisphaeria bacterium (assembly GCA_905211485.1). Lineage (GTDB taxonomy): Bacteria > Verrucomicrobiota > Lentisphaeria > Victivallales > UBA1829 > CAJMAW01. Next base: position 11,938 of record CAJMAW010000094.1, on the reverse strand, counting down.
GCAATTTCGTCTCTCCGATCAACATGATTTCAGACGGGCCCTACTGGCTCGGAATGACAGGAAGAGCAGATCAGCTTTCCCCGGATCAGATTTACCGCGCGCCGGATGGAGAAGCCGTCTCGCGCTTCATGCTGGACGGTCGCCGCCTCCTCCGCAAACGCTATCAGAAACTCCATGCCGACGGCGAACACGACCGGAATTCCCTCTTCGCCCTCAAAGTTCCCGCCATGCCCCAGTTCCGCAAGACCTTCTGCATCGATGCCGAATACGTTCTGGACAGCGGGGAAAACAACCTCTTCTTCCCCGATTCCATCGGAATGCTCGGAGACTGGCGGAAATCCGGTCCGGTGTGGGAAGTCCCCTACCGGACGCTCTGTCCGAAATCCGGCCCGGGCGGACTGCTCGCGGCAGGGCGCTGCACCGGAGCCAGAAACGATGCCTGGGAAATCACAAGAGTCATTCCCAGTGCGGCCATGACGGGGCAGGTCGCCGGACTCGCCGCGGCTCTTTCCCTCGATTTTGGAACGGATCCGCGTCAGCTGGACGTTTCACGCCTTCAGGACGAACTCGTCAAACTCGGATTCAAACTCCATCTGAGCAACATCGGACTCGAATACCAGGAGAAAGACAGCACCCTCTCCTGAAAAAAATCAGGGGAAAAAACTTGCTTTTTCTCCGGAGAGCTTTATATTAAGCGATTCAGCAGAAACTTTAATCTGATTCAAAAAATCTGAACATACAACCAAGTGGAGCAAAGCATGTCAAAACATCCGAGCCTGAAATCGGCTTCCAAGATCAGGAAGCAGCGGAATGTTCTCAAACGTTTCGAGCGCATCAACATTCTCACTGCCGAAGGACGCTGGAAATCCGGGCAGAAGGTTCTGAGCGGTCTTCCCAAGACAAAGCATGAAGACTGAGCCTGCCGGACCGGCAGATTGATTTCCTTTGCGGGGCGCCCGGAATGTAAAGCCGGCCGTCCCGTTTTTTTTATTTTCAGATCTTTTTTCCTCCGCCCTGCCCCGCCGGGACAGAGGAAACAGAAAAAAACGGAGCAGATGAAAAATGGCAAGAAACACCGTTACGCAGAAAATACTTGAAAAACACATGACTTCCGGGGAAGCCGTTCCGGGAAGCCCCGTCGCAATCCGCATCGACCAGACTCTGACTCAGGACGCCACCGGCACAATGGCTTATCTGGAACTCGAAGCCATGGAAACGGACAGGGTCAAGACGGAACTTTCCGTCTCCTATGTCGACCACAACATGATGCAGAACGGACCGGAAAACAGAAACGATCATCTGTATCTTCAGAGTGTGGCGGCATCCAAAGGCATTGTGTTTTCGCGTCCAGGGAACGGAATCTGCCATCAGGTGCATCTGGAACGCTTCGGCGTGCCGGGAAAAACGCTGCTCGGTTCGGACTCGCATACCCCGACGGGGGGAGGAATCGGGATGATGGCGATCGGAGCGGGAGGGATGGATGTCGCTCTCGCGATGGCAGGGCAGTCCTTCCGCATGGCCTATCCCAGGATCACGGGAATCAGACTCACGGGGAAACTCTCCCCCTGGGTTTCCGCCAAGGATATCATTCTGAAAGTGCTGAGCATTCTCACGACCAAAGGCAACGTGGGAAGCGTGGTGGAATATTTCGGAGAAGGAGTCAAAACGCTCACGGTTCCCCAGAGAGCGACTGTGACCAACATGGGCACGGAACTGGGCGTCACCTGCTCCATCTTCCCCTCCGACGAAATGACAAAGGCGTTCCTGGAGGCACAGGGACGCGGAGACTCCTGGACCGAACTCAAAGCGGACGAGGACGCCGAATATGACCGGATCATCGAAATCAATCTTTCCGAAATCGAACCCCTTGCCGCCTGTCCCTCCAGTCCGGACAACATCAGAAGCATTGCCGAACTTTCCGGCATGAAGGTCGGACAGGTCATCATCGGCTCCTGCACCAACAGTTCCTACCGGGATCTTTCCATTGTGGCCGCCATGCTCAAGGGGAGAAAAGTCCATGAAAATGTGACTCTCGCCATCGCTCCCGGAAGCAGACAGGTCTTTGAAATGCTCGCGCGGGACGGGTCTCTTGCAGACATCATCTCCTCTGGAGCACGTATTCTCGAAGTCGGCTGCGGCCCCTGCATCGGACAGGGCCAGAGCCCTGCGAACGATACGGTCACGGTCCGCACCTTCAACCGGAACTTTCCCGGCAGGACCGGCACCAAAGGGGACCAGTCTTATCTTGTGAGTCCCGAAGTTGCGGCAACGGCGGCACTCTGCGGGGAATTCCGCCTCCCCTCCACGCTCGGCATCCCCTACCCCGAATTCCGGGAACCCGATTCCTTCCTTGCCGACGATTCCATGATGATCCAGCCCCCGCCCTGCGGAGGAAACAGCATCGAAATCATCCGGAAGCCCACCATCGGACAGCCTCCGACCAACACGCCCCTGCCGGAAGAGCTTGACGGTGTCGTCCTCATCAAAACCGCCGACAAAACCTCCACCGACGACATCATGCCCGCCGGGATCCATCTCAAACACCGCAGCAACATCCCCGAATACGCAAAAGTCGTCTTCGAGCGTTTCAACGAACCCGGGAAACCGACCTTCGCTCAGCAGGCCGCCGCGGTCCGCGATTCCGGAAAACACGGCGTAATTGTCGGCCGCGACAGTTACGGGCAGGGATCCTCCCGCGAACATGCCGCCATCTGCCCGATGTATCTCGGAGTCAAGGCCGTCATCGCCATGGCCATCGAGCGTATTCATGCGGCAAATCTCGTCAATTTCGGAATCGTCCCCCTGACTTTTGCCGACAAGTCCGACTACGACAAAATCGAAGCCGGAGATTCCATCCGGATCCCTGCACTCCGGGATGCCATCGAGAATCTTCCCGCCCCCGTCGAAGCCCTCCTTGTCAAACGCAACGGAGAGCGCTTCCCTCTGATCCTCAACGCCAACCTTTCCAGTGAAGACCGGAAAATCATTCTCGCAGGAGGAAGACTGAATTTAAAATAATGCTCCCCTTTCTCTCCGCAAGCCGCCTTCCTCTCCATCGGCAGACAAAAAAAACAGAAAAAAAGGGGGGCCGGGGAAAAGGAATCAGACTCCTCTTCTCTGAAAAAGCAAAGCCTCGGAAGAAAAACATTCCGAGGCTTTTTTATTGCTTTTCACTTTTTTCCTTATTGCTGTTCACCTAGCGGTATTCTCTCGGCAGATACAGCGGATCCAGAAGATTACAGCTCAGATCGAACGGGAGCTCCGGATCTTTCGCTTCCGGGTCATTTGCCGTCAGATACAGTTCCGGTTTGACTTCCGTTTCCTGCAGTTTTTCCATGAACAGTTTTGGCGCGATTCCCCACCCGTCCCCGCTTATGATCAACGGATTCAGAAGATCCAGATACGATTCGTCTGTCAGACTGATTCGTTCCCATGCGCCCGCTTCTTCCAGACTGCTGTTCATGCTCCGTTCCAGATCGTCCAGGACTTCCGGCTCTGTCTTCAAGATCTCGATAATCCGTTCCCAGAGCGTCTGGATTCCCTGCAGAACTTCCTCTGGCGTTTTCGGTACTGCGTCCTTGTCCACCAGTACCAGATACGGTGTGTGCATCAATACTTCATTCTGATTCAGGAATTCCATACTCCGATTTTCCTTTCCATCGTTCATAACAAGTCGTCTTATCTATATAAAATTCAATATGTTACGAAATCAATACAGACATTCCACAAAAAAAAAGGGGGACGATACGCCAGGCAAATGGGGATACTCCCATGCCGGATAAGAGTCCCCCTTCTGATTCCGGTAAAGAAAAGATCACCGGAAGCGGCAAGGAGTTTCTGAGATCGACTTCATTATTATAGAGGGCATTCATAAAAACAGAGTCCGGGCAATGGGTCCGTCCTTCCTTCGCCGTCTCTGTTTTCCGAATTTGCTTCCCCTTCCTTCTTCCATGCCGTCCGCACGGGAACGCGCCTCCCTCCCCCCCCCCCTGAAGGAAGGCGATCCGGGAAAAGAAATTCGCGGGAATTTCACACCGTTTTCCATTTCTCCGGATCCTCCGGGAAAAACATCGGAAAAGAATTCCCAAATTTCACGCGAAAAATCCGCCGCCGAGCGCATGGCGCAGCCTTCAGAATTTCCGTTTTTTGCGCTGAACAGAGGACATCTGAAAATCCGCCGCCGCGCCCGCGAGAAAAATATTCCGGGGGAAAAGCGGCGGAAGACAAAAACAGGAGAGAAAAGATTTTACTTGCCGCCTTTCGGAGCTGCCGGAGAAGAAGAGTTCTGAAGCTGAGCGGAAGACATGGCATTGCTCAATTCGATCTGAAGCTCCGCCATGTGTTCAAACATGACTCTCTGCCCGAGTTCGGCGGAACGGACTGCAATTTCGGGAGTCACTTCCGTGAAACGCTGTCCTGTCGGTGTCTTGTAGAAACGGATGAGTTCACGCATCTGCTCGGGAGTGAACAGGCTCAGATAAATGTCGGCATAATCCTTTTTCAGATTTTCATACGTCAGGTATTTTTTGAAGAAATTCCTGAAAATATTGCGGTACGGAGTCATCTGAGGAGCGTTTTTGAGCTGGATATCGAGCATGCCGTCGATGGAATTTTCAAGCACGGCGGGAACCTTCGCAGCCTCCAGAAGTTCATAGGCAAGCTGATAATCGGCCTCGGAATACGTTTTCTGAGCCTTTTCCTGCGGGGCTGTCTGGCTGCTCTTCCGGGGCTTTTGCGCTGCAGCATCCTTCCCCTGCTGCTGTTGCGCAGGAGCGGTCCAGGCACAAGCCACAGCCAATGCGCTTATCAGACAAACTTTCAAGATACCGGACTGTGTGCGTTTCATGGAGTCCATCCTTTCTTCTTCAGTTTTTTGATTTCAAAATATCAAAGGCGAAAATCCATTCCGCCGGCTTCTCGCAAGTTTTCTTCTTTTCCAGGATTGCATCCCCCGCCGCGGGGGAAATCACTTTTTCTTTTCCTCCTCGTCCTCCTCTCCTCCTCCGGCAGAGGAGGCGGAAGAAGAGAAGTTCTCGAAAAAGGCCTTGAGTTTGGCAATGCTGAGCGGCTTGAATATTCTGGCATCAAACACCTCGCTCCGGTTCACGGTGTCGGCGGTGACTGCCACCACGGGAAGACTCGCAGATCCGGGCAGAGACTTGATCTTTCCCGCAAGTTCCTCACCGCTGACCCCGGGCATCCAGATATCGGTGAACACGATGTCGAAACGGCGGGTGCGCATGAGGCTGAGGGCCTCTTCCGCGGAAAGGGCGGAGGCATACTTGATCCCGAGCTTTTTGAGCATCGCGCCGAAGACTCTCAGATTCATGTCAATGTCATCGACGATCAGAACCGTTCCCGAGAACAGGGCCTTTTCCTTTTTCTGCGCCGGGGGAGCAGCTGTCACAAGAGGCATTCTGCATCCCGCCACAGGAATGGTGAAGGTGAAGGCGCTGCCTTTGCCCACTTCGCTTTTCACTTGAATGGAACCGTTGACACGGGCAAGCAGACGCTTCGTCATCAGAAGAGCCATGCCGGTATTTTTTTGCTCCTTGTCTTGAGAAGACGTCTGAACGGAGATGGAGGAAGGCTTGAAAAGGTTGCGGAGCTTCTCCTCGGGGATCCCGACTCCCGTATCCCGGACGACAACACGGAGACAGCCCACCGTCGTATTCACATCTTCCCGTTCAAAAGCAGCCTCGATTTCAATTCCGCCTTTTTCCGTGAATTTCACGGCATTGCTCAGCAGATTGGAAAGCACCTGTTTCATGCAGTCCGCATCCAGTTCAAGGAGAGGCAGGTTCTCCGGAACCTTCAGAAGACATTCCAAATGCTTGCGTGTGATTTCCTCTTTAAAATGCTCCAGAAGGGACTGCAGGAAGTTTCTCACATCAATCATCTTCAAATGATCCTGCGGCGCGGACACGCCCGATTTTCTGTCGGGCCTGGCAATCGCTTCCAGATTTTTGAAAAGGCCCATCAGCTGGGAAGCGGAATTGTGAATCTTCTCCAGATTTTTCCTGAGGGACTCGTCCAGATGCGCCCCGCTCTTCCGCAAAACGGCAACGGACTCTTCCAGCTGTTTCGCAGGCTGTCCGGCTGTCCGGCCCACTCCGTTGAGAAAGGCCTGCGATATTTCACGGACGGAAAGGGTCGTTTCCATCGCATTCTTCAGATTCCGCTGGTATTCCACCTCCGGCGTGATGTCCGAAGCGCTTTCCAGAATTCCCGAAAGCGCGCCCGAAGCATCGAAAAACGGCGACGCCGTCACCTTGTATTCCTTTCCGTGGGCCCGGATGAGCGCCGAAGCGGGAGAGAGAGTTCTGCGGCACTCGTCCGCCGGGCAGCAGTCCGGACGCGCCGGGAAGGAGCAGAAACAGAAATTGCACGCACTGGACAGCACTTCGGATTCCGGTTTCCCCGCAATCGAGCAGGCCGCGGGATTCGCACGGACAATACGCCCTTCCCGGTCAAGCAGAAGAAGCGGCAGAGACACGCTGTCGAAAATCTGCCGTGATTCCAGACGGGCTTCATTGAAAGCCCGTTCACGGTCCGCCTTCTCGGTCTGGTCGCGGCAGATTTCCAGAAGATAGCGGTGCCCGTCGTCCGCGATATGCACGGTCCGGATCACCTGGAAAACACGGATCGATGAATTGTATTCGGAAAAATCGTCGACATATTCCTTGGGCTCGTCCGGCTCCGAAACCGCCATCAGATCCCGCTCCCTCATCTTTCTGGCAAGAGCGGGAGGAAAGAGATCGAAATCGCTTTTCCCCTCGGGCGTCTGAGCAGAGGGAACCGGGAAATACCTTCCGAATTCCCTGTTCACCATCAGATAACGGTAATCATCCTCCACATCCTTGACGGCTGCACCCAGGGGAATGTTGTTCAAGGTAAACTGCAAAAGTTTCCTGGCATTTTCCAGAGACTGGTTCTGTTCCTGTTCGCGGGCAAGATTCCGGAAGATGAGAACCGCTCCGTCCGTCCGCCCCGCGGCATTGCGGAGCGGGAAGGCGCGCACGGAAATAAAGTAGCGCGAACCGTCCGCTGAAAGAAGCTCCATCTGTTTTGCCGAATCCAGCGCCAGACCGGACTTCAGCACTCGCCGGACGGGCGAATCCAGGGCCAGACCGTCCACACTGTTGATGACATGGAAGATCTCCATCAGCGGTTTTCCTTCGGCATTGCCATCGGTATACCCTGTCAAAAATCCCGCCGCGCTGTTCATGATTCGGATTTTTTCTTCCAGATCCACGGCGATCACGGCTTCATTCACGGAAGCAAGAATCACCTTCATGCGTTCCGCTTCATAGCGCCTCCACATTTTTCCACGGCGCCAGAACCAGTACAGCAGAAACGCTCCCCCAAGCATAAGCAGCAGAAAGAGCAGCAGCAAAAAGAGCAGAACCGGCTTCTGATCGGATGCATGGGAAAACATTGTCCGGGCGACTTCGGGTCCGGTGCCTGTGTCTCCGCTCCCCGCCGTCCGGAGAAGGACAGCTCCGGAACTGCTGTCTGCCGCTGCCGCTCCCGCGGCGGCGCCTCCTGCCGTGTTTTTTTCCACCCCTTCCTCAGCGGCATTGCCGCTGCCGCCCGCTGCAGCAAACGCAAAAAAGAAAAAGATAAGAAGTAAGACCATGCCATACCGCGCACTTCCCCCCGCAACGGGAAAGAACGGATGGATTCTTCTGTTTTTCATCATGGGAAAAAACACCCTGCTCCCCTCCATTGTTTCCGGCGGAAGGGGAGTGTTCCGATCCTTTCCCTGTCCGGGTGCGGACTTCTCCGACTGTCCGGGGGGACCTTCCGCCAGTCTGTTCTGCATTAGTTTAACTCAAATTCGGCAATATGCAAAATCAGGAAACAAAGATTCACGGAAAAAAAAACGTCCTGCGCCCGACGGGGAATCAAATTCCGCCGGCGGCGGAGAGAAAACGGGCATAGAGTTTCTGGGCTGCGTCGTGGGAAGAGCCGAGCTGGGTGGCAGGCAGAGCCATTTTCTCCGCGCGAAACATTCCATTTCTTGCACAAGCGCATCCGTCATAGACATTCAGCGCACACATGCCCAGCATCGCCGCGCCGAGCAGAGACGCCTCCGAATTCAGCGGCAGAAGTTTCCTCTCCTGACGGAAGAGAGCCGACGCCGTCTCCCGGACCGCCTTTTCCCTGCACGCAAGCGCCTGAAGCACCAGACTCCCCCTCCTCCGTCCGGAAAGCGATTCCATCAGATCCGCACACTGGCGCAGAGGGCAGAGCGTCCCGAAAACCGCTCCGCGATACAAATCCGCCTCCGTATGAAGCGCCTTCAGCCCCAGCCAGGCTCCTGCGGGGCGGTAGTCCATGTACGGAGCTCCCCTCCCCAGCAGATAGGGAAGAAAAAGCGGCAGATCCTCCGTAAGACGCGCGTCTTCCGAAGCCATCCGGAAAAAATCCGTCATACTCCTGTTATGACGCGCGCTCAGCCATTCCAGGGAAAAACCTCCTCCCGGAACAGATCCCAGATAAAGTTCCCTTCCCTTTTCAGCATGGGCGAAAAGAAAAATTTTCCCGATGAGTTTCCCGCCCGTTCCCGCGGGACCATCGGCAAGGAGCTGCCCGGCGGTGCCGAGAGTCAGGGAAAAAGTATCCTCGTCCACGCCGCTTCCGAGTGCGGCGGTGGCGAGATCGCCGGCTCCGATCACCACTTTCACTCCGGAGGGGAGACCGGTTGCCTCTGCGGCTTCGGGGGTCACGTGGCCGCAGAAGGAAGAGGAGGATGGCAGGATCTCCGGGAGTTTCCCGGGATCCAGAGAGAGTTCCGAAAGAAAAGCGCTCTCCCAGGAATGACGGGAAAGAGACATCATCTGCGTACCGGAGGCATCCGTCGGATCCGTCGCGAAATTTCCCGTCAGGCGCCACGCGATATAGTCCTTGCTGTTCAGGAATCGGCGCGTGGAAGAATAGGCTTCAGGCCTTTCCTTTTTCATTTTCAAAATCTTGGGAAGTGTGAAAACGGGAATGGAAGCATTCCCTGAAAATTCCTTCAGGAAGTCACCCCAGCGTTCATTCAGCCAGTCGGATTCCTTTTCGGCGGAGGAATCACTCCAGAGGAAGGCATCCTCCACCGGTTCTCCGTCCGGCCCGATTCCGAGGAGGGCGTGCATGTTTCCGGTCAGGGCCACGGCATCCGGGATGCGGCGAGTCAGATCCATGGAGCGCAGCAGCAGGCAGACGCTTTCATACCACATCCGCGCATCCTGACGGCTCGGGGAGTCCGCGCGTTCCAGACGCCGATCCGCCAGAGCCTCCATATTCCCTTTTTCATCAAACAACGCGGCTTTGATGCGGCTCGTGCCGATATCCACGGCCAGTACTCGGGGCATTCCGGGAATCCTCCAGTTTGATTTTCACGCTTTCAAAAAGAAAGGGGGGAAAGAAAAACATGAACACGCTCTTCTTTCTCTCTTTCTCCATCTGAAAACATCGTTTTTTCTTTTCCCGGCAGGAAGCCGGATGATGAATCCGCCGGATGCGGACAATCCATACTCTACTGTACCATCAGGAGATCATTCTGTCAACCGGGAAAATCACAGGAGAATCACAGGAAAATTACAGGAAAAATCACGGGAAATCACGGAAGAAGAGGAGGACGATTTGAAATGAAAAAAAGAATGCCGGGGACTCTCCATTCTGTCATGGAAAGTCCCCGGCTGAATGAGCGGATATCCCGCACGATGCACTTAATTCCGCATCGTATGATGGAGCATCAGCTTAGTCTCCGGTGGTGAAAACTGCAAAATCTGCTGCCGTGATGTTGCCAGTTTCTACGTCCCCACCAGCTCCGGAAGAAGTAGCACTTTTGTGTTTGGCTTCGAGGAACCAGTTCGGTCCATTCGACTGACGGGCGGAACCATCGACATAACCGATGGCACCATGATTTTCATGGTTCCACTTGCCGTTCACAGAACCATCAGAAACCATGCCGCTGTCCGGATCGGAGTTTTCCGTCAGACCGGGGAAGTAGACATAGGTGATCTGGACATCGCTATCGTTCAGAGCCAATGTGTTGTTGCCGGAATCATATTTGCCTTCGCTGCTGGATGGGCAGATAAAGATCTTGTAGTCGTTAAGAATTTTGTTGGTGCGGAGAAGATCAAGGCTCTTCGTAGCTTCTTCGGTCGTCCCATCTCCAACGGTCGCGTCGGTAGCAAACGGGAACGGGAAAGTTTCATTGTATCCGCCTGAATATATTTTGCAGGCGAGGACGATCTGTTTGACGTTGCTGGTGCAGCTGATCTGACGAGCTCTTTCACGAGCCGCATTCAGGGCAGGCAGCAACATCCCGGCGAGAATCGCGATAATGGCAATGACAACGAGGAGTTCAATCAGCGTAAAAGCTTTACTTTGAGATTTCATGGTCTCTCCATATTTTTGATTTTTCGTTCTTTTCTTTTCCGGTACGGAATCCAAGCAAGTGAGAAAACTTAAAACCCCATACCCGCATCAAATTCGGAAAAATTCTATCTTTTTCGGCAGACCTCCCTCCTCGTTGTTTTATATCATTCATCAAAACAGACGCATATATACTGATAAACGTCTCATAATATACGGTATGTGATGCAAAAAAATAATAAAAAAAAATAGAATATTTACTCTTGAACTATTGACAAGAATCATACTCTGGAGTATAATTCAATACAAACGGGACAACATACCGTATATTATGCGACATCGAAAGGGGGGCAAAGAAAAACTTTCCATTCCGGAAACCTCTCCTTTTCAACTCAAAAATGCCCTGAAGGGACAGTATATTTCATCTCCTTTCCGGAAAAATTCCGGCAAAGGGGACAGGGATGTTTTTGTTCCCGGGATGTGGTAATGAGAAAAAAAATAAAAAACTCCTCCGGAAATCTGAAAAAACGGAGGAGCCGGGACAAGGCATCACACACGCCGGAGAAAGACCTCTGAAAAGTCAGACTCAGGCAGGCAAAGAAACAGGCAAAAAAGAAATTCGGATCAAGAATCGGAATCGGATTCGGGATCAGGGCAGAAGGAATGCCTCCTTCATTTCCGGACGGCTCATCAAAGCCAGATTATGCTCCAGTCCGCCGGGCGCATTGGAACTGAGGAAGACAGGAGGAGTGATCTTTCCTTCCGAGACAATCCGTTCGACCGCCAATGCGGAAAGCGTATGCATGATAAAGGAACCTGCGATGGTGGAAAGGGGGCCCATTCGGCAGGATTCGACTTCCAGACAGGCGTCACCGCAGGGGACATGATTGTCGATGATCAGAATCCGGTCTTTCAGAGCCTGGAAGTTCTGCAATGAGGAATGGTTCCCTTTCTGATCCTTGTATGCGGAGGAGCAGACGGCGATTACGGAGACTCCCCGTTTCAGCGCTTCTTCCGCCACGGCGAGCGGGGCGGCGTTTTTGCCGGATGTGGATAAAATCACGATGACATCGTCTTTTCCCATACGGGAACAGCGGACGATATCGCGTCCGAGTTCTTCATTTTTTTCTGCGGCGCTGGTCAAGGTTCCCGGGGTGCTTGTGATGCTCATTCCGGGGCCCCAGAGAGGACGCCAGAATGCGGGTGCTCCTGCGCGGTAGAAGACATCTTCCGCGAGAATGGCCGAATGAGTGCAGCCGAAGACATAGATCCCATGTCCTTTGAGATATGCGTCTGAAATTTTTTCTGCCGCAAGTTTCAGGGAATTTTCTTCTTTTGCGGCGATTTCCCGGAGGATTCCGCATGATTTTTCCAGATAATCCGATATAATTTGATTCTTCACGGGCTGAACCTTTCTTCCTATGTGGTGTACGAACAAAAAACTTTTGATCTTTCAAAATATATCAGAAAAAGGGAAAAAAGAAAAGAAAAAAATACGGCAGGCTTGCCTGACGGGTGCAGGAGATGCAATCCTGCCGGGGAGTATGAGGGCGAGGAGCCCTCATGC
>CAJMAW010000093.1 GCA_905211485.1 uncultured Lentisphaeria bacterium | reverse complement strand
GGGAGCCGATACGCCGAGGACCGGGCCGGAATCCATTTCAGACGCTCCTGGCGTGAATGGTTGAACCACAATGACACTGCTGCGCAGAAAACGCACCTGTTTCAGGATCGCATTTTCAACAGGGATGCGATGAAGCCCGGCAAAAATTCTTCTTCCGCCCTCTTCGACCGTTAAATCCCCTGGATGCACATTCAGGCAGGGGAAGTCCTTCACAATATTTGTCAGGGGGACGAATCCCGCCATAATGCCGAAATCGATCTGGAACGGGGCCAGTTTTTCCCGGAGCGACTCTGTCCAGAGTTCCCTGATCCGCCAGCCCTCCCCGTCGGCAATGGACACTTTCTTTTTTCCGAAGGAGCGGTAAAAAGCGGCAATGTCCGATTCGACCAGAGGAATATCAAAACGGGCTGCAAGAGTTCTCGCGGCACTGCTTTCAGGCCGATCCGTGACCATCACGGCAGGACGCCAGAAATGGGCTTCTGGATTGTTTTTCAGACGGGTCAGCAGATTGACGGCATTGGTTCCCGTCCCACTCAGAAAAAGGGCGGCACGGGCAAAATCGTCATTTCTTTCAAAAAAAACTTTAAACATCCGTGTTCTTTCGTTTGAATTATCCTGTCAGTATGTATAAAATATGTAATGTTTGCGATTCGGCAAGTCCAAACACAGAAAAAGAAGTCTTTTTTTAATGGAAATTTTCTTATAACGGAGTTCATTTTATGAAAACCACTCGTTTTTCTCTGGCGGCGGCAGTGTTTCTCACCCTCGGTTTTATGCTGACATTCAGCGGGACGGCGGCGGAAGAGGCAGGTGTCCGTCCGGGCAGGGAAAATCTTCCCGCACAGGACCGTCAGCAGTACAAGGCGCATCATCCCGTGCCGTTTCTCATTGTGACAGCCAATTACGAAAGTCCCAGGAAACTTGCGGAAATCGCCCGTACGGAATGCAATGCGTCCTACATTCTTCTTCCTGCGAAAGGCTCGAAAAACCCCATCATGTTCATCCCGCCGAAACGAGGAAATGCCATTGAGATCAAGCGCGCGGATCTCTCCCGTTTCATCGCCTTCATGAGACCGACCACTGTAATCATCCTCGGCAATGATTCCTTTGTCCCGGAAGGATATCACAAAGCCGTCCCTGAAAAGATCAACACCGCCCTGATCACGGATAAAAACTGGAAAATCAATGCCCTGATGCTCGGAAACATCCTGAATTATCCGAAAATGAGCAAACTCTATGCCGATTACCTCTCTCAGAAGGCGGATCAGGAAACGCTTGACCGGAAAATTGCAGAGGAAACCGCTAAAAGCAGCACCCTTTCCGGCAACTGATTTTCTCCCTCCCGCAGAGACCTCCCTCCCGGGCAGAAAAAAATGCAGGCCGACCGAAAATATGGAAAGCGGGGGAATAAAAATGGACAGCGTTCCCCCGGAGCGGGACTCCGGCTCCTGCCGGATATGACGGAAATCAAGCAGACGGAACCGAATACATAAGGAAAAAAATCAGAAAAATTTTTCAAAAAAAAGAAACATTCAATTCAGAAGACAGGACGGTCCGGGAAGGGGAAAAATCAGCGGAGAATCGGGGAAAGATCCTACCGGGAAATGAGCAAGGGGGGGATTATCCTTTTTTCATTGATCTCTCTCCTGAAGTCAAAGAAAGACAGTCCCTTCCCCCCGGCAGCGGCATTCCCGCTCTTTTATTCTCCGGTTCGCCCTTCAAATTCAATCAAAGAAAGGACTTACGGTGTTCAGCATTTACCAGCTTGCGCGCAATACGCTGAAGGAAAGTTTGAGAGAACCGATCTACTTTCTGATGCTAGCCACGGCGCTTGTCATGATCGGACTTTTCCCCACGCTTGCCATGTTCGTTTTCCGAAAGCAGATCCGTCTGGTGGTGGATAGTTCCATGGCGACGACTCTTCTCTTCGGGCTTTTCATCTCCGTTCTCTGTGCGGGGCACACCATCAGTCGCGAGATGAAAAACGGCACAGTCCTGCTTCTGCTTTCCAAACCTGTGACGCGTTTTTCCTTTATTCTCTCAAAGATTCTCGGGATCCTTACGGCGGTTTCCATATTTGTCTTTCTCTGCTCCTGTGCGACCGTGACCTCGGTTCTGATTGCGAAAGACCAGTTTCAGCTGGACAATACGGCGATGGCCTGGTACTTCGGAGTGATTTTTGCAGCGGCTCTTTACGGTGGAGCGCGGAACTTTTTTTCTCAGGCCTCCTTTTCCGCGAATGCGATCGGGGGGATGCTGGCGGGGCTGCCGATGCTGACGGCGATTCTGTACCTGATGCGGGTATCGGCTCTGGGAGAACATGGGTATGACCCTGAAGAATTCATGTCGATTTCCCAGCTTGCGCCGGCGCTGCTTCTGCTGTTTCCGGCGGTGTGGACTATGGGATCGATTGCGGTAGCGCTGGCGACCCGTCTGGAATTTGTCTCCAATCTGCTGATCTGCCTGGCTCTTTTTCTGACGGGTCTGGTATCCCAGTATCTTGCTTCTCAGTGGTTTGGAGAAGGTTTTACCTCATCATTTCTGCGCGCGCTTCTTCCGAACTGGCAGTATTTCTGGATGGCGGATGCGCTGGCGAATCTGCAGAAGATTCCGCTTTCCTATCTTCTGTGGAGTTTGCTTTATGTTTTCATATACATTGCCATATGGGGAATATGGGCACTGTATCTGTTTCAGGACAGGGAGCTGGCGAAAGATTCCCGCTGAGGAGGGGGGATCCGAACCATCATTTTATTCATTTTTGAACAGCTTATCCAGGATGATCCCCGGCACATGATTTCAGCGGAGCATATATCCAAACGTTACGGGAAGAAGATTGCGGTATGTGATCTTTCCCTTTCCGTCGGAAGCGGTCAGGTGCTCGGTTTCATCGGTCCGAACGGGGCGGGAAAAACGACAACGATGCGGATGCTTTGCGGAGTCATGCCGTATTTTGAAGGCCGTGTTCTTGTCTGCGGGACGGATCTGTCGGAAGATCCAGTTCTTGCGAAATCGCGGATCGGCTATCTTCCGGAAAATGCTCCCCTTCCCTCCTCCATGACCGTGAAATCCTTTCTCCGCTACTGTGCGGCGATGCGCGGGATCAGCCGGGGGGATCAGAAGAGAAAAATCGGCACGGCGGTGGAGCGCTGTTCGCTTTCCGGTGTTCTGGAAGAGGAACTGGAATCCCTTTCCAAGGGCTTTCGCAGACGGGTCTGCCTGGCGCAGGCGATTCTCCATGAACCGGAAGTCCTGATTTTGGATG
This sequence comes from uncultured Lentisphaeria bacterium, assembly GCA_905211485.1. Lineage (GTDB taxonomy): Bacteria > Verrucomicrobiota > Lentisphaeria > Victivallales > UBA1829 > CAJMAW01. Next base: position 9,595 of record CAJMAW010000093.1, on the reverse strand, counting down.
AACCCACGGACGGGCTGGATCCGAATCAGAAACGGGAAATCCGCTCTCTGATATCGGAAATGCGCAGGAAGAGCGCGATCATTGTTTCGACCCACATTCTGGAAGAAGTGAACGCAGTCTGCACCCGCGTGGCCGTTCTTGCCTCCGGACACAAGGTTTTTGACGGGACCACGGAAGAATTCCGGGCGCTTTCCCCCACAGACGGAGCGGCGGAACTGGTTCTTGCCCCAGGTTCCGGAGACGAAACTGTCCTTTCCGCCATATTCGGCTCCGTTTTTTCCTCTGCCGGATCAGTGGGATCAGAGCTGGGGAGAGTGCAGTTTTTCACCCCGTCTTCAGGTTGCGGGACGGGAATCCGCCTTGCGCGTATCCCCGGAAAAAGCGGAGAGGAAATCCTTGCCCGGGCCTGTGCCCTTGCCTTCGCTGAAGGAAAAGAGATTCTTTCCTGCCGGGTGGGGCGGGGAGAACTGGATCGAGTGTTTGCGGAGCTGTCCTCCCGTCGTGAGGAGATTTCCGAGAAACTCTCAGACGAATCTGGCAATGCGGAGAAGAAGCCGGAAGCCGTTAGTTCGGAGAAAACGGGTTGTGACGCTACGGTCCCCGGAGCTTTCCCGTCAGCCGGAACATCATCGTTCGCCATCTCTCCGGAGAAAGAGGGAAAAACACGATGAACACGATGAATGAGATCAAAGAAACCCTGCGAAGGATTTCGGGAGTCTGTTTCCGGGAATTTTCATCCTCTGCGGCCTCGCCGGCGGCGTGGGTGTTTCTGGTGATCTTCCTGGTTCTTTCGGCATTCTGCAGTTTCATTGCGAGCGGTGTATTTGCCTCCGGACAGGCGGATCTGAGCGCTTTTTTCGACTGGATGCCATGGCTTTTCCTTTTTATCGTCCCGGCCCTGGGGATGCCGCTCTGGGCGGATGAGAGACGCTCCGGAGTCTTTGAGCTGACTCTTTCCTTCCCCGCGCGGCTCTGGGAACTGGTCACGGGAAAATATCTGGCGGGGATGCTTCTGCTGGGCACTGCCGTGCTTCTGACGGCATCGACTCCGCTGACGGCGCTGTATCTGGGAGAACCGGATCTGGGGGCGATTCTCTGCGGATATGCGGGAACGCTTCTGACGGGATCGGTGTTTCTTTCCGTGTCGTGCTTCTGTTCGTCACTTTCGAAAAGCCAGACGGCGAGTTTTCTCCTTTCGCTTCTGTTCTGCGGAATTCTGATGTTCATCGGCTGGCCGGAACTGAACGATTTTCTTTTACCGTATCTTCCTCAAAGTGTGATGGATATGATTTCCTTCTGTGCGATTCTTCCGCATTATCAGGCGTTTCAGAGGGGGATTCTGGATTCCGGAGAAGTGATTTACTGCGCGGCTTCCACGCTGTTATTCCTGTATCTGACGGGTGTATCACTGAAATTCGCCTCCGCGGGGATCGGGAATCTTTTTGCTCCGGGGACACTGAGGGAGGCGTCCACGGGACGGATGCTGAGGAAAGTGCTGATTTCATCGCTTTTAGCGTTTTACGCGTTTTTCTGCGTGAACATCACGGCGTCGACATTCCGGCTCCGCTTTGACTTGAGTTCGGACCGTGCGTATTCGCTGTCGGCGGAAGCGCGAGCGCTTGCGGCGTCTCTGAACACTCCTGCGACCATTCGTTTTTATGCGACGAAAAAGGGCACGAAGATGCCGCCGGCGCTGAAGAAATATGCGGAACGCGTCGAATGGCTTCTGAACGAGTTCCGCAATGCCTCGGAAGGGAAACTCTCTCTTCAGCTTCTGGATCCGGAACCGGATTCGCCGGACGAGGAGGCCGCGCTGCTGGAGGGGGTCAAACCGCTGCCGCTGAATACGGGGGAACGCGTTTTCCTGGGACTGTCTGTTTCCTGTGCGGACAGGACGGTGCCGATTCCGTTCCTCTCCCCCCAGCAGGAAAAAACACTGGAATACGAAATTGCGCGTGCGGTGCTGAATGTGACAAGGAAGGAAAAACCAGTGGTCGGGGTTCTCAGTTCACTTCCGGTCATGGGGGATCTTCTTCCGCAGCAGGCGGGCACGGTGCGCGCCGCGGGTTCCGCCGATCATCCGGACGGAGAGAAGAAAAACCAGCCCGAACGGCCCTGGTATGCCGTCAATGAGCTGGCTCGGGACATGAATGTTCTTCCGCTTTCTCCGGACGTTTCCGAAATTCCAGGGAACGTGTCGGCACTTCTGATCATCCAGCCGTGTGCGCTGCCCCGGAAGACGCTGTATGCGATCGACCAGTATCTTCTCCGGGGCGGACGTCTTGCGGTGTATCTGGATCCGCGCTCTCTCTACTCGATTCTGAAGACACGCCGGGACTTCAGCTATATGGAGCGCACGGAATCGGATCTGGAACCGCTTCTTTCCGCCTGGGGGCTGGCTTACAACAAGACGCTCATGGCGGCGGATATGAACTTTGCACTGCGCGTGAGCAGGCCGGACAGGAACATCACAAATCCCCTGGCTCTCAAGCTGACTGCAGACGCCATTTCCAAAGAAAGTCCGCTGACGGCCTCCCTGAATTCGGTTTCGCTGTATTTTTCAGCCGTTTTCCCTGTTGTCCGGGCAGTGGAGGGTCTGCGTTATGAGACGCTTCTGCAGACTTCGGAGAATTCGCAGATTGTGAGTGCCCTGATTGACCGTCCCGAACTGGTGATCCGTCATTTCACGCCATCCGGTGTCCGCTATCCGCTTGCGCTCCGGATCAGCGGGATGTTTCCCGGCGCCTTTCCTTCTGGTCCGCCGGATGCGGTTCTGCCCGATGCGGAAAACAGACACCTCCGCAGTTCCGCCAGACCTTCGGAAGTCATTCTTTTCGGAGACAGCGACATGATTTTCAATGACGCCTGCGTGAGAACCGTTCAGGACGCCCTCGGGCAGACCAGTTTGATCCGTCAGGACGACAATCTGACCCTTTTCCAGAATGTCATGGACCATCTCTGCGGCTCCTCAAGCCTGTCTGCTATCCGCGGCCGTGTTCCGATGAGCCGTCCGCTCACGCGGATCAACGAAATCAAAGCTCGGGCGGAACTGGCCTACAAAGACCGCATTCTTTCCCTCCAGCGGAATCTGGCTGAAGCCCAGAACCGTGTCCGCCGGATTCAGGATCACCTGACGGCAAGCGGGGGAGAAGCCAGACTGACCGAAGAACAGAAACGTGAAATCCGCGAATACAGTTCCAGAGTGGCCGAATTCAAACGCGAGCTCAAGGAACTCAATCTTCAGCTGAAGGCGGATCTGGACCGTCTGGACAATCTGGTGCGGGGGGTCAATCTGATTCTTGTGCCTCTGCTGGTTGCTGTGGCCGGAATTCTGTGGTCAGCGGTCCGGCTGTCCAAATGGAGGAAGAGAAAATGAGACGCATGAAGCGGACGGCAAACGTATTGTATTGGTTTCTTTTTCTGATCCTGACCCTGCTTGCGGTTTTTTCCCTTTATTCCGGAAAAAGGAAATGGGCGACGGCGCAGAGTGCGGAGAAAACGGCGGACTTCCCGAGATTCCGTCCTGAAAATGTGCATTCGTTCACGGTCTCATGGCGGGACATGGTGTCGACTCTGGCATTTGAGAACGGTGCCTGGGTTGTCCGGGAACGCGGCTCCGCCCGTGCGCAGACTGCCAGGGTGGTGGAATTTCTGAACACTCTTTCAACGGTCCGGCCTCTGAAGGAATTGGAACATTGCGACGCAGAAACGATTGAAACACTGCATCTTCTGGAAAAAACGGAAAATCCCTCCGCCATTCCCGGCCTGAAGATTGCACTCCGGGATCCGCGGGGGAAAGAGATTTTCAGTCTGATCCTCGGCAAGGGCCACTACACCCAGCGTCCCAGCGGACTGCCCGGCTATGAGACGAGCAGTGCGGATGGAAGATACATTCTTCTTCACAGGGAAGGGGAAAAGGACCAGGTCTTTTTGATTTCGCGTCTGTTTGAGGATTGTCATCCGAATCCGGCCGTCTGGCTTGAACCGCTGAGGCTGAATGAGATTCAGCAGCTTCTGACGCTTTCTGTCGGCGGAGTTTCTCCCGGCGGAGCTGCCGATCCGGAATGGATCCTGCATCGCGGGAATCTGTCGGAACAGTTCCGTTTTCTCCGTCCGGAGGAAGCCAGACTCGATCTCGGCGAACTGAGTGCCGCTCTTGAACTTCTCTCCAAGCCCTTCAGCATAGATCTTCTGATGAACGGACCTGAGAATTTTCACCCCACGGTGTCCCTGGAGGCCGTTCTTGCCAACGGCTTCCGTTACAGCCTTCGTTTTCAGGAATATGATGAATCTTCCTCATCCTCCGCCTCCGGCACTGCCGCTGAGTCCGCGGGCGCCATTGCCCGGATGCAGATCCAGTTCAGCAGGGAAGCCGTTCAGAGACTCCCGAATGAAACGGATGAGCAGTATGCGTTGCGTTCGACTCTCCTGGAATCGCGCTCGAAATATGAAATGGAGGCGTTGTCTGGGAATTTTTTCCTTGTCCCGAAAGATCTTCCCGGCCTTGTCCAGCGTCTGCCAGCTTCCAATGCGGTCCGGACGAAATGAAAAAAAACGGAAGATGAAGATTCAGGAGTGTTCCCGAAAATGAAAGAGAAGTCCATCCCGGAAAACAATCAGGACTGGAATCAGGAAATGACTGCTCAGAAGGAAAAGAAGACGCATAAGAACACGGCGGTCCCTCCTCCTTCCCTTCCCGTGGCTTTGACCGTTGCCGGAAGCGATTCCGGAGGAGGAGCGGGCATTCAGGCGGATTTGCGGACATTCGCGGCATTCGGAGTCTTCGGAGTTTCCGCCGTTACGGCTGCGACGTTCCAGAATCCGCTCGAAGTATGCGGTGTGGAGGCTCTTTCTCCGGAAGCGGTTGCAACTCAGATCAGAACGGTTGAGAAGGTGCTGAATATTTCCGCGGCGAAAACGGGGATGCTTTTTTCGGAGGAAATCATCCGGAGTGTTGCGGATGCGTTGTCCGGGTGCCGGCATGAGATAGTCTCGGATCCGGTGATGGTCTCGACCAGCGGGGCGAAACTTCTCCGGGACAACGCAGTGGAGGCTGTGAAGTCCAGAATTCTGCCGCTCTGCAGCTGGACGACGCCGAATCTGCCTGAAGCCGAAGTACTGACAGGGAAACTCTGCTGCCTGGATACTCCACAAAAACGCATAGATGCAGCCCGGATGATTTATGAAACATGGGGCTGTCATGTGATCCTGAAGGGGGGGCATGTCGCAGAAGAAGACACGGGAACGGCAGACGACATTGTCTGCCACGGAGGGAACCTTTATCTTCTTTCCTCTCCGCGGGTCGCTTCCGCGCCCCATGCGGACCACGGGACAGGCTGCACCTTCAGTGCGGCGTTCACGGCCTGTCTTGCAGCGGGCGAGTCCTGGGAAAGGGCTCTCTGCCGTGCAAAGGATTTTGTATTCAGATCGCTTTTCCATGCCCGTCCGATCGGGGGGAAAGGCTATGAAATATATGCGATGTTCCCCCCCAGGGAAACTCATCCCGAACAGATCAGATTGGAACGATTATGAATAAATCCTACAGACGTTTTCTTCCGGCCGCGGCGGCGCTGATGTTTCTCCTGCCGACCTTTCAGGCTTTTTCTCCCTTCTTGCCCCTTTCCGCCCAGACTCAGAACGCCCGCCGGCAGACCATGCGCTATACAACGAACGATCAGCGCCGTTATGTCATGCTTGACGACATTGCAAGAATCTACCGTATGAACTTCCGTTTGACAAAAACCGGCGCGCTGCTTTACAACAAACAGAGCAAAATCGAATTTTTCTACAACAAGCGTGCCGGAAGCATTGATGGAGTCACGGTCTATTTTCTCTATCCGATTCTCCTGAAGGGAGGCCGGGCTTATCTTTCCGAAATGGACTTCAACAAAATCCTTGAGCCCGTCTTTCGGGAACAATCTCTGAAAGCGCATCGGGTGAAAGTCATCATGCTGGATCCCGGTCACGGAGGCAAGGACAAGGGCGCGCCGGGGCCGGTTCAGGACGAAAAAACCATCAATCTCTCCATCGCGAAAAAACTGGAAACGGCTTTGAAGGCGAAAGGTTACACCGTTGTCATGACCCGCCGCAGCGATGTTTTCCCGAGCCTTCAGGACCGCGCGGAACTCTGTGAAAAAATCCGGCCGGACCTCTTTGTTTCCATCCACTGCAATGCCACGGCAAACAAACAGGTCAGCGGTATTGAAACCTATCTGGCCACACCTGCAGGCGCAGCCTCCACAAGCGATTCGGCACCATCCAAAACGGTTTCCCCTGCCAATAAGACGGATCCGAACAATTTCAGACTCGCTTACGAAATTCAGAGAGCTCTGATCTCCTCCACCAAGGCTAAGGACAGAGGCGTCAAACACGGCAGACTTTATGTTGTCCGGAACGCCGTCTGCCCTGCGGTCCTGATCGAAACGGGGTTCCTTTCCAACTACAGGGAAGGCCGGGCTCTGACCTGGAAGGAACGCCAGGATACCATTGTCGCCGCCGTCGTACTCGGAATCGCCCGGTATTCCGCCGCAATGAAAAAAGAATAATGTCGTTATAAAGGCGTTTTTTTTTCTTTTTTCCCTGTTTTTTCCGCGGAATGTGTGTGTGAAAAAAATAGGAAATCCCCTTCCCCGTGCCTCGGAAGGGCAGGAGAAGGGGGGGGAAAAAAGGAAAAAAATATCAAATTCTGAAAGCCGAAGACTCCGGGGAAAAAGAGTCATTCTCTTTTTTCTTTATCAGAGAAATCTTTTTGCAATGGCATCATGTTCCTGAGTCCAGGGGGCGGGCCATAGCTTTTCCAGAACGGTTTTTTTATCGGAATCGCCTGCATATTCCGCAAGGGCGAGTCTGGCTCCGACGGCAAAATTTGCGGGTTCGAAACCCTGACTCAGGACCAAGCGCATAGTGCCGATGACGCGGTCATCCCATCCGAGTTTCCGTTCGAGATCGCGCGTGATCCGGCTGACGGCATCTTTCAGGAAGGGATTGGTCATACGTTTCAGGAGATCGTCAGCGTATTCGGTGAATCCCTTTTCCGTAAAGAGTTCATCCTGCAGAGCGGCATATTTTTTGACCAGCGCGGCGCCGGATTCTCCGACGAAGGCGGCACGGGCGACGGCCATCAGATCCGGGTGCTGCGCAAGTTCGCTCATGAAAGCGCAGGAACGGGTTTTTCCCAGCATTCCCAGAAGAAAATGCACGGCGTTATGTCCGTAAAGTTTGGCCTCCTCAAAGGGATAGAGATTCTTTTTCTCATAGAGCGAGCGGACCTGTCTTTTTTCGATTTCCGGACAGCTGGAAATGTAAATCCGCGAGAATTCCTCCACGAGATGCCCCACCCCTGCGCCGGGAGCAATCGGGGACCGTCCGCCGGGAACGGCTTCAAACACACCGCTCATTTTTCCGACAACGGTATTCAGATAGAATGTGTTCGGGAAACTTTTCCCGACAGCCGCGGCCAGTTCTTCCGCCGCATGATTGTTGTTTTCCGCCGTGTAAATGAAACGGCGCGCTTCCGGACGGAGTTCAAAACCTTCACGCATCCAGGGCGCACACGAGGAAAAGAATTTGACGCTCGGAAGTGCAGTCGCCAGTTCCGACGCCTCCGAGGCCGCCTGCACAAGCTTTTCCCTTTCCTCGGGAATCAGCGGATTCCAGACTTCCACGTCGGGATAGGTTTCCGAATAGACACGGTCCGCGGCAGCAATGTGTATCGTCACCGAATGTGCCGCGTTCACGGCGTCCTTGACTTTGTCATTGACTTCCGCAATCACGATGCGGCTGAAGCCGCCCTTCGAGGCTCCGGCAAGAAAAATCCCCGTTTGAATCGGTCCCAGTCCGACTCCGACAAATGTGCTCATGAAATCCATCCTTTCCACTCCGTGATTTCCGCAGGCAAATCAGAACCTCCTGCGGGAAAAATCCGGGTCCGTATTGTTTTTTGAAATCCGTTTCCGCTTTTTGTCTGCCTTCTCTGGGGAGAGAACGAAATCAGAAGAAGAGTTCTTTTTTTACTCTCCCCTCCCCCTTTATTTTTTTCTATTTCCTTTTTCCCCCCGGCCATTCCCATCGGGCCAGTGCGTCTGCGCCCGCAGTAAAGACTTTGAGATAAGGAATCAGCGCGGGGACGGTGAAATCATCCGCGATTTTCTGCCCCGGAGCATTCATTTCCGTTCCTGCGAGGACGGGCAGTTCCCGTTCCGTGCATGCCTGGATGAAACGCGCCAGCGCATCGGTCAGGAGAGTCCGTTTTTCCGGATCGGAGACATTCCAGTTCCGATCCGGGATCAAAGTCACAGCCCGGGCACCGGCATGGCAATGCAGATCCAGAAGTCTTCCGGGATCCGTTTCCCCGTCGGACAGTCCGTTCAGCCAGGCAACGGTCGGGACGGCGCCGCAGGAAATGACGAAGCGGTTCATTTCCTCCAGAGTCGGGAAGGAAGAAGCCTGCGCTTTGATGTATCCTGCCCCGCCCCTCTTCATGGTTTTTGCCCGGATCAGACCTTCCAATACGACCGGATCGGCATCCCAGACACCGATCTTCTCCATCCAGTAAGCGCGCCGTTCCTCCGCTTCCGGGAAAATCCGTTCCGCCGCAATCCGGTAGGCCATGCAGAGATGGCGTTCCGTCAGATTCCCTGAGGGAGTGAATTCCGCCGCCACTTTTCCCGCATCCAGAGGCGTCTCCGAAAGCAGAGCGTTCACCAGTTCGATCTGGCGGCGGATCCGCTCAGACGCTTTCTCTCTGAGGCTTTTCAGAAAGGTCCGCGCTCCCTCCGGGACAGAAGACGAGGCAAAACCATATCCCAGATGATAAGCAATCCCAGGTTCTCCGGGGGAATTGATTTCCACATTCTCCAGTTCCGGAATGAAAACACGCGTTTCCAGCCCCGCCACGGCCCGGACTCCCAGACGGGCGGCGGCGGACAGAAATTCATTGACTCCATCCAGCACGTCGAAATCCACCATCCCCGCCGCGCGCCAGTTCTCCCGTTTCGCCAGAACCGCCAGCGCCGTGGGAGAAAAGCCGAATCCGCTGTAGGAAAAGAAACTGTGACAGTGCATATTGAATGCCGTGCTCCTTTCCGAAAACTCTTCCAGAGCCTGGCGCCGGAGCTCGGAGTCAAAACTGTTTAAGCGTTCATCCATTTTTCATTCATTCTCATTCGTTCTCATTCATTTTCATTCATTCTCATTCGTTCTCAATGCAATTTTTTTTACATTCCCCTTCTGAACGTTTTTATCCCTCTTGTCTCTCTCTTTCCCCCGCCTCCCCTCTCTCCGGCATTTTCATCTTCGGAGTTGCATTCCGGCAGAGGAGGAAGCCCGCCTCTGAAAGCGGGAAAGGAGGTAAAGAAAAAGGGGAAAAAACAATATTCCCCGGAGACAGGACAAAATCAAATGCTTCAGAAAAAAACAAAAAAGGGAATTCTCTCTTTTTCTCTTTCAGTTCAGCATGATCTGACCGCCCGTCACGGGAATTGCCTGTCCTGTTTCATAATTCTGGCAAACCGCATAGGCAATCGCTCTTGCCACGTCTTCCGGAAGACATCCGCGGCGCATCGGGATGAGTTTTTCATAATACTCCCGGACATCG